>JAUJON010000325.1 GCA_030447595.1 Thermosynechococcaceae cyanobacterium YX3bin19
CAGCCCCCCCCCCAGCCACCCCCCCTCCCTCCCTCCCCCGCGCCCCCCCAAGAAGACAGTCACATGATGCTGCGCAGTCTTGATAAGCTGGATCGGATTATTGGGGACATGGTTGAAATCTCCCGTAATAGCCGAACCCAGGTGGAGACTGATAAAATTGATTTTGAATTACTTATCCGGGAAATTCAGGAGGGATTAACGCATCTGCCGGGAGCCGAAAGCATTGAAGTTACCTTCACGTTAGCGGAGGCAAGCCCCTTTTACTCGGATGCGAAAAGACTAGGCATCTTGTTCAATAACTTGCTCTCGAATGCCTACCGCTACAGTGACCCCACCAAGGAAAAACAATTTGTTCGCCTGGAAGTGCACTCCCGGGCTCGGGAAGCGGTAATCAAAGTAACCGACAATGGCATTGGCATTGGCCAGGAACACCAAAGCCGGATCTTTGAGATGTTCTACCGGGCGACTGATTTCAAAGAAGGCACCGGGTTAGGCCTGTATTTAGTAAAGGAAATTGTTACCCTGCTGGAAGGCAGCATCGAGCTCCAATCCCAGCTGGGGCTAGGCACCACCTTTACCCTAACCCTGCCCAACCGACAGCCTGAGCAGCCAGAGTAGCGGTCGAAATCTGAATGTACTGGCGACGCTTTTTGCTGCTTGTTTTCTAGGTCATGGTTTTGCTAAGTGAAGCAACTCCACTGTCCGCATTTGGGGGACTATATCAAACCCCAAACAACATCAATACACAATTGAAACGCCCTTTTTTGGTGTGATAACCCTAGTAAAAAAGTCTTCAGTTTTAGATAGTGCGCTTATTTTCCATTTACACCTAAAACTTACATGTGTAACCTTTAAATTTGTTTTACTAGAAAACTTTCCTTTTCTAGTATTACCGGTTAACTATTCTTTCTGCGACTAATGATACTTTCCCTGTCCTAGCACCACGCCAGACGTTGCTTGCCGCTTTCTCTCCTTCCCTCTTCTGAATGTCGAAGTTAAAGATTACAGCTAATATGCTTTAGCAATAAGGTAATAATTCAAGTGTATTTATTTTCTAGTTTTCACCAGTAGCATGATTGGGCAGAAGAGGTATACTCCTAAAGCTAGTCCAGTAGTTTGATTATCTAACCAACAAATAGGTATACTTGTCCTACTAACAGTCATAATCCAGGCAAGCTTACCGGGTATAATCTTACTAAACCACAAGCCGGCTACCTGACAAGCTTGTCTACGGGTAGTCAGCCAAGCAACAGCCGCTATGATGGAAAAGCAAGCTATTACACCAGCAGGAGAAAGGGTAGTGCTGACAGAACAGGTTCTTCTGGTAGATGATAACTTGATGGACCTGCAGATTAACCGCAGGGTGGTACAGCTTATTCAACCTGCTTGTAGCCTTACGACATTTTCCTCCAGCCCAGAAGCACTCGCTTACCTAGAGGCTAGTCACCAGAAGGGTAGTTATCCTTCCTTACTGCTGCTGGACGTAAACATGCCGGTTCTGTCAGGCTTTGAGTTGCTGGCTGCTTGCCGACAAAGGGACTTACTGCTGGAAGGAATGATCGTGCTAATGCTCACCAGCTCTATTCATCCTGCTGACCAGCAGCAGGCGGCCCAGTACGGAGCCCATCTCTTAAAAAAACCCCTTACTCCTGCCCAGTTACACGACTACTTACTTCAGGCTTAAGATGAAAGCATCTAGCCAAGAACCTATTTGATAGGGAAAATAGCATTACCCTTTCTGCCTCCTTTCTTGATCAGCACGTTATTTGTGACGGCAATTCTATTCACTTCGAAGACTTTTGGCCGGGCTCATCAGGGCCGCTTTGATGGCCTGGAAACTGACTGAGAACATTGTAATGACTAAAGCTCCGATATGGCTTTCACTTCTTCCGGAGTATATTGTGCAGAAGGCATGTGAAACTGTTGGTCGGATTGGGATTATACCTTCTGCAGCAGGGTCATTAAGGTTCGCTTTTTTCATATTGTTTAGGGAAACATTAGTTTGTTAACCACTCCAGTCCCAATCCCTTGCCAGATAGCGTAGAAGGGCTATAAATGATCAAATAAAGGTCTTCAGTAGGCTAACCTTAGTAAGGAGTGTCCGAATTGGGACAAAACTTGTCCGGAGTGGAACAGCACATAATGCGCTTGACTACTGGAATACTTTGTAGTCAATCCACTATCAGTAGTTCTTTAGGCAAACAAAGGAAAATCGAATCCAACCTTAAAGTATACGATCTTCAAAGGTTAAACCGGCGCTTTGTCATTCTATCATTCTTGGTGTAAACTTCACGAGGCGAATATTGTATGGATTGTTGTATTTCGGGGTGGAAGTCGTCTGCACCTCATCAAGGT
>JAUJON010000326.1 GCA_030447595.1 Thermosynechococcaceae cyanobacterium YX3bin19
ATCCCCTTCTGCAAAGGAGCCATAGTCCCCAAAACCGGCGTTGTTAACAAGCAAGTCAATTGTTAGCCCCCTTTGAACAACGGCGTCAAATACAGCTTGAGCTGCCGACGGAACCGTCAAGTCTTGGACAATATACTCGACCTGAATTGGGTATTGCTCTGTTAGTTGTTGGGATAGTTGTTGCAGTTTGGCTTCTGAACGGGCCACTAAAACAAGATTCATCTGGCGGGCCGCAAGCTCCTGAGCAAAGGTCTCACCAATTCCCGCAGAGGCACCCGTAATTAAAGCAGTTACCATAGGAGTATAGTTGGGCAAAGATATCTGAGGTGGCTAAACACCTGAAGTACAGTATCTGGGTTAAGTCTCGTAAAGGCAAGTTTTCCTGCATCTCGTAGATTTACAACAGATTAGCAATTTGAGCAGTACTTAAAGAAAGTTTCCTCATAGCGCTTTTAATCAGATGTTCTTCCACTTTTTCATATAGTTTCTTGTCAGTCAAAATCAATTTTCCACAAACTTCCATAGAAGATAAGACACCTTGAGGAAATTCCTGAACCACTTCATGAGCTGGGTTCCTGGGAACTAGGTAAGCGCAATTATCAATAAAGATTAAGTTGAAGGGAATTTTGTTTGTTTGTAAATTACTGACCACGCCTTTAAGTTTGTAGACATTACTGTCATCGAATACTAAGGCATTGATTGGATAGTGTTCTAAAAAACTAAAATTCCCTTCTTTTTTTACCAAAGCTTTTTGAATAGGTAGTTTACCTTTATAGCAAACAGCCTGAAGATGCAAGTGATCAACAGTCGCCCCAGCATGAAGTGAGTTAAAAAATATTATTAAGTTTCTACACCTCTTAAAAAGATCTATAGCATCTTCAAGCAGCACTGCAGTCAAAGCTTGAGGAATATGAGGAATTTCTAGGACAGCTTGACTAGAACTAACAGGTACCCAAAGAAAATGCCCCTCTTTTTCTATCGGCGCGAGGTTATAGTAAGCACCCCAGCGAAAGTTTTTTAGGTTAACTTCTGCTAGTTTTTCTCGCCTTAAGAGACTTAAGGGATGGCTAGGCTCCTGACAGTAAAAGCGGCACTCCTTCGTTCCCACAGGAAGATCAGGTTGTTGGCCTAGTTTGGGAGGGACACCACCCGGCCTTAGCTTTCTGAAACCGTTGTATTGAACGCAATATTCACCATCAACTAGTTTCTCCAAGGTTTCTAAGTAGAGGGACTTAAAAAACCATAATATGGGCAGGTGTTGTTCCTCATGACTAAAGATGCCTGCTGCCACCAGAATTACTTTAACCCCTCAAGAAGAGTACACCTTACACGAACTGAGTCTGGCTAATAGGGTCCCTCGCCGCACCAAACTGCGAGCATTGGCTCTGCGCCTCAATGCTAGTGGGTGGAGTGCCCCCAAAATTGCCAAACACCTGAAACAATCGCCACATACGACACGAGAGACAATTCGACGTTGGCAAACACGAGGGTTAGGTGGGTTATGGGAAGTACCTGGACGGGGCCTCAAACCGCGCTGGTGTGATGCAGACATGGCAGCGGTGGCACAGTGGTTGGCACAGGAGCGAAGCTACACTAGTCCGCAATTATGCGAGAGACTTGCTACTGAGCGAGGGGTGCAGTTAGGTTCTCGGCGATTGCAGCGGATTCTCAAAAAAAAGGCTGGGTCTGGAAGCGAGTACGTTACAGCCCACCCCAGCCGAAATCAATTGAGTACCAGCAAGCAAAACGAGCTGATTGGCTGATGCTCAAACTATGGGCAGCCTCTGGAGTCGTTTGTCTGAAGTATCTCGATGAAAGTGGCTTTGAACGCACCAGTTCCCTCACCTATAGCTACAGCCGGCGTGGACAGCAAAAGCGAATCCGTCAACCCCGCAAACGCGGCAGACGTATTAGCGTTCTAGGACTGTGGCAGCCTCAACAACACTTTGAATACGGTATGGTTGTCGGCAGCTTCAATAGCGAGCGCTACCTGAAGTTAATGGAGTGGCAAGCCACCAAGGCAGCTCAACATTTGGCCCAGACCGGACAGTTTACTGTCATTGTCCAAGACAATGCTTCTACTCATAGAAGCCGCTTGACACAGCACCATTGGGATCAATGGCAGCAGCAAGGATTATACCTATTCTTTCTACCGCCCTATTCACCTCAGATGAACCGCATCGAGGATGAGTGGCTGCACCTCAAACGAGGTGAGCTTTCCAGTCGAGTTTTTGAGGATGAGTATGATTTGGCAATGGCACTTATCACTAGCATTGAATCTAGAGGACAACGGGGTAGCTACCTGGTCGAGCGTTTTAAGTTTAATTAGATCCTTCTACTTA
>JAUJON010000327.1 GCA_030447595.1 Thermosynechococcaceae cyanobacterium YX3bin19
TCACCGTCACGGGGGCTTACAACTACACCGGCGGCTGGGTCTCGGTTAATGAGTTTAGGGTGTTTGGCAAAGAACTGGTCACGGCCAGTGCCCGACTAGCTTACGAGCCGCAAGGGGCAGCAAGGCAAGGAAGCGAGGCTATATTGTATCCCAACCCGGCCAAGGAGGCAGTAACCCTAAGCTATACAGCTAGTGAAGCCGGAGAGGTACAAATCCGGCTGCTGGATGCGGGCGGCAGGGGGCGGTTGACCAGTGTGCACCAAGCGGTAAAAGGCAGCAACAGTTTTTCAGTAGACGTTAGCGGAGTAGCGGCTGGGTTGTACGTAGTGCAATTGCAGGGAGTGGGCCTGCCGGTAGTGAGAAAACTCGTTATTGCTAAGTAGCCCTAAATAGCAATCCCAACTGCTTGCCGCACCAACTGCTTGCCCTGCTGGTGGCAAGAGGAACCGACCCGGCGGGTGTCACTACCCGCCGGGCTTTTGGCCGCAGCCTGTTTGAGCACCCTTTTCAGTTTCTACTCTCTTTTAGTTTCTACGGTTCTTCAGTTTCTACGCTCCTTTACTTTCGACTGTTCTGTAGTTTCGACTGTCCGCTACCTTAACTTACCCTTACTTACCCTTTTATGCTAACAGCTACCTCAAATGCCCTTGCTTTGCCAGCCAACCGGTTGGATCAAGCCGGAACAAAACAATCACGAACAAAACAATCATGTATGACCCGGCTGCTGTGCCTGCTGCTCTTGCTGCTGCCAACGCTGCTAAAAGCTCAGGTACAGGCCAGACGTGCCAATGATTTTGTGGAAACCATTGGTGTCAATACCCATTTTGGTAGTACGGATACAAAATATTATACCCAATACGACAGTATCAAAGCCCTCTTAGCTGACCTGAAAGTACGTCATATCAGAGAAGGAATGCGTGTAGGTTGGGCTCATGGAGAAACTGTACGCAATCGATTCCAAGATCTTTATAGCAGCTTAGGCATCACCTTGCTTTACATCAGTGGACAAAGAACCAGATCTACCACTCCTGCACTCCATGATATACTCGATACAACACTCATCTCTCGTGAATTAGACTTCCTTTCTCCCATTGCTCCAGCTATTTATTCTATAGAAGGACCTAATGAATACAGAAAGAACAGCACAACTGCTACCTGGCCTACTATATTAAAGAACTATCAGATCCAGCTTTATAATAAGTTAAAAACCCATCCTTCTTTATCTAATGTTAAACGGGTAGGTCCTTCTATTATCAACAGGGATATGCCTAGTGCACTGGATATGAGTGAATACTGTGACTATGGCAATATGCACCTGTATGTAGATCATCCCGGAGGAGATGCCGGAGGCAGTGTGCCCATGACCTATGCCCGGATGATGCAAGAATATGACCGCATCTATGGTGTAAATAAACCAGGTATGATTACTGAAACAGGGGGACATAATTCATTCCTTCCTAATGGCTTTCGTCATAACTCTTACCGGGTGAGTGCCAAGATAGTACCGCGTCAGTTTACCCAATACTTCTATGATAATAGAGATTGGCCGGCAGTAGCTCATTATGAACTCATTGATGAAAGACTGGTTGATACGCTCAATCAGCAGCACAACTTTGGCTTAGTCTACCGTAATCTCAAGCCTAAACCTGCTTTTATAACACTCAAAAACCTCATTACCCTTCTTGATGATAAGGACGCTACCTTCACGCCTGCTTCTCTCAACTACACCATTACCGGAACCGATATGAGTGACGTGCGTCACTTGCTTTTGCAGAAAGGAGATGGGAAGTTTTACCTCTGTACCTGGCTGGAGCTGCCTAAAAGCAAGAGCTACAATTCTTCTACTGGTGTAGAACTTAATCCTACTCGTTCATTGACTTTGAACTTTGGCTCTCCCATCGCAAATATGAAACGCTATGAGCCTTGTGATCCCGATAAC
Organism: Thermosynechococcaceae cyanobacterium YX3bin19; assembly: GCA_030447595.1. GTDB lineage: Bacteria > Cyanobacteriota > Cyanobacteriia > Thermosynechococcales > Thermosynechococcaceae > JAUJON01. The sequence continues at coordinate 1,940 of JAUJON010000327.1, forward strand.
CTCTACACAGGTACTGTTGCCAGACAAACTTACACCAATCCTTCGTCTTCTCTAGATATTACCGTCCGTGACTGGGTGAGCGTGTACGAAATAGAGTTGAACCAGGTGAAAAACTTTACCTTGATCAACACCGAAACGCAAACACCAGTAGAAGGCTTTGATCCGATTCCCGATAACGCAGTCCTTGATTTTACCAAACTCGGTACTACCAAGCTCAGCATCCGGGCCAATACCTTTCCCCAACAGGTGGGCAGCGTAGTCTTTGACTATGATGGCACTGCGAATTACTTCACCGACTCTGCCTTTCCCTACGCCCTTGCCGGCAACGAGGCCCAGACCAATACCTACCTTTCCTGGACGCCTTCTTTGGGTGAGCATGTGCTTACGGCTACCCCTTACGC
>JAUJON010000022.1 GCA_030447595.1 Thermosynechococcaceae cyanobacterium YX3bin19
GGAATTTCTACCTGGTAGCTGCTTAAGAGAAATTCATCGGTAGTACAAGGTGTCAAACCGCTCGTTGAACGTTTGCTTGCACAGGGGGCAGAAATACCGCTGGCTACCGTTGGGGGCTTTGCCATATTTATGAGTGCTGGGGTGACCGCAGAGCCGACATTCCATAAATTCTACTTGAATGTAGATACCTCTCTACTTTACTCAACCCACCATCCTCTAATACATCATCAACAATTTGCTCTAGCTGAATTGCCTCTATTGATGATCGGCAAGGGCACTATCAAGCTCACTCCAGGAACTTGGCAATCCTGAAAAACGTCAGCTACAACTGGGTAGTCTGGCTTTAGTGAGTTCTGAGAATAAATATGACCTATCCCAATGATCCTGGAACGCCTCCTCGCGATCCTGTACAACCCAATACCCCGGTCCCCCCTGGTGGTCCTCACTATCAAGAGGGTTATGTAGAGGGTCGCAGAGACGATGAGCGTTTATTTGTTGAGCAGCAAAGAGCGCGGGACAACGATAGTGCAGCCCGTGGATTATTAATGGGTGTGATTATTGCCTCTCTTATAGGATTAGGTATTTTGGCTTGGTACCTGCTCAATCAACGAGACGAGCAACCTATCCAGCAGATTATCGTTCCTGAAAATACCACCAGCCCTACTCCACCAGCACCACCTGCCCCTGACGTAGATATCACGGTTCCCTCGCCCCAGCAGTCCCAGGCTCCGGCTGCCGCTCCTGACGTAGATATCACGGTTCCCTCACCTCAGCAGTCCCAGGCTCCGGCTCCTGATATTAATAACAATATTACCGTTCCATCCCCTGCGCCCCAATCGGGTAATACCCCCGCTACCCCAACGGGTCCCAGTGACGTCGCTCCCAGCGCAGCGCCAAACGATACCACTCAAAGTGATACTGCACCCGCTCCCGGTGAAGCTGGGCAGGGACAAGGTCAATAAACCCCGACGGTACTCCCTTCCATTGCCGGAGTTCCTGAGATTGGCTGCCAAGCTCTCCAAAACTTGTAAAACTTGAAATAGTTTTGCTTGTTGCTGAGGTGCGGGTTTGCTCATGAAAGTTCTGATTTTAGGGTGTGGTTATACGGGTAGTCGTTTAGCCCACTTTCTTTTAGCTCAAGGGGTGGCAGTTGTCATTACAACCCGCAGGGGTGTGGTCCCCGATGGCATGCGGGCTGCCTGCTATGCCTTTGATTACGACTCTCCGGAAAAACTAACGCTGCTACCGCCAGAGGCTTGGGCAGGGGTGACGCATGTCCTCGATTCAATTCCCCCTAATTCCCAGGGTGTTGATCCGGTAGCTGCTTGCTTCATTCCGGTTTTAGAGTCAGCCAAGCTGCGGTGGTTTGGCTATTTGTCCACCACAGGAGTCTACGGGGATTCACAAGGGGCTTGGGTAAATGAATTAACCCCTGTGAATCCGCAAAGCGAGCGATCGCACCACCGGGTCAATGCTGAAACTGCTTTCTTGCAATCAAAGTTACCCACTCACATCTTTCGCTTACCGGGAATTTACGGACCGGGACGCAGCATGTTGGAGCGGCTGAGAACTGGAAAAGTTCGACGTATCGATAAGCCCGGTCATGTTTTTTGCCGGATTCATGTAGACGATATCGTCAGAACCCTCTGGAACTCTATGCAGCAGCCTCAGCCAGGTTCCATCTATAACGTCTCGGACGATGAACCGACTGAACCGAGCAACTTGATTGTTGAGGCGGCCCACCTGCTGGGTATCGCTCCCCCACCAGCAATTCCCTTTGACCCGACCAGTATGAGTGCTATGAGTGCCTCATTTTGGGAAGAATCCAGACGAGTCTCCAACCAAAAAATTAAAACGGAGCTGGGCTCTCTGCTCTACCCCACCTATCGAGAAGGACTCCGAGCTATTTTGCAAGAAGAAGCGGCTTCCGTAGCTTAGTAGAGTGGCAGTCTCAGTTCAATGCCTATACTGTGGTGGTGAGGGAATTGCGGGGGTTTAACTCAGTGAACCTCTTGCGGTTGAATTGATGGAAAGTACTGGAGGTAAGCGTGACTGAATCAGGTCAAGATGAGCAGAACTCAGCAGTGATCGCCGAAGCGCCGGTATCCACCCAGGAAGCGTTTGTCGCAACGCACAGAGCCTTTACCGATCTACAGGCGATGGGAATCTCCGACTTTGATATCTTTAACGCTTTGGCTGATTTTTTCTATAAGCGAAAAGAACCTGAGATTTCCCGCTTGATGGCAGAGGCTGCCTATCAGTGCTTTCAGCGGGAATAAGGCAGAATCCTCACCAATCGCCGCCCTGAGCTTAACCTCGTTCTCGGTGGGGTTGTCGGTAAGACGACTATACTACTTAGATGGGATCTCCTGTCTAGCGCACTGTTGCGAGCAATTCGTTCGCTTACGGGAATTTTTAGGATAAGTTACAGTCTATGCCTTGGTCTCGGATCCTGAGTGGAATTGTGGCGATCGCCCTGGCACTGGGAATGATTATTACAGGGGGATGGTATTTTACCCTGGGATTTGGGATTATCATCTACCTCGGTCAACTGGAGTACTTTCAGCTTGCTCGCGCTAAGGGAATGGCTCCGGCGGCAAAAACCACTTTGGTCATGAGTCAGATCTTACTGGTCATCTCGACTCTCTCTGTAACGCTGGCAGACGCTATTTTTCCAATCGCTGGAACGCTGATTTGCTTTTACCTACTGTTTCAGCCAAAATTTGCCAGTATTGCTGACATTTCAGCCTCAATTCTCGGGTTATTCTACGGCGGGTACCTGCCAAGTTACTGGGTGCGGCTGCGCGCCTTGGGTAGTACCGGCAATAGTCTGCTCGATGGCTGGCAGCCTACCTCGACCGACCTACAAGCCTTACCCGCAGGCTTGACTGTAACCCTGCTAGCCTTTGGCTGTATTTGGGCGGCGGATATTGGTGCCTATATCATCGGTAAGTTTTTTGGTCGCACCCGTCTATCTGACATCAGTCCGAAAAAGACGGTCGAAGGTGCGGTCTTCGGAGTCATGGGTAGTGTCGTGATTGCCACTACTGGAGCTTGGTATTTGGACTGGCCGGGCTGGCCATTGTCAGGCGTTGCCCTGGGAATCCTCATCGGCATTGCCAGCCTATTGGGGGATTTGACGGAATCTATGATGAAGCGAGATGCCGGCGTGAAAGACTCAGGCCAGCTCATCCCCGGTCATGGTGGCATTTTAGATCGGGCTGACAGCTACGTATTTACAGCGCCGTTGGTGTACTACTTTGTGACACTCCTGCTACCAATACTGCCACAGACCTAAGAGGCAGGCAGGACATTAATTTGACCCCAGCAAATGAGCTGGTCTGATTGCAGCTTCAGTTCTCGAACCGCAACTTCTGGACCCAAATCCAGGGTAAAACCGTGCAAATTCCTGAAGAGTAATCTCTGTGCTTCATTCTGAAATAAGTACTGAGGATCGCTAAACTGCAGCTCATGGGGACTGGCTAGCTGTAGACCTGTCTGAATGGCTAAGGGTAGGGTGCTGCCATCAGCAGCTAGAATGCTGGTACTGAACGTGAGTTGACCGGAGTCAATAAAAATTTTCTGTACTGTCATAGACTGTACTGCGGCTACTGCCATCTCCCTACCATCACTTTGCAGCCGGGACAAAAGCTCATTCAAAGCAGTAGTCAAAAGAGGGGCCTGTAGAGAGGCATTCACAGCTGCTGAATTCAGTAGCAGCCTAGCTTCTACAGGTACAGTATCTAGAAGCCGGAGAGGCTGACCTTGAATCACTTGGCCAAGGTTAATTCGAATGTTGTCCCCCGTAAGGTGAATTTGACTGAAGTGGAGACCTTGATAGACCACGTCTTTAGCCGACACCACAACTCGGTAGATATGACCGGCAAGAATTTGGCGATTGCCCCCGGTGATTTCGACCCGCAGATTTTCCGCTCGTTCTACCTGGGACTGCAGCCAAAACCGCAGGGCTGGTTCAATAATTTTGCTGATCAGACGGCTTTGAACTGGAGCAGGGCCTTTCTCAGGGGGCAAGGCTAGATGAGGATCGGTTGCTGGCATAGACTAATGCTGCGATCGCGCAGTCGCAATGGTTCTTTCCTAATTTCCCTTGAGTAAGGATCTCACAACATGTTCCCTCTGGAATAGCCTAGGAAGTAGAAACCTTCTTCAGGCAGTTATCGCAGTGACCACAGCGTAAGGTGTTTGCTTCTGCTGAAAAGCCAAAGGCTTGTAGTAAGAATTGCCAACGGCACTGACGGGTAGAAAGATACTTTGTCATGCTGGATTCAACTGCAGCATGATTTCGTTGAGACCCAGGAGGACCTCCGGGCTGCTGTAACGAGTAGTGGAAAGGATCGTCCCACTCGCTGACCCGACGCGTGGAGGAGCGCTAGGGCGACGGCAGCATCTTTTAAATCCGCGAGTAACTGCTTGCACTGACCCTTGGGTTGGTAGTTTTTGCCCCAGTCGCTGGGCGGCTTGTTGCTGAGCTCGCAAGCTGTCCGCAAAAAATCTCCGCCGTTGCTGGTCTTCTGGGTCGAGCCAACCAGTGGGTTCACTCATCAGCGTAGTGCGATCGCCCGTTTTACTATCCCGGCCCGCCCTGCCAATTTCCTGAATATACTGGCAGAGCGTCAAAGGTGGGTGAAAGTGAGCAACCCAACGGCAATCAGGCTTATTGATCCCCAGGCCAAAGGCGCAGGTACAAACGACAAATGACATTTCACCCTGGAGCCAGGCTGCCTCGATGAACCGACGTGCTTCTGGACCTAGTGCCTGCATGATAGGCTGCAGTCTGGTAGCCCTGTTCACCTAACCAGGTGGCTAAGGCCTCGGCATCCCGGCGACTGCGGGTATAGATCAAGCTCCGTTTGCTGGGGGTGAGCGCGAATGAATTTCAGCAACTGCTGGCGACGCCCTCGAGGAGTCCAAGCAGTTTGGATCAGCAGCTGTAAGTTCGGTAGAGCTGAAGCAAAAACAGTCGGGTCGCTCCAAGCCCAGTACGGCCTGGATCGTTTGCTGGGTCTGCGGATCTGCTGTAGCCGTAAACGCGGCGATCGCCATCCGGGACCCAGCCGGTTTAGACTTGAGTAACGCAGGCCGAACTGCTCCCAGGCGACGATAAGCAGGTCGAAAGGTCTCTCCCCCACTGGACTAGGCAATGAGCTTCATCCAATACTAGACCATTGATTGTCAGCTGCGGCTCACAGAGACGCTGCCAGATTGCTTCACTCAGTAAAGATTCTGGTGAGAGATAGAGCAAGCGTAGTTGCCCCCGCTCTAGCGCCTTAAGCGTTGCTGGCGCTGCTGAGCAGACAGTTCACTGTGAAACTGGGCTGCGGGTAAGTGGCGTTCCTGTAATTCCCTAACTTGGTTTTCCATCAGCGCAACCAAAGGCGATACCACCAGCGCGTTTGCAGTAGGGCCTGAAAGCCGGATTTTGTGGGTAGTATCCCGGCGATTTAACAAGCTGGCAACCACTTCCCTAGCTGAAAGACGTTGAAACTGGCTCTATACCACTGTGTTTGCCAGCGATCCATTACCAATATCCCCCTGAATGGTGGGAATCCAGATTGTCTTAACCATCGTTACTGAAGGTGTTGACGTCTTTCCTATTTCATTGGGGCCCGAGAGTCAGATTTAACAATGGGTCACTAGGGCAGAGCCCAGCAATTGACTGCTCAAAATTTATTGCAACTGAAGAGGTGGTTAGGACAGAATCTTAAAAGACTACCCACTTCAGGTGAGCCTAATGCCAGCCCCACACAGTGAGACGTTCGTCAAAAAGCCCCCGCTGCTGTCCGGTGAGGGGCTCTATACCATTAGTGTAACACCCTTGATTTGTGGCTCACGCCGAGAGGCAACGGGTACCCATCCATTCGTCACTATCAATGTCCCCCTAAAATTGAAAATGGATGGAGCCCATGGGCATTTGACGCAACAGGCGATGGCGCAAGTGGGAGGGACATCAGTGACCGCACTTAAGGCGCTCAAGCGCCTTGGGTTCACGCGAAAAAAAAGACCTATGGCTACCGAGAACGGGACGAAGTCCAACGCCAAGGTCGAAGCTCGGCAACAGAGGTCGTCTTTCGATGAAGCTGACACCGAAGATTTGTGGCTGACAAGAGATTGAAGCCCGTACCCGCCAGCAGGATAGCGGGCTGGTGTAAGCGTCAAGTTTTAGCTCCAATGCTTGAGGGCTACTGCAACACGGCAGTAAATTGATTGAGACCAGGGTGCCTGTATTAAAACCGGGTCAAACAGTAGTGATTGACAATGCCAGCTTTCACAAGTCACTCACCCTTCGAGAGTTGATTGAGCAAGCAGGTGCAAGTTGCTGTTTCGACCGCCTTACTCTCCGACTTGAATAAGATTGAGAAATTTTGGGGCTTTGCACTATTAGACCATACAGCAATTCGAGTGCTTTTGGGATGCGGTTGATAATGCCTTGACTGCTCAAAATTTACTAACAATTTATTGGGAGTTTGGAAACCTCTCGCCGCTGAGAGAGTCTTAATAGCCAAACTTCTCTTGGGTGAAAGTGAGAACCTATGCAACCTGAACATCGTCACTCTGGCCTACATGGTTCTGACGCTGATGCTGCTAACTTGAAGGAGCAGCCTGAAGTTGTTGTAGATTCTCTAACTAGTCGATCTGATATGTCTCGTAGTTCTGTACACAAGTCAGCCACGTTTTTATCTCTACTCTTTGTCGGGGCGATGGGAGCCTTCCTCGGTTCCCAGCTCATGCCCTCCGATGCTCGCTTATCCCAGCAGACAGTAGCTCAATTTCCTACTACATTACCAGGCAACACTAATCCCAGCTTTATTGCCACTGCGGTAGAAAAGACTGGACCCGCAGTAGTGAGAATTGATGCTTCCCGAAGGGTTCGAAACCGAGCTTCCAGCCCATTCAATGACCCGTTCTTCCGGCAGTTTTTTGGTCTCGATGTTCCTCAGCAACCTGCGACTCGGGTGGTGCAGGGGACAGGTTCAGGTTTTATCCTCAAATCCGATGGCTTGATTCTCACCAATGCTCATGTGGTTGCCGGAGCTAATACGGTAACGGTTACCCTCAAGGATGGTCGTACCTTTACAGGCAAGGTTCTGGGCCAGGATTCACTAACTGATGTGGCAGTCGTTAAAATTCAGGCCAATACTTTACCCACGGTTAATCTAGGTGATTCAGAGAATCTCAGGCCGGGGGAGTGGGCGATCGCCATTGGCAATCCTTTAGGACTTGACAACACCGTTACAGCAGGAATTATCAGCGCTACAGGTCGCACTAGTGCTCAGGTTGGTGCCCCTGACAAGCGAGTTGGCTTCATTCAAACAGATGCAGCGATTAACCCTGGCAATTCGGGTGGCCCTTTGTTAAATCAACAAGGTCAAGTGATCGGGATGAATACGGCGATCATTGGTGGTGCCCAAGGGTTAGGATTTGCCATCCCCATCAATACAGCTCAGCAGATTGCCAATCAACTCATTAGAAGCGGTAAGGTTGATCACCCTTATTTAGGCATTCAGATGGCAACCCTAACCCCTGCCTTAAAAGAAAGGCTCAGCAGCGATCCAAATTCCAACATCCGTATCCGGGACAACCAGGGGGTCTTGATAGTCGCAGTTGCCCGTAATTCTCCAGCAGCTAGAGCTGGCCTGCGTCCGGGAGATGTGATTCGCAAAGTTGGCGATCGAGCGGTTAAAACGGTGGACGAAGTCCAGCAGGCAGTAGAAAACAGTAGGGTCGGTGGCAACTTGCCCGTAGAAATTAGCCGGGAGGGTCAAGGTTTAACCCTGCCAGTCGTACCTGGTGCGTTCCCAGCTCAGGCAAGCCAGTAAATTTAACAAGCTCTTAAGTTCTTAAGCTCCCTGCCTAACCTAGGGTCGACCAAGGGTGGTGATGTAGAGAACTGCTTCATCGGTAGGAATGCCTAGCACTTCATTGACATAATCATCAAAGAACCCGCCAATGCCGCTGGCACCTAAATTAAGGTAGATCGCTGCTAAATTGAGCTTTTGGCCGAGATGTCCTGCATCCATGTGTAAGTAGCGGTAAGCACGGTCCCCGTAGTGGGAGACTGCGTTTTGCAAGTCCGCGGTGTGAAAAACCACAGCCGCTGCGTCTCGTCCTAAATCCTGCTGTAAGCATAGGTAGTGCAGTTCGCGCCGGAAGTTCTTAAACCGGATTTGGCGCAGCTCTTGAGCTTTAGGAGCATAGTAGTAGCAGCCCTCTTCCAGCCCTGTAACGCTAGAAACCGCCACAAAGGTTTCAATTAAACTCAGGTCGAAATAGTCTGGAGAACCATCAAAACCCTGTTCAATATAATGTTGTGGCTGGTAGGTAAAGTCCAGTAACGCTTGCAGTTCCTCTAGGGTGAGGGGCTCCCCCGTATAGCGGCGGGTTGAGCGGCGCTTGAGAAAGGTTTGCTTTAAATTGTTAGGCTGATTCCAGGAAATAGGAGTAGTCGCTGTAGGAACCTTAAGGCAAAAGGGAAAGTTGTACTTGTCTACTTGATCGTTTGACGAGGGCACAATAGCTGGTGGTGATGCTGCTTGAATTTGTGTTGCTTGATGGAAGTATTGCAGCAGTTCGCCGTCAGGAATTTTGGGGTAGTCTGTATCAACCCCCGAAGGTAAAGCGGTGTGAACTAGGGGCAGATTTTGCTGAACATTGAGTAGCTCAGCTAGGGGAACCACTGCTAACGTGCCTTCTTGATCTTCATCAAGGTAAAGCAGTTGATTCATCCCCTGATCTACAAACCCGCCAATGAGGTGGGCCCGATAGTGATTTAGAGGACAGGCTAGTTCAATATTGCCAAGTAAGTGGCCTGTATCGAGAAAAATCCGCCGGTAAGCCCGGTCTTCGTAACGCCATGCTGAGCGAAAAAAAACTGCCGTCACCACGATCGCTAACTGGGTACTGTCTAAGTCTGTGTGCCAGCAACAGGCCTCTTGGAGAGCTGGCCAAACGTCATTGTCCCAATAGTGAACCAGCGAGTGGGACCTAACTTGGTAATTGTAGAGTCCGACTGGCAAGATGGGTGTCCCCCGGAAATTAAATAAACCTCAGCCGGGTATAACCCTCCGGCTGAGGGGGCAGCTCTCAGATAGAAGGGATTGCCACCAGGGTAAGACACCCGAGCAGTGAGGCCATAACTGCAGTGGAGAATGCGGGACAGGCGCTGCCACTGACTGACAAGTGGGTCATTACTTGGTTCATCTTGCAGGTAGTTCACGAGATCGTAGGCAGTACCCAACTTATAGTCCTTAAAAGGGAGAGGTTGCTGGCTGAAATCTAAGGCTCGGCTTTTCCTGGCTAGGGTTTGCGGGTCATACTTAGTCCGCTGATGATAATGCTGGGCAATTGATATTTGTAGTTCTGGCATAGATACGTCATGGCATTCAGTCCCTTTGATCTTGGCACTCCCTCCGGCAAAGGGGGAGGAAAATGCTGCTAGCTGACCCTGAAGGCATTGTTATCCAGTGCCCTAATCTCTACCGCAAAGAGTGGCTGTTCGCTGTAAGTAGTACATTTGTACTATAATTAAAGAGCTTAAATTCATTGAAGTCGCTGCGATACTCAACCCAAGTATTGAACCAGCCATTAAAGGGCAGCAGCACTCAGTACCGTTTCAAAAAATTTTTAGGGGTTGTATGTCCCGGTTTAAAAAGCTGTTTTAGAACAAGCAAAAGTCCGCATTGCCCTCTGGGGTCCCTCAGGCGCTGGCAAAACCCGGACCGCTCTTGAGTTCGCCTCGGGTTTAGGTAAAAAGATTGCCCTGATTGATACTGAGCACGGGCGATCGCGCCAGTACGCTGATCGGTATGACTTTGATTTGGTCGAGTTAGAAAAATTCCATCCCGACCAGTATATTGAAGCGATTCAGGCAGCCGAAGACGAAGGACACGACATTGTAATTATCGATAGCCTCACCCACGCTTGGTCTGGGGAAGGCGGTCTGCTAGAAGTGCATGCAGACATTGTTCGCAGAAACCTGGTTAAAAATGATTTTAGTGCTTGGGACGAAGTGACCCCGATGCATCGTCGATTGATTGAGGCAATGGTTCGTTCATCCTTGCATGTCGTTGCCACCATGCGGAGCAAAACGGAGTATGCCATGGAGGTGGATGAAAGGGGCAAGACAGTAATCCGTAAGGTGGGGCTGGGGGCCCGACCAACGTAAGAACTTAGAGTATGAGTTTGACGTGGTTGGCTATATTGACCCAGAACACACGCTGACTATTGAAAAAGACTGTAGTGACTTACTCCAAGACCAGGTTATCAAGCTGCCAACTGCGGAAGTAGGGATGAAATTAGCCGCCTGGTTCTCTCGCGGAGAACGGCCCGTCTGGAAATTCTCTCAATTTCACCGAGAAATTTTGCTCAAAGCCAAAGCAGCTCAACGCTGGGAACGCTCAGATACCGCAGCTTTATTATCGCTCTACCACCTAAATCGCTTAGAGGATATTCCTAGCGAATATATTTATCAGCAAATTCGCCAAGCTCTCAACCTGTCGCCAGTAGAAGGGCTAGAGCGGGTAGAAAAATTACTGCAAATTAAGTCCCAACCCCCAAGAGGAAAGGGTGAACTTGCGCTGGCTAAAGTGGCAGTAGACTGAATTTGCCTACCAAAAGCTTCAAAAATATCCTCCTCAGAATCAGCTTCTAGAGGAGGACTTGTTCGCATCTACTGAGTTGAAGTGATGAAAGTTGCTTAGAGCTGAACATTACCGCCAGCAGCCTGAAATCGAGCTCGAGCCCGTTTGAGAGCTTGGGAAGCTTGAATTCTTCTTGGCCACTGCCACTTTGCTGGATTTGATTCAGACGAGTTTCCGCCTCTGTGAAGGCACTGCGTGCTTTCTCCCGGTCAATCCTATCGCCCCGTTCAGCTGCATTGACCAGAACAGTGACTTCATTGTTATCGACTTCCGCAAATCCACCCATTACTGCGATCGCCACCCAGTCCTTACCGGGGCGAACTCGCATCACCCCAGTATCCAGAGCCGTCAGCAGGGGGACGTGACCTGAGAGGATACCGAGTTGACCCGTAAGTACTGGGTAACACGACTTCTTCAACAGTATCGTCCCAAACTGTTTTATCGGGGGTGATTACACGAACCGTTAGCGCCATATTCTCTTACCATCAAGGACAGTCATTCGGACCCAAATATAGGTTACTTGCCTTCGACTTCATCTTCTCTGCTTTGGCGATCGCCTCATCAATATTGCCGACGAGGTAAAACGCCTGCTCTGGCAGGTCATCCAACTCACCGCTGAGAATCATGTTGAATCCCCGAATGCTCTCTTCCAAGGAGACATAATTTACCTGGTGAACCAGTAAAGACTTCCGCGACAAAGAAAGGCTGAGAGAGGAATCGTTCAATTTTGCGAGCACGAGCCACAGCCTGTTTGTCATCCTCAGATAGCTCATCTAGGCCCAAAATAGCGATGATGTCTTGCAGCTCCTTATATCGCTGCAGAGTAGACTGAACTTGGCGAGCAGTGTTGTAGTGTTCTTCACCGACAACGCTTGGCTGAAGCATCGTTGAGCTGGAATCCAAGGGATCAACAGCCGGGTAAATCCCCTTGCAGCTAGACCACGGGAGAGTACCGTCGTGGCATCTAGGTGGGCAAAGGTAGTCGCCGGAGCCGGGTCAGTCAAGTCGTCCGCCGGGACATACACTGCTTGAATGGAAGTAATTGAACCTTCTGTCGTGGAGGTAATCCGCTCCTGCAAAGCTCCCATCTCGGTTCCGAGGGTAGGCTGGTATCCCACTGCTGAGGGCATCCGACCTAGCAGAGCCGATACCTCAGACCCCGCCTGCACAAACCGGAAGATATTATCAATAAACAGCAGCACATCCTGCTTGTTCACATCCCGAAAATATTCGGCCATGGTCAGGGCACTGAGGCCAACGCGCATCCGAGCTCCCGGTGGCTCATTCATTTGGCCGTAGACTAGCGCCACTTTAGACTCACCAATGTTTTCTTCATTGATGACCTTTGACTCTTTAAACTCGTTGTAAAGGTCATTGCCCTCACGGGTGCGCTCGCCAACACCGCCAAATACTGAAACACCACCATGGGCTTTAGCGATGTTGTTAATCAGTTCCTGAATGAGGACAGTCTTACCCACGCCTGCACCGCCAAACAAACCAACCTTGCCACCCCGACGATAGGGAGCCAACAGATCTACCACCTTGATGCCAGTTTCAAACACCGAGGGTTTAGTTTCCAAATCCGTAAACTTTGGGGCGGGGCGATGAATGGGGAAGGTTTCCTCACTATTAACCGGCCCCAGCTCATCGATGGGTTCACCCAGTACATTAAAGATCCGACCTAGCGTGGCGGCACCAACGGGAACGCTGATCGGCGCGCCAGTATTGACGACTTCCATGCCGCGGATTAAGCCATCAGTAGTACTCATGGCAACAGCACGAACTTGGTTGTCACCCAAAAGCTGCTGCACCTCACAAATTACGGAAATTTTGTTTCCGCTCTCGTTCTCGCCGGTAATCGAAAGAGCATTGTAAATCTGCGGCATCTTGCCACTAGGAAATTCAACGTCTAGCACTGGGCCGATAATCTGGGTAATCCGACCGTTGTTTGTCTGTTCTGAAGTGGTAACCATGCTCGCGCCTGTGTGATGACCTTTATAAGAACTAAGAGAAATAAAGTGTAGTCTGAGGCTAGAATTGCCACCTTCCAAAGTACCACTTAAGGGGATCCCAGGTAAACTTTCTTTTCATTTGCCTGAGCTAGAAGTGATAGTTGCGGTTATCTACCCAAATGCTGATAGGAACCGCCCTGCCCTGGGTATCTACCTTGACTTCTACCCGAACAGCGTGTTTCTGCGAGTCTTGTTGCGCTTGACTAATATCCTGATTGATTTGTTCTCGCAGCGCTTCGGGAATGTAGTAAGTTTCTAGACCGTAGGTGATCTGGTTCCCTGTAAAGCGGCCCTTCAACGCTACTTGGTTGGGAGTGACAGTTGGAACGTGGCTAAGGCCCACGGGTTTCCAAGGTCCGTCAGTAGCAGTTGGCGCTTCTAGGATCACGTAGAAAGAACTTCCAGCAGCCGAGATCGATTCATCGTTTACCTGCTTCCAACCGGGGAGATGCTGGAGGGTCTCGGGTCTGGAAATATCGTAGCCAAGGGTGACGGAGTAGCCTCGCAGAAGGTCGTAGGGATCAACCGGAGCCGTCTGCAAAATTACCGTCCGCCCGGTTAACTGAGTATAGATTGCCTGGGCTGGTACTGAGAGGATCAGGGCAGTTTGCATCAATAGGGGAACCCATAGCCGCCAGACAGGCATTAACGGTATTGTGTTCCGAGTTAAAACCTGTGGTTGATTAATACTTGGAGCCTGGCCGGGGCCAGAAGGGAGCCGTTTAGAAGTCATGGGTGTTCCCTTTAGTAATCTTTAGGGTAGCCAAGTGCCGCTCGAACCCTAGCCCCGTCACAACGACAGCAGTTCCACATAGCAAAAACACAAAAGACTTAACCAGCAGTCCAGTTTCGTACTCTAGTAGCCGGCTGAGAATTTGCAGCGTCAGCAGAACCATACCACCCCAGAAAGTCCGCCGCTCTCCTTGAGCCAGCCCCACATAGATTAAACTGCTTGCCAGTAGAAACAGCAGCCCATTAAATATCACGACAGCAAAGACAGGAATCGGACTGACGTCGAGATGCCAAACGGGAACAAAGGCGGTAATCATCAGCAAACAGGCTACATGAGTTGTGCGTCCCCCGTGCCAGCAAGCTTGACGATTACCCTGGCGCATCAAGGACAGCCACTGGAAAATTGTTAAGGCCACCAGGAGACCCACATCCAGCAACGCAGCCCAGTTTGATGGCGATTGGTCGCTGGATTCTGTCCAGGGCCCAGTCCATAGTTCGTAAAACGAAGCAACATAAAACAAAATACCGAGAAATAGCAGTGCCAGCCTGCGGGCTAAGGATTGAAACCGGACACTTACCCTTGGCCAGGACCAGTCATTGTAGCCCCACAGAAGGGCGGGTGGCAGGACAAAGATGAGGGCAACAATCCAACCCGGTGAGCGATTAAAGATTTCTAGGGCTACTAGAAGGTTCACTTCTAGCGCAGCAATTCCAAGGGTTACGCCCAAGACGAAAATAGCGCTAGAGCGGCACCAGTAGGCTAGAGGCACAAACAGCAAGCCAGCCAAGAGTGGCATATGTGCCAGCAACAGGCGGTACCAGGAATCTCCCTCAGAAACTAGCACTCCTTGCCAGTAGCCCAGTCCTGTCAGCAAAAGGGCCAATCCGCCCAAAGTAGTGATTTGCAGACCATAGGCCATTACTAGAACACCTAGGCCCCAAGCAAGCAGCAGTCCATAAATTGACCCACCGACGTGAAACATTTGAGCCAGGAGTGCCATATTTGCCCCTAAGATCAAAGCGCCTAGTAGCAAAAAAAACTGACCCAGTCGCTGCTGCCTTGCTCTCGGTTGTCGCCATAGATAAAAACCAGCAACATTGATGCCAACAAATAAACTCAGCAGCAGCGTTACCTTCGCCTCCGGCGACAATGCTTGCCAATGAGCGGCTACTAGAGTGATGATGCCCAAACCCAAAAGGGCGCTGCCGACCCCGAGCAAAACCAGGATAAAGCGGTTGTGAGCAACAGTCTCCAGGTTAGTGAACTGGTAGCGCGTTTCGAGCTGCTGGTATTGAGTACCATCAATCAGCCCCTCAGCCTGCCAAAGTTGGGCTTCTTGATGTAACTGACGCCGGAACTCCTCGGAAATCATCAAAACCTCCCGCTGCAGCGCTTGCTTTGACGGAATGAACCGCGTTTAGCTCAGCCGAAATATCCTGCAGTGCAGGCATTTATACAAAGCCCCTCATAGGTTGAGGTTGATAGCCCCCAAGGACTAGCTTTATCAAGCACTAACGTACTCCAACTATGGCATTCGTTCGCGGAGAGTTGGAAGCTGGCTGTGACACGCAGTCAACCTGCACAGGTCTGAGGCGCATGAAGTACAAGATTCAGATACAAAACCTGCTTGTATCACATTTTGTAAATCATCCCGGTTGTAATGTCATTCAAACTGCTGTAAACCTAATCGGTGACTAATTTTGGCTCACCGTTCTCACACGCCGGATCGGTAGGTTGGCAATCAGAGCCGTCGTTCGTTGATCGCTTTCCAAGGAGAACTCCAAAGCCTCAGTATCCAGCTCCACGTAGCGGGAGACAACTTCTAAAATCTCCTGCCGCATGGCTTCAACAGTTTGAGGGGACAAATCCGTGCGGTCGTGGGCCAGGACTAGCTTAAGACGCTGCTTGACTTCTGCGCGACTGCTAGCGGTGTCTGTTCGAGGAAAAAGTCGTTCTAGTAGGTCGCTGATCATGGAAGTTTAACCAGTTGAAGGGAGCGCTAACGAACTTAGGAGCTGCCAAGCTTAACTATCTTGGTGAACTGCGAAACAACCGGCGTAGCCGGCTGAGAAAATTGTCTTGAGCAACATTTAAGTCAATAAAGTCAACTCTCTCGCCTTCGAGGCGCCGGGCAATGTTTTCAAAAGCCATACCGGCTATGGAGAGTTTCTCCGCCAGGACTAAGGGTTCGCCCCGGTTCGTTGAAACAATCACCCGCTCGTCGTCTGGAACAACTCCAATCAGTGGAATCGAGAGAATTTCTTGAACATCTTGAACAGACATCATGTCGTTAGCTTGCACCATGCCCGGTCGCAGCCGATTGATAATCAGGTGGATCTGCTTGATTCGCTCGGCTTCTAGCAAACCGACAACGCGATCAGCATCCCGGACTGCAGCAATTTCTGGCGTTGTTACGACTAAGGCTTCTTGAGCCGCTGCGATCGCATTTTGAAACCCCAATTCGATCCCAGCAGGACAATCCACCAGAACATAATCGAATTTCTCGGACAAGTCCTGAATCAGTTTCTTCATCTGTTCAGGAGTCACCGCATCCTTATTGCGGTTTTGGGCCGCAGGCAGCAAAGCCAATTGGTTTTGCCGCTTATCTTTAACCAATGCCTGCTCCAGCCGGCACTCCCCTGCGATCACTTCCAGGGCAGTATAGACCACCCGGTTTTCCAGCCCCAGCAGCAAGTCTAGATTTCTCAAGCCAAAGTCGGCGTCGACTAAAGCCACCTGACGCCCGAGCCGGGCAAGCGCCATTCCAAGGTTAGCAGTGGAGGTTGTTTTACCCACCCCTCCCTTGCCAGAAGTAACTACAATAACGCGACTCATGAGACCTAAAACTCGCGAATAGACCACTGGCGGGTAGCAGCTAACCATCCCCCCAGAGATACACAGTTTAAGGTAATTCGGCGAGCTTGAATAGAGGCAAAGCCTTACTTTTTAGAAAAATCCACGGCGCGGGCAATGCGAATTCCCTCCGGGGTGATGTAGGCTATCTCCGGGTGAAACTGAGCGGGTAAGCTTTCTGGTGCTCTGGCAACCTGATCAGCAATTCGCAGCTGGGTCGGCTGCATTTGCAGAGCCATAATCCGGCACTGGGTGTTACCGCTGGCTCCCGCGTGAGCTACCCCTCGCAATCGCCCCCAAACTAAAATATCGCCATCAGCAACGACTGAACTTCCTGGATTGAGGTCGCCGAGAACCACCACAGTCCCCCCATGACGAATTTCCACCCCAGAACGAACAGTTGTCTGGAGGTAAAGGGGTCAGCCAGGGCGGGGGCCGTTGGGACTGATTGATTCAAGGTTGAGAGCGGGGATTGTTGCTCAACCGAGTAACCAGCGGTTGCCGCTGCGACTGCGGTTTGGCGACGACTGGTGCGAACGGCCTTGAGCTGGAGCTGGACCTCTGCCAAGATCTCAGCGATCGCCTGTAGTTGGCGAGCATCTAGTAACCGATTTGCCGCCACAAGATATACACCCGTGTGGGGCTGCCAGAAACGCTTGCCAGCACTCAGCCGCTGCTGCAGCTGCTGCCAGAGGTCGGGCCAGTCTGTAACTATGTTCTTTACCTCTGCTTGAGGTAAAAGTAGCAATAGCTGCCCTGCTTCGGTCTTAAAGCAGACCTGGGAGGGCTGTCGCTCAATGCCTGCTTCACTTGGCAAGGGCGTTGAGGCAGCGGAAGAATCAGCAGTCATGCGACAAGGGTGCTAGCGAGATTTACTCAACGGGTTGTGTAAAACACTGATGGGGTTATGGAGATTGCCCGCTCTAGGCTAGTTTGAAGGGCTCTGGCTCACCACCTGCAGGCGCTGGGAAATCATAGTCATCCCACCTTCGCGGATCAAGATAGCGGAGAGCCAGCGACTCGCTGCCTGGGCCGGTGCTTTACCCACTTTGAAGATACCACCGGATGACAGCGCTTCCAGCTTGACTGGGCCGTTCTTGAGATAGTTGCCAGGAGTGATTGGTTCTTCTAACGCAGCACCTAGGAGTAAACCATCTCCCAGCGGTTCTTTGACAATTGCATCAAAGTTGTAGGTCTGACCCACTTTGACCTGTTGAGGTAGATTTACCTGAACTGTTGGCGGTTTGGCCCCGGAAGTCACTTGACTGCGCTCTGACAAAATTTCCTGGCGCAGAATTTTTTGACCAGCAATTCGTTGGCGAGCCGTAATGGTTGCCTTGAGAGCCAGTTTTTGATTACCAGCTGGCTGCGTTCCGGTAATTGTAGTCACGGTCTCAGCGATGAATCCTTGGCCATTAGGCCGCCAGGACTTCAGTTCGGTCCGGTAGTTTAGTGTGGGGTAGCGCTGCCAAAAGTCAGCCAGAGTCTTCTCTAGTGTTTGCCGGGTTAAACCGTCGGAGTGGGTAAAATTTGGGCTGTAGAATTGCATAACGGCCTTAAGATTGCGCCCATTCGCTGCGGCATCAATCTGAGTCAAGGTACTTTTCAGGGATTGGGGTGCCGTTGCCGGGGTGGCGGCGAACAGGGTTTGAGGCTGAGGCTGAGCTTGAGCTTGCCGCAGGGTAGCACTCTCAACTGTGGCACCTAAAGCAAGCGTCAGCAGGAGCAATATCTTCCAGCCCGGTTGTAACAGGTAGGCTAATGTAGGGAAAACAGTTTTGGATTTCAGCGAGATTGAAGGTTTATGCATGGGGTAAAGGCAGCTGCGGTTGCATCGTTCAGATCCTAAAGTAACCTTAAATTTTGAGCCATGATGATTTGAGATTCAATTTAGTCTGGGTTGTGGGGAATGTCACCTGTAAAAACTTCATTCGATTCAGCTTCCCTGGCAGCAGCAAAACAGCCAGAAGTTCAATCATCTAGGCGGTTGTTAATTGCTGCTAGTGGTACGGGCGGACACTTGTTTCCCGCCCTTGCTGTAGCTGAGCAGCTACCGGCATACCAGATTGAGTGGCTCGGGGTACCCAATCGATTGGAGACTCGTCTGGTTCCGGCCCAGTACCCTTTACACACGGTTGAGGTGGAAGGATTTCAGCAACGACCTGGCTTTGGCTCTCTGGTAATTCTCAGTCGATTAGCTGGCGCTATTGTTCAGGTTAGACGCTTACTCCAGCAAGGGAAGTTTGGCGGCGTTCTCACCACTGGGGGTTACATCGCTGCCCCGGCCATCATTGCCGGTCGCTCTTTAGGGCTACCAACAGTGCTCCATGAATCGAATGCTCTCCCCGGTAAAGTGACTCGTTGGCTGAGTCCCTGGTGTAGTGTAGTCGCACTCGGGTTTGCTGAATCTGCTCAATACCTGCGGAAAGCTGAGGCGGTTCACGTCGGTACCCCCGTCCGGTCTGATTTCTCCCAACTCCGTGGGTTGGAGATGGCGATTCCAGATCAGGCTTGCCTCATTGTCGTCGTTGGGGGGAGTCAGGGAGCGGTAGCGATTAACCAGCTGGTGCGCCAATGTGCCACCGCTTGGTTGGATCAGGGCACTTGGATTGTCCATCTGACTGGGGAGCAAGATGAATCAGTCCATGAATTTCAGCATCCGCACTACCTACCCATGCCTTTTTATGACAATATGGCAGGGCTGTTGCAGCGGGCCGACCTCGCTATTAGTCGTGCTGGGGCTGGTACGCTCAGCGAACTTGCCGTGACAGGCACCCCAGCCATTCTCATCCCCTACCCCTATGCAGCAGAGGATCACCAGACCTTCAATGCCACAGCTTTTGCGACAGTGGGGGCGGCCAAAATATTTCCAGAAACCGATCTAACCCCAGAAATCTTAGAAGTAGAGGTGTTGACGCTCCTACGATCGCCGCAGACCCGTCAAGAAATGGCTCGGCAGGCAAAGCAATTGACCATCCCCAACAGCGCCGAACGCTTAGCCCAACTCGTTCGCCAACTCATCGAAGATAAGCAGTAGCTCTTACTCGCTAGGCTGCCCACCATGGCCCCGAGGATCATCAGGGCGAGGCTTGGCAGCAGTTTCAACCAACGAAACTTTACCCGTTGTTCCCGCATGAGGTAAGGGGTTACCCGCTACTAGT
This sequence comes from Thermosynechococcaceae cyanobacterium YX3bin19, assembly GCA_030447595.1. Classification (GTDB taxonomy): domain Bacteria; phylum Cyanobacteriota; class Cyanobacteriia; order Thermosynechococcales; family Thermosynechococcaceae; genus JAUJON01. Next base: position 19,418 of record JAUJON010000022.1, read on the forward strand.
GCCGATACGTTGGCTCCCAGAATACTGCGGGGCTGTAGACCGATCGCGCTAGCAATGGTTTCCCCTTGAGGATTCAAAAAAATAAAGTGAGGAATACCGTCCACCCGGTAGTGCAACATTTCCGGCAACCACTTAGGATTATCCACGTTTAGCATCACAACGTTAAGCTGCTCCCCATACCGCTGCTCTAAATCATAGATATCCTGAGCCATGGCCTGGCAGCTGGTACACCAGTTGGCATAAAACTCCATTAGAGTTGGTTTTTGATTGGTTAAAGCTCTTTCTAAGGGGGTAGATGCTTTCGCCAAAGCACTGAGAGAGACTGTGTTTTGCTGAGTGCGAAATCCTAAAAAGACGGCAACGCTCAGAGCAACAGCCACCAGGACAATCAATAGGTTTCTCACTTGCCTGCCAAGGGACGCGGGTTGGTTTTGCTCATGGGGCGAAAGGTTGGCAGCCATAGGATCATTTGCAGAAAACACCCCTCTAGTTTAAACCCAGAGTTCTTACCCTAGAGTTTTCTAGCGACCCATCTCACTCCGGATAAACGCTGCCAACCAGTTTTTGACATGGTAGGTGGCCCGACAGTCATCCTCGTTATAGCGAAGAATCGCCTCAAGAAACGCCCGATCGCCTGTCTGCAGCCACTGGGTGTACCAGTAAATTGATTGGGCTCCATCCGCTGCGGCATCGCGCCATTGAAAGCCTAACCAATTAGCGATCTGCTTCAGCGTGTAGCTTTCAACGGGCAGTGCTACCTTTTCGGTCACCCATTGGTGCAGATCGACAAAGCGGCTCAGTAACGGTTTGATCAGGTGACCGGGAGTCCGATAGAGCTTGGCTAACCGTTCCATGGTCTGGACTTCATAAGCACAGAAGTGAAAGATTGGTGCTGTTGGGTAGACTTGGACTAAACTGAGGAACTGCTGCCAAACCAGTATTTCCGCCTCCGGCGATTCTGCCAAAAAAGGCTGAAAGGTTTCGCTGCCAGCTTCCCGGTTGACCACCAAAACCCCGTGCAGGTAGGTCAGGTTCAGTCCAGGTTCTGCCTCAATGTCAAAGTACAGTTCTACCGTTGCCGTCGGTAAGAGATCTTGAACCAGAGACCCAACAGCGATCGCGTCTGCTGCAAAAAACATCCGCAGAATTTTTCTGTAGCAGAATTGCCTGGTTCTGATTGACTGCTTGCGCCTGTTGGACAAGCTTTACAGCAGCATCTCGCCCAAAACCTGATAAGGGCCCAAGATGACTAGGATCGGCAGCGGCCAAAGCTTCTACGCTTGTTAGGTTAAGCTGCTGTAAAGCTGGGTAGCGACTGGGTGTGACACCCGGTAGCAGTGATAGATGTTGCTGAGATTGAGCAATCCTGTAGCAATGGTTAAACCAAGGGCAGAGGCTGCAACGGTTGCGGGCAATAAATACCTCTGGCTCCTGCTGCTGCTGGATCGTCTGGGTCAGCGTTGCTAAAATTGTTTGCATCTGGGGCAAGACTTGCCATAAGTCCACGGCATAGCGGCCCTTCTCCCGCAGCCATAACCAAGCAGTTTCCGGCCAAGCCCCTGGGTTGCAGCTAATAACTGAACATGGAAAGCAACAACAATTTGGTACTCCAACTTAGGACGCTTACTCAGCCTAATATCACTAGGAACATAGAGCCAATTTCCAAAATAGGAGTGCCCAGGCTGTTTGATCAGCAAGTTAGGTTTACTGACGAACAGTAAGCCTGACTGCTCAACCAGCAGAATACCTTGATAGATTCGCTCTACCCCTGGCGCATGAGTTCTAGCGTTGCCTGGGCTCCTGTTGCCCAATCCAGCTCTGGGTAGTGGGGACGATGCCAGGTCTGGTCCGCTAGAACCGCTTGTTGATGCACGAAACTATCCTGCATCAGTTTGACTAGAAAATCGCTGGGCGGTAGTTTCTGGCTGCGATCGCCGTAGGTGTCTAAAAAGCACGACGACCACAGCGCTGGTAGTTCAGCAGCAGTTCAGCAGTAAGCAGCATGCCTCCACGCTAGCAGGAAACCGGAAATCAGACAAATGCTACCGAGCCTCAAGTGAAGAAGCTCGGTAGTCAGGTTCAGATTAGGCATTGAGACTGGAGTTGGAGCACAAGACTCCGTTGAGCTAGGAGAATCTGACTACTGCCCGGTTCCCTCTGTTGGTGCAGCATTAGGTCCAACACCAGGTTGAGGCCCACTAGAGGCAGGGCCTGCCCTCCATCCTGGTGACTCCGGTGGGGTTGGAACGGTGCTCGGCCCTTCAGTAGGCGTCTCCTGGGGTCCAGATGTTCCAGGAGATTCAGGAAGTGCAGGTTCGTCCATTGCGGGTGACTCAGTGGAGTCGGCTCAGGAAAAGGAGCCTGCTGCTGCTGAGCGTCAGGGGCGGGTGACTCCATGGGCATGGGTTCAGGAGAAGGAGACTCAGTAGGTGTGGGCTCCTCTCCAGTTCCCGCTGCTGGTGCAGCATTGGGGCCAACCCAGGCTGAGCTCCGCTAGAGGCAGGTGCTTCTGTAGCAGGTGCTGCAGCTTCACCGCCTGAAGGAGATTCAGCTTGCTCGGCTCGGACAAATCCACCTGGGTTGATCCGGACGTTGGCACAGGCAATCCCAGAAGCTGGGTCCTGATTGGCGTGGATATTTAGATAACCAATATCTTCCAGGGGAACTGGGCTGGGCAGCTGAATGGGACTACTGGCAGAACCAATAATAGCGACACCGTTGGCAGTCGTTTGCAGGGGAGCAATGTCATTTAAGGGAAGCAGAATGCCGCCTGCAGCCTCATCTTCTAAAACAGCTTTATCACCTTCGCAGCTTGTAGGAGTTCCCTCATTCTCCATTATGAAAGTGGTAGGGCAGCGTCTGGTTTTGGGGTAATCCACCCAGTGTGAAGTAGTAGCCTGTAACCTGGTCATCCGCATTAACGATTAGACGACCACTGCCAATGACTTGACTGAACCGCTCTGGATTATCTGCAATCTCGGCAGTCTCAGCTTCCTCCGCTGAACTGACGAAGGACAATGTTCTCTTCACGAATCTCGGTAGATTCAGAAGTCGGAGACTCAGTGGGCGCTGGTGAAGGTGACTCAGTCGGAGTTGGCTCGGGAAAGGGAGCCTGCTGTTGCTGAGCATCAGGGGCTGCTCCAGGAGTTCCCTCCTGGCCTCCTTCAGGTGCTGGCGACTCAGGAAGTGCAGGTTCATCCGTTGCGGGTGACTCAGTCGGAGTCGGCTCGGGAAAGGGAGCCTGCTGTTGCTGAGCATCAGGGGCTGCTCCAGGAGTTCCCTCCTGGCCTCCTTCAGGTGCTGGCGACTCAGGAAGTGCAGGTTCATCCGTTGCGGGTGACTCAGTCGGAGTCGGCTCAGGAAAAGGAGCCTGCTGAGCATCAGGCGCAGCATTTGGTCCTTGAGTATCAACCCCAGGAGACGCACCGCCAGGGGGAGCTTCAGTTTGAGCCAAGATTGTTGGTGTAACCTGTCCTTTAGACGCAGCCCGTCCGCTAGACTCAGATCGACCTTCAGCAATTACGGCAGGACCACCAAACAAGACCATCGCTAAAGCGCCACTCAGACTTAGCCAAGAGGCTAATCTTGCTTTTCGGCCAACTTTTAAACGGAATTTCCCTTTTACAGTCATACTTCTCCTCATCATTTAATCGATTATTTAGGAACTTGAACAAACTTTGGAGATTCAAGCAGCCTTCCGGTCAAAACACCGTTGTCATGGCAAAGGTTAAAAACCCCTCGGGTAACAATAGCACATAGCATTAATCTGCTAAGATGCCACGTTTTTTGTAACTTTGTAATTTAGTACTATGACCCATGTCTCCTCTGCTCATATCTCCCTAAAGCAGCATCGGCAGCATTTTCCTGCACTAGGTAATAAAACTTATTTTAACTATGGAGGTCAAGGTCCCTTACCCCAACCTGCTCAACAAGCGATTCAGCAAGCCTATGACTATGTGCAGCAGCAGGGTCCTTTCTCTGGACGGGCTAATGCCTGGGTCACTCAACAAGTTGACCAGACACGACTGGCGATCGCTACAGAATTAGGGGTTTCACCGGCAACTATTACCTTAACTGAGGCGGTATCTACAGGCTGCAACATTGCTCTCTGGGGAATTGATTGGCAGGCTGGCGATCATCTCCTGCTGTCAGACTGTGAGCATCCAGGGATTATTGCGGCAGCGCAGCAGATCAGCCGCCGTTACAATGTCGAAGTGTCTAGCTGTCCTTTAATGGCTACCCTAAACGCAGGAGACCCAGCAGCGGTTGTAGCTCAACACCTGCGGTCTAGAACACGCTTAGTGGTCCTGAGTCATATTTTTTGGAACACTGGACAAGTCCTACCTTTAGCTGAAATTATTGCCGCTTGTCGTCACCACCCCACTTGCACTTATCCTCCTGCAGTTTTAGTCGATGCTGCCCAATCTGTCGGGGTCCTACCTCTCAACCTAGCGGAGTTAGACGCTGACTTTTATGCCTTTACTGGGCACAAGTGGTGGTGTGGTCCTGAAGGGGTAGGCGGCCTCTATATCCGGCCTGAAGCTTTAGAGGGTTTGCAGCCGACCTTTATAGGCTGGCGAGGGATTACAACCGATAGTGCAGGGGAACCGACAAACTGGCAGCCGGATGGTCGCCGGTTTGAAATTGCCACCTCAGCATTTCCCCTCAGCGCTGGCTTGAGAGCCGCGATCGCTCTGCATCAACAGTGGGGTACGGCCCAAGCACGCTACCAGAGGATTCTCCAGTTAAGCCAGCAGCTATGGCAACATCTAAGTGAACTGCCTGAAGTCAACTGTTTGCGGACCTCCCCGCCTGAGTCTGGTCTGGTTTCGTTTCAAATTCAAGGAAAAGCTCATCGACAGCTAGTTCAGTTCTTAGAGGAGCGGCAAATCTTTACCCGGCTGATCCTCAGTCCTAACTGTGTTCGGGCCTGCGTTCACTACTTTACTCTGGAAGTAGAACTGCATCAGCTAACCGCAGCGATCGCAGAGTTTTGTCATTCCTCGGTTTAAAGCAATTCGTTCAACTGCTGCGTTCCAGCAGTCGGATCATCAATCCGGAGAGTCTGAGAGCTTGTCAAAGGCTCTCTCCACCATGGCGGTAGAATAAAGCAGTAACGCCTCGACAATTCTTTTATGGCAAGAGGTCTACTTTGGTTACCTCTACTAGTATTATTCTTCTGGCTAGCCTGGGCTGGCTGGAACGAGTATCAGAAGGTTGAAGCCTATCGAGTATGGGCACAGCAGTTTGAGCAGGCCAAGTACGATATTTACTCAGTCTTAGGTCAGACAGGTGATCGGTTGACCTGGGGTAAGCCCACCCGCAAAGGCCCCAGCAATTTAGCCACTTTTTCATTGCAGCAGGTTCAGTCCATTCATTTGCAAGTGAATGATCTGCCAGTCGATCCAGAAGCCCCACCGCAAAGAGGCCGGGCAGCACTTAAGTTCCAGTTCATTGATGCAACGTCACTGCAAATTCCCTTTACTGAAATTCCCCTGGCGGCCCGCTGGGCTAAACATCTACTAAGGTGTTTACAGTCGGTGCGATCCGCAAAAAGCGTGTAGGTTATAATCCTGAAGCTAGAGGATGGTCCTAGGCCAATATTAGGGTAAGCTTTAGTAATCTCAGCGGTTTAGTCCTAACGCATTTAGATATCGGTAGAGCCAGCATTTAAGCCAGTTCTTGAAAACCTATCATGCAATGCCCTTTTTGCCAGCACACTGATAGCCGCGTTCTCGAGTCGCGCTCTGCCGAAGCAGGTCGGAGCGTGCGGCGGCGCCGGGAATGCTTAAGATGCGATCGCCGCTTTACAACCTACGAGCGCATTGAGTTTGTGCCCATTACCGTCATTAAGCGAGATGGGCAAAGGGAGTCCTTTGACCCATCCAAGCTACTGCGGGGTATTGTTCGAGCTTGCGAAAAAACGGGTATTTCTGCTGTACGGCTGGAAGCTTTGGTGGATGACATTGAAGCTGAACTCCAGCAGCGGGCGATTCGGGAAGTTACCAGCAATGAAATTGGCGAAACGGTGCTACGGAAGCTGCAGTTGTTGAGCGAAGTTGCCTACGTTCGTTTTGCTTCGGTTTACCGTCAGTTTCAGGGCATCCGGGATTTTGTCGATGAGCTTAACTCTCTTAGAGAGCGTGTAAGTCAGCCTAATTCGGAAGAACCGGCACGATCTCGGCTAGAAGAATCCTCAAACAGGACCGAAGAAGACCGATCTCAGCTGATGACCCAGTTAATCAGTTAGCGCTGAAATACCTCGAGCTGGGCTGGCGTTAGGAATAGGTTCTTCTTAAGAGAGTTACGATAAGTTCTTAAAGTGTTTTCAGCTAGCCTGGTTAAGCTATGATGTAATTCCTAAGTCTGCAACAAGCAGTCATTGGAGGGGTGTCACTATGTCAATGGCCCTAGTTAGTCATTGAGAGACATCGCCAGGTAGATGCAACCGATACGGAGAGAACAACCAGGAACCGATTAGCATGGTCAATCAGGAAATAAACGTCTCAGACATTGGCTTCACTCATGAAGATTTTGCTGCCTTGCTCGACAAATACGATTATCACTTCAATCCTGGTGATGTAGTTGCCGGGACCGTATTTAGTCTAGAGCCTAGGGGTGCTCTGATTGACATTGGTGCTAAAACGGCTGCTTATATTCCGATTCAGGAAATGTCGATTAACCGAATTGATAACCCTGAGGAAGTGCTGCAGTCTAACGAAACCCGTGAATTTTTCATCTTAACCGACGAAAATGAAGACGGGCAGCTTACCCTATCCATCCGTCGTATTGAGTACATGCGAGCCTGGGAGCGTGTACGCCAACTTCAGACAGAGGATGCCACAGTACGCTCAGGGGTATTTGCTACCAATCGCGGCGGTGCTTTGGTAAGAATCGAGGGACTGCGTGGCTTTATTCCGGGTTCGCATATCAGCACCCGGACTGCCAAGGAAGAATTAGTTGGTGAAGAGCTACCCCTGAAGTTTTTAGAGGTAGATGAAGAGCGAAATCGTCTTGTCCTTAGCCATCGTCGGGCACTGGTTGAGCGTAAGATGAATAAACTTGAAGTTGGCGAAGTTGTGATCGGTGCAGTTCGTGGGATTAAGCCCTACGGTGCCTTCATTGATATCGGCGGCGTCAGTGGTCTACTGCATATTTCTGAGATTTCTCACGATCACATTGAAACGCCTCACAGCGTTTTCAAGGTTAATGATGAAGTCAAAGTAATGATCATTGACTTAGATGCTGAGCGAGGTCGGATTTCTCTATCTACCAAACAATTGGAGCCTGAGCCAGGAGATATGGTCAAAGATCCGCAGATTGTCTATGACAATGCTGAGGAAATGGCCGTTAAGTACCGGGAACAAATGCTAGCAGCGCAGCAAGAGAGCAGTAGTGACTTAGGAACGGAACCGCAATCGGTAGAACAAGAGTTGCCTCCCGCAGTGGTTTAACCTTGCTAGTCACTATTAGTAAAGCTTCCCCCACTGTTAGCATGCCTCGTCTAGCAATTACCATAGGAGATCCTGCTGGGATCGGACCGGAAATTGTGCTGAAAGCACTTGCCGACCCAGAAGCCGCTCAAGGCTGTGAAATTACGGTCTTTGGAAGTCATAGCCTGCTTAACCAGAACTATACCCGCCTGCGTCACCAGGGCTTTACCCTTACAGATCCGGAGCAATTGTCAGTCTGGGATATTGACCTAAACTGGCAATCGCTTGCACTTGGAGTTGGTAATGTAGCAAGTGGTGCAGCTAGCTTTGCCTACCTTGATCAGGCAGTCGCTCAAACTCTAGCTGGCAAGTTTGATGCCGTTGTTACCGCACCCATTGCTAAATCTGCCTGGAAGTCTGCAGGTCATCATTATTCGGGTCAAACAGAGTTATTGGCGGAACGTGCAGGAGCTAGAGTGGGAATGCTGTTTGTTGCCCATTCACCCTATACGGGTTGGACGCTGCGAACTCTGCTGGCTACCACTCATATTCCCCTCCGTCAGGTTGCTGACACCTTGACCCCGAAGTTGCTGTCGGCAAAACTAGATTTGCTTGTCAACTGCTTGGATCAAGATTTTGGGATTCAAACTCCCCGGATTGCGATCGCGGGCTTGAATCCCCATAGTGGCGAACAGGGGCAGCTCGGTACTGAAGAGCAAGAGTGGCTAGTTCCCTGGCTGAAGCAAGAGCAATCCCGTCGGCCCCAAGTCTGTCTTGAAGGACCCGTCTCACCCGATACTCTCTGGGTTAAACCTGCTCAAGCATGGTGCGGTACTGGTCCTCAAACTCAGGCTGCTAAAGCCGTCCAAGGGCATGATGCTTATCTAGCCCTGTACCACGACCAGGGACTGATTCCCGTAAAGATTCTGGCCTTTGATCAAGCTGTTAATACCACTATCGGGCTGCCGTTTGTCCGTACTTCACCGGATCACGGAACAGCCTATGACATCGCTGGGCAGGGTATTGCCAATCCTAACAGCATGAAGGCGGCTATCCAGCTAGCTGCAACTCTAGTGCGACAACGAGTTGCCCTAAAAACCTAAGCATTCTCAAATTTGAGGACGATTTTTAAGTAGTAACTCTGGTTTTGTGGGATACCTGAATGGACTGCATTTGCCTCAGCGGAATTCGCAGCTATGGCTACACGGGTGTGTTGCCAGAAGAACAAGTATTAGGCCAATGGTTTGAGGTCAACTTAACCCTTTGGCTGGATCTGTCGCAGGCGGGCCGTAGCGATCGCCTGGAGGATACTTTGGACTACCGGGAAGTTATTACCGCGGTTCAACAGCTAATCAAAACCACTAAATTCAAATTACTGGAACGCTTAGCCACTGCGATCGCTGAGCGAGTGCTAGATTACCCAGTAGCGCAAGTACAAGTGCGTCTGACAAAACTGGCAGCCGCCATTCCTGACTTTGCTGGACATGTAACCGTGGAACTTACCAGAGGGCATTAAGTGTCAGAATTAATCAGTGGATTAACAAAATTTCCTATCTGCAAGGTACCCCTGGGAATAGCAACGTAATTGTTGAGAGAAGCTTCAGGCCAATCTACTGAGACTACTGTATGGCGTGGTGATCGCTTCAAGCATCTACGGTAGGGACTAAGAAAGCGAGAAGGGCTTTCACAAGTCTTACCCCAATTATTAAGCTAAACCTAGCCCAAAATAATTAGGGATTTCGGGTCAGGTAGGCTAGAGCGGGCTTTCTAAAGCCTTAAAATCCAACGCGCCCAACAAGACTCGAACTTGTGACCGACCGCTTAGAAGGCGGTTGCTCTATCCACTGAGCTATGGGCGCATGACAGCATGATAGTTAAGATTGTATCTATATCGCTGGTAGCCAAACAACCTATTCCTGGAGGGTGTGCTGGCACCGTAAGATTAGTTTAATTTAGTGTAGGTTCTAGCTTCAGAATCATTAGCAGACTGTTTAGTTTAGACTGGATAAACAACGTTGAGCATAATGAAGTTAGCACTCTCACTGACATGGGTCGTTTATACTTCAACCTAATGGCTGGCGTCAACTCCTTTGATCCACGCAATTTTGTGGTATGACTCGCAGTAAACTGTCCGACTCTGATAGGCAAAGCATTCTGGCCCTGTACCAGGAACCGTTAGAGACTACTTCAACTCTAGCTGAGCGTTACGGGGTGAGTAGCACAACAATTAGGCGGATTTTAAAGAGTAGTCTTTCACAGCAGGAGTACGAAGCTTTAACTAATCTTAAGCAGGCTGGAAGATTTCATTCCCCTAGTCCAGAGGAAAACACCATCCTTCTGCCGCCAGAGGTTGTGAACAACGACCAGATCACCGCGTTGAAGGAGGATTCAGACCAACCCAGCTTCCCTAAATTGCGAAAAGTTGAAACTGCTCCGGCTGCAGCGACTCAGGACAAACTTGAGGAACACCCTGTTGTGCATTCTAGAAGACGCTTGCGGAAGCGATCCTCAGCTGCCTCTACAAGCACCGTGAGTCAAACAGAGCCATCTAGCACTGTTACTTTAGTCGATACTGTTGTCAAGCTTGAAGAAACTCAGGAATTAGCAGAGCTAGTCTCAGCCGTGAGTCAAACAGAGCCATCTAGCACTGTTACAGTTGATACTGTTGTCAAGCTCGAAGAAGCTCAGGAACCAGCAGAGCTAGTCTCAAAGGACTATGACTCGCTCAGCTTGTACGATAGCGACGACCAGGCCGAGGACTTTAGTGAGCTAGAGGAAGAGCTAGACAACGGAATAGAAGATTTAGAAGATTCAAGCTTGGAAGATAGTTTGGAAGCAGAAGTTCAAGATAGTTTTGATGAAAGGGCATCATACTTAGATAATCCCGTTAAAGCCGATTCTTTAGTCCGTGTGTTACCTCTGTCAGAGGCAGCATTTCCTGGTACTTATTATTTAGTTATTGACCGCTTTGCAGACCTAATTACGCGTCCTCTTAAAGACTTTGGTGATTTAGGACGGTTCCCTTCAGAAGAGATTCAGGAGAAAACCTTACCGGTCTTTGACAATCACCGCGTAGCCAGACGTTTTTCTAACCGCACTCAGCGGGTAATCAAGGTTCCCAATGGAAGTATGTTACAAAAGGTTTGTTCCCATCTCTATTCCAAAGGGATCACCCGTCTACTACTTAATGGTCAAGTTTATTCTCTATCTGGTCCATTGCTCCATTGAAGGCTACCAGTCTATTCAGGGCCATTCCGTTTAAACCTTTCTAATCAATGGCGCATATTGCTTTAAGGCAACGTGTTTCCTATCGACAGGCCTTGGGATAAGCTCTCCGGCAGTGGAATTTAACTTGCAAACATTTGCCCTATGACTGAATAATATATTTCACGAACTGCAGCGCCTGAGGCTTCCATGAACTCCGATCTTGATTTGAAACTATAAGAGACTCATTTATGAAAGCAATGATCTTGGCAGCAGGTAAGGGTACGCGTGTACGTCCTATCACTTACACGATCCCTAAACCAATGATCCCGATTTTGCAAAAGCCAGTAATGGAGTTCTTAGTTGAGTTACTTCGTCAGCATGGTTTCAACCAGATCATGGTTAATGTCAGCCATCTTGCCGATGAGATCGAGAATTACTTTCGTGACGGTCAGCGATTTGGGGTAGAGATTGGCTACTCATTTGAAGGGCAAATTGTTGATGGAGTTTTAGAGGGAAAAGCTTTAGGTTCCGCCGGAGGTATGCGCCGGATTCAAGATTTCTCACCATTCTTTGATGATACATTTGTCGTTCTCTGTGGAGATGCGCTCATTGATCTCGACTTGACTGCTGCTTTGAAGTGGCACCGGGAAAGGGGCTCCATTGCCACTGTAATTATGAAGTCTGTTCCTTGGGAGAATGTTTCTAGCTATGGAGTGGTCGTTACAGACGAACTGGGTCGAATTAAAGCATTTCAAGAAAAGCCTTCTGCAGAGGCAGCCCTACGCAACAGTATCAATACGGTGATTTACATTTTTGAACCGGAAATTTTGGATTACATTCCTTCAGGCCAGCAATACGACATCGGTAGGCAGCTTTTTCCCAAGTTAGTAGAGATGAACGCTCCTTTTTACGGGCTAACGATGGACTTTGAATGGGTTGATATCGGCAAGGTACCAGACTATTGGCAGACCATTCAAAGTGTATTGAAGGGAGAAATTGCTAACGTTGCCATTCCGGGACATGAAGTTGCGCCCGGCATTTATACGGGTCTAAACGTTGCAGTTAATTGGGACAAAGTCGATATTCGGGGACCAGTCTACATTGGTGGCATGACAAGGATCGAGGATGGAGCAAAAATCGTTGGTCCAGCAATGATTGGTCCTAACTGCAGTATTTGTGGTGGGGCTACCGTGGAAAAAAGTGTAATCTTTGAGTACTCCCGGTTGGGGCCAGGTGCCCGGCTAGTCGATAAGTTAGTATTTGGTCGCTACTGCGTCGATAAGACTGGAGCCACTATTGATGTGCAAGCAGCGGCTTTAGACTGGTTAATCACAGATGCTCGTCAGGATTCACCCTTTATGTCTCCAACTGCAGACCAGCCCCCGGTAACAACTCTTAGCAAGCAAGATAAGGTTTCTCACCTTTCCGGTTACTAAGTTTTTCAAGCAGATAGGTAAGTGTAGCTTCTGAGACTACGCTCATAGTTTTGCAGCAATAGTTGGGATTCCTGGAGTGTGATCTGCTTTTCCTGGAGTGCGGCTTCAGCTTGTTTACGAATATTCTCCAGCAGGTCCTCAGAATCATACTGGACATAGCCAAGAACTTCTTTCATGGTGTCCCCTTTAACGACATGCTCAATCTGATAACCTTTAGGGTTTAAATGAATATGAACTGTATTCGTATCCCCAAAGAGGTTGTGGAGATTGCCCATAATTTCTTGATAGGCTCCATTAAGAAACATGCCAGCATAATAGGGTTCGCCAGGCTTCAATGGGTGTAGTTCTAGTACAGACTTGACGTCACGCAGGTCAATAAACTGGTCGATTTTACCGTCGCTATCACAGGTGAGATCAGCTAGAATGCCCCGTTTTGTTGGTTCTTCACCCAAACGGTGGATGGGCATGATCGGGAACAGTTGATCGATCGCCCAACTGTCTGGTGCTGACTGGAAAACCGACAGGTTGATGTAGTAAATTGACGCCATAATCCGCTCTAAATCCTCTAGGTCATCTGGGACATAGTCCTGTTGGCGGGCAATCGCCAGGATTTTTTCACAGCAGGCCCAGTAGAGTTGTTCGGCTCTAGCTCGTTCGGTCAAGTTCAGATAACCAAATCCAAAGAGGCTGATGGCCTCCTCTTTGAACTGAATGGCGTCGTGGTAGGCTTCCTGATAGTTATCTAGATCAATGGACTGATAGGTTTCATAGAGGTTACGCAGAATTAGGTGATCCTGCTTTTGAGGGATGATTGGGGAACCGGCAGGGACATCACTGGTACTGAGAATGTCAAAAATCAATACAGACTGGTGCGAAGCGATCGCTCGGCCACTTTCACTAATTAAGGTAGGGACAGGTAGACTCTGCTCACTACAAGCTTCTTTAATTTCCGCCACCACATCGTTGGCGTAGTTCTGCATGTTGTAGTTTTTAGAAGCATGGAAGTTGGTTTTAGAACCGTCATAATCGACGCCTAAGCCACCGCCCACATCTAAGTACCGCATGTTCGCTCCCAGCCGGGCTAACTCCACATAAATCTGGCTTGCTTCCCGCAGAGCGTCCTTGATGACGCTAATTGAAGAAATTTGCGAACCAATATGAAAGTGTAGGAGCTGCAGCGATCCCAGCATATTGGCAGCTTCCAACTGTTCGACTGCCTGCAGGACCTCAGGAATTGTCAGGCCAAACTTGGCGCGATCACCCGCTGAGTCTCCCCAACGACCAACCCCTTTGGTACTGAGCTTGACCCGCACCCCTAAAATAGGCTGAATGTTTAGCTTTCGGCTAGCTTCAATCACCAGTTGAACTTCTTCCACCTGCTCCAGTACAATAATTGGCGTTTGACCAAGCCGCTGAGCCAGCATGGCGGTTTCGACGTATTCTCGATCTTTATAGCCATTACAAACGAGTAATGCTCCTGGTGTACTTAAGGTCGCTAGGCAATCAGTAACTCCGGCTTTGAACCAGCTTCCAGGCCAAATTGGTGGGGCCGGCCAAACCGGACTAGGTCCTCAACCAGGTGTCGCTGCTGGTTGCACTTCACCGGAAATACCCCTTGATAAACCCCCCTGATAGCCATAACGGGCGATCGCTTTAGCAAAACAAGCATTCAACCGCTCAATCCGATCTTCTAGAATATCTGAGAACCGGATCAGCAGGGGTAAGCCAAGATTTCGCTGCTTCAGAGCACTCACTAAGTCAAACAAATCAAGAGAACCACCTCGGTCTCCCTTCGGCGAAACCGTAATATGGCCTGCTGCATTAATTGAGAAGTAGGGATCACCCCAGCCTTGAATCCGATAGAGGTTTTCGCTATCTTCTATCGTCCAGGACCCTGGAGACTGAAGTGGAATTTCTGGAGTTAGCTTTTTGAGTGGAGGTGATGACTCCTGAATTCCAGTTTTCGCTACGGTTGGCTGCCTACCCATCCCTCTGTTGACCTCATAAGTGAGCATTGCTTAGCGCCAGTTTATCGCATCCACTTATAGCGGTTCCCTGACTACACTGTCCCTAGACGTTTGTTTACAGTAACAGTTTTTTTCGGATTGAACGGTGACCGCCAGCTAGAGAGATTGACCCGCTTCAAACGACAATTTATTCAGCAGTATAGGTCTCTACAGGCGGGCAGGAACAGACTAGGTTGCGATCACCAAAGGCCTTGTCGACACGGCCTACTAAGGGCCAGAACTTATAGCGGCGGGTCCAGGGGGCAGGGTAAGCTGCCTGCTCACGGCTGTAGGGCCGCTCCCAAGTATCGGAGATGACTGCTTCAGCCGTGTGGGGTGAATTTTTCAAAACATTATTATCTCGGTTAGCCTCGCCCAATTCAATCGCGGCAATCTCGGCCCGGATCGCAATCATGGCATCGCAGAAGCGATCCAGTTCTGACTTAGACTCGCTTTCAGTCGGCTCGATCATCATTGTGCCGGGAACAGGCCAGGAGACTGTAGGCGCATGGAAACCATAATCCATCAACCGCTTAGCGATATCATCAACCTCAATGCCAGCCGCTCTTTTGAAGGAGCGCAAATCTAGAATGCACTCGTGGGCGACCCGACCTCTTTTCCCCTGATAAAGAACGGGATAGTAAGGTTCCAGCCTGCTGGCAATATAGTTGGCGTTGAGGATAGCTACCTTTGTCGCCTCGGTTAGCCCCGCTGCGCCCATGAGGGAAATGTACATCCAGGAAATCGGTAAAATGCTGGCACTACCCCAGGGAGCAGCTGCTACAGCTCCAACCCCCTGCTGGCTGCCCAGATAAACCAGAGGATGCTGGGGCAAGAAGGGTACCAAATGCGGCATTACCCCAATCGGCCCCATACCTGGACCACCGCCACCGTGGGGAATACAAAAAGTCTTATGCAGGTTTAGGTGACAGACATCCGCACCAATCTCAGCAGGACGGCAAAGGCCTACCTGGGCATTGAGATTGGCTCCATCCATGTATACCTGACCGCCACAAACATGGACAGTATCGCAGATCTCTTGAATTCCTTCCTCAAATACACCATGAGTGGAGGGATAGGTCACCATCAAAGCAGCGAGTTTATCCTGATGCCGTTCTGCCTTTTGCTGCAAGTCAGCCAGGTCGATGTTGCCCATCGCGTCGCAGGCAACGACAATGACCTGCATCCCCGCCATGACTGCACTTGCAGGGTTGGTACCGTGGGCTGACTCTGGAATGAGGCAAACATTACGACGTCCTTCTCCCTGGTATTCGTGGTACTCGCGAATGACAAGTAACCCTGCATACTCACCCTGAGAGCCAGCGTTAGGCTGGAGGGAGACAGCAGCAAATCCGGTGATTTCGGCTAGCATCGCCTCCAGTTGCTGAAACAGGATCTGGTAGCCCTGAGTTTGCTCTAGGGGGGCAAAGGGGTGAATTTGGCTGAATTCCGGCCAGGTGATCGGCACCATCTCCGATGTGCCGTTCAACTTCATTGTGCAGGACCCCAGCGGGATCATGGAGGTGGTCAAAGACAGATCTTTAGACTGCAACCGCTGCACGTAACGTAAAAACTCCGTTTCCGAGTGGTAGCTGTTGAAAACCGGATGGGTAAGATACTTGCTAGTGCGGGCAAAGGGTCCGCTGAAGCTCGGCTTAACCTCTGCCGTTAGATCTCCAAGGGTGAAGCCTAGTTGTCTTTCTCCGGCAAAGAGGGTGAATAAATTCAGCAAATCCTTTGTCGAGGTGGTTTCATCAAGGGCAATACCAACGGTGCTGCCTTCACTCCTCAGATTGACTCGATAAGCTTTTGCTCGGCTCAAGAGCGTTTCTAAAGAAACCGGGCCTAAGTTCACTTGCAGGGTATCGAAAAAGGGGGCCGGATTAATCTCGTACCCCAACCGCTGCAACCCTGTGGCTAGGATGCAGGTGAGGAAGTGAACTCGCTCGGCAATGCACTTTAAGCCCGTTGGACCATGGTAGACCGCGTACATGCTTGCCATTACCGCCAGCAGCACCTGAGCGGTGCAGATATTGCTGGTAGCCTTGTCTCGACGAATGTGCTGCTCTCGGGTCTGGAGCGCTAAGCGGAGGGCGGGTAGACCGTGAACATCGTGAGAGACACCGACAATCCGGCCCGGAATCTGTCGCTTGTAGGCAGCTTTCGTGGCAAAGTAGGCTGCATGGGGCCCACCATAGCCCATAGGCACCCCAAAGCGTTGTGTACTGCCGATGGCAATGTCTGCGTCAAACTCTCCTGGCGGGGTTAGTAAAGTCAAGCTCAGCAAGTCGGCGGCAACGGTAACAAGGGCTCCAGCTTGGTGCGCCCGGTTAATAAAAGGCCGGTAGTTATTGATTGTAACGTCCGTGGGTGGATTCTGTAGCAGTGCTCCAGAAACAGGATGGGAGTGCACATCAAACGTTGCATGGTTGCCAACCCAGACGGTAATTCCTAAGGGCTTGGCCCGTGTTTGCACTACTTCAATCGTTTGAGGATGGCAGGTATCAGAGATAAAAAATGTTTTAACCTGGTCATGCTTGTGCAGGTTGTAGCTCATGGTCATGGCTTCAGCCGCTGCTGTCGCTTCATCCAGCAAAGAAGCATTGGCGATCGCTAAACCGGTTAAATCACTAACCAGGGTTTGAAAGTTGAGCAGAGCTTCCAGACGTCCCTGAGCAATCTCTGCCTGATAGGGAGTGTACTGGGTATACCAACCAGGGTTTTTCAGGATGTTGCGT
This sequence comes from Thermosynechococcaceae cyanobacterium YX3bin19, assembly GCA_030447595.1. Taxonomy (GTDB): domain Bacteria; phylum Cyanobacteriota; class Cyanobacteriia; order Thermosynechococcales; family Thermosynechococcaceae; genus JAUJON01. Next base: position 36,238 of record JAUJON010000022.1, read on the forward strand.
TGGATCACTGGGGGGGTAATGCAGCCGTGATACCCCATGCCAATAAAGGAGCGAAATACTTGGTTTTGCCGGCGATCGCCCGCAGTTCTCCCAACAACTCATATTCGCTGCGGCTGGAACCTAACTGTAGAGGCCGGACGCTGCGAATTCCTTGAGGAATCGTTTGCTCGATCAGGGCGTCCAAAGTCGAGCAGCCTAAGCCAGCCAGCATCTGCTGCTGTTCATCAGGACTAGGGCCAATATGACGGCGAACGAAGGAGCCTGTAGGGCTGAATAAGTCGTGAGCCAGCTCGGCAGTTGTATCAACAGATAGATAGCCGTTACTCTGCGAACGCACCGCTGTGGCTGACGCTGGAGAAACATCATCTTGGCTGGACTGGGAGACCTGCATCGGGTCGATTGAATCTGACATAGGGGAATACCAGCAAGGTTTGAGATCAACACATTCAGCAGCCAGTCTACTTACTGTACTTAAGCACTAAGTATGCTGACTTAAAGCTGGTTTGCAATTAGCTATACATATTACTAATTGTTACAACTTTCCACAGTGCTAACCACCCGAGTGTACAGAGTGTCTCTCCGGCTGCTGAATTAACCCCTATTTTATTTTTGTGGCAATCCATCGGTAGTAATGCAGGTGATAGAGGTAGCAATGCGAAAGCTGGCTTAGGGTACGAGTGTTAAAGTCAATGCCCTTTGACCCCAACTATTAGGCTCCAATCCCTGACCCATCAAGGTGGCACCTTGTTGCTCGCAAAAACAATCTTGAGGTTCCAAGCGCTGTCTTAGAGTTCTGAGTGTCTGACTCAGAAGGTCTAGGTACTAAAAACAACCAGCCAAGAGGGCCTTTGAGCTGGTCTGAAACTGTCAATGAATATTCAATTCTAATGCCCTGCCTTGACAACTCTCCGTGCCGGTAACCCGTAAAAATCTGTAACATTATAGCCAGAGGCAAACTTCACAAATACTAAATTTACGAAGGATGGTAGTAGTAACCGGGATGGAGATTCAAGCAACAAATACTCTGCCGCTGGACTGGTCTGGAGATGGCCTGGCAATTGGTTTTGAAGATAACGTTGAGCTAAGCGGGCAACTGGCAGAACTGGACAGCAAATTATCCAGCGCGTTCACAGACCTGATTGCCGATGCGGAGTTTAAGGGTAAAGCCGGATCTAGTGCAGTGACACGAGTAGGCAGCAATAGTCCAGTTCGCAAAGTGATGGTCATAGGCTTGGGTAAGCCAGAACCGCTAAAGTTAGATAGCCTCCGTCGAGCGGCAGCAGTGACCGCCCGCACCGCCAAGAAAGAAAAATGTAAAACTCTAGGAATTCACTTTCCTGTGTGGAATGACGATCCTGCATCAACGGCTCAGGCGATTGCTGAAGGAATTGAACTCGCTCTGCACCAAGACAAGCGCTTCAAATCAGAGCCGGAAGACAATCCTAGTAATGGGATGGAACGAGTTGAACTTTTGGGTTTAGGGGAGCAAACCCAGGCGATTCAGAGAGCCCACCAAGTTTGTACCGGAGTGATCCTGGCCCGTGAACTGGTTGCCGCTCCCGCCAATATCGTGACTCCGATCACGTTAGCAGAGACGGCGGCAGCGATCGCCAAGCGCATGGCCTCAACCTGGAGGTTTTGGAGAAAGAAGACTGTGAAAAGTTGGGAATGGGCGCTTTTCTCGGGGTTGCCCAAGCCTCAGACTTACCCCTAAATTCATTCATCTCACCTACAAGCCACCGGGAATGCCGAAGCGGAAGCTGGCGATCATCGGTAAAGGGCTCACCTTTGATTCCGGCGGCCTCAATATCAAAGGTGCCGGGAGTGGCATTGAAACTATGAAGATGGATATGGGCGGTTCCGCTGCTGCCTTGGGGGCGGCAAAGGTCATTGGCCAGCTGCAGCCGGAGGTTGAGGTTCACTTTATTGTCGCTGCCACGGAAAATATGATTAGTGGTCACGCGATGCGCCCAGGAGATATCCTCACAGCTTCCAATGGCAAAACTATCGAGATCAATAATACGGATGCAGAAGGTCGCTTAACCCTCGCCGATGCACTGGTCTTTGCAGAAAAACTGGGTGTGGATGCGATCGTTGACCTAGCGACACTAACTGGAGCCTGTGTTGTGGCGTTGGGAGATGATATTGCTGGCCTCTGGACGCCGGAAGAAGAACTCTCTACCCAGTTGCTGCAGGCATCAGAATCCGCTGGCGAAAAGCTCTGGCGCATGCCTATGGAAGAAAAATACTTTGAAGGCCTGAAGTCTCCGATTGCCGACATGAAGAACACGGGCCCCCGTGCCGGCGGGTCGATTACCGCCGCACTCTTCCTAAAGCAGTTTGTTAAAGAAACTCCCTGGGCGCACTTGGATGTAGCTGGCCCAGTTTGGACGGATAAAGAGAATGGCTACAACAACGCTGGAGCGACAGGATATGGCGTTCGGACGTTGGTGAACTGGGCAATCAGTAACTAATTTTAGGAAGTCCGTTAAAGAACTGCACAACTTCAGAGCTAGCTAGATTACTGATCTTGGCGCTTGGTGTCTGTAGCTTGCTTCACGGCTGGACTGTTCAGTAGCTCCCTGGCCATACTCATAAAGTTCAGAGTACCTGGCTGGTCCTGGGAATGGCTAGATTGAATGTCTCTTGGGGACTGTTCAGCCTGGGGAACAACACCTGAGGAGTTAACCGAGTATTGCTGAGGAGTCGTGGTCTCCGATTCTTTCTTTTGTTCTACTTCTACGGACTGCTTGACCCCTGGGCTCTCTATTAGATCTTTTGCCATGCCCATAAACTTCAGGGTATCGGGGTGAATGGAGCGTTCAGGGGGCTGTTCCACCTGCTCTCCCATTGAATGTTCGGACCTGTACTCTTCTGAGTTCATGATGTTTTGCGTTTTGAGTCAGTCAAGGATAGATTCACTTTCACGATCTCTTACTGCCTAGTTTAATCAACACCCCAAACTTGTTAGCGCATATCATACCCAAACAAATTGGGGTCAACTTTTCCCAACTGTAAATCAGCGAGTCCATACTCAGCCCAGCGGCGGTCTACCATGGCTGCCACATCAGGATCAGATTCTAGGGGTTCTCCCCAAGCATGATTGGTTTCAGGGGGTATTTTTGTCGTGGCATCGATTCCCATGCGGCCACCTAGGCCGATTTTTTCGCTGGCAAAGTCCAGGGTATCGAAGGGAGTTTCCGGGAGGATGAAGACGTCCCGTACTGGATCGACCTTGGAACTAATAGCCCAGACAACTTGCCGCGGATCACGGATGTTAATTGACTTGTCTACAACGATGACGAATTTAGTGTAGGTAAACTGGGGCAATGCACTCCAAAAAGCCAGGGCGGCACGACGGGCTTGACCGGGATAGGCTTTGTCAATAGCAATAATTGCCGCTTTGTAGCTCAAGGCTTCCATTGGCAAAAAGAAGTCAACAATTTCTGAGACTTGCTGTCGCAGGATAGGCGTGTAAATGCGGTTGAGGGCGATCGCCATCATGGCTTCTTCTTTTGGAGGGCGACCGCTGAACGTGGTGAGATAGATCGGGTCCCGGCGATGGGTCAAACAGTGGAAGCGGATCAGCGGGGAGTCTTCCACACCTCCGTAATAGCCCATATGGTCGCCAAACGGACCGTCAGGCAGTACCTCTCCGGGAGTAATCGTGCCCTCCAGGACAAACTCTGAGTCGGCGGGAACTTCTAAATCAAGCGTTTTACACCGGGCTAGCGTGACTCTGGAACCCCCGTAAAGCCCGGCGAATAGCCATTCCGATAGGTCCACAGGGATTGGAGTGGCCGCTGCCATCAAGATTAATGGATCGACTCCCAACGCGATCGCCACTTCTAGTTTCTTGCCCTGTTCCGCTGCTTTGCGAAGATGCCGTGCTCCTCCTCGTACTGACAACCAGTGCACTGTCATGGAGTTACGAGACTGAAGCTGTAGGCGATAAACCCCTACATTTGGTGTACCTGTTTGACAATCTTTGGTAATCACCAGCCCCAGGGTGACGATCTTACCGGCATCGCCAGGGTATGGTTGGATCATGGGAATTTGATGCAAGTTAAGATCTGCGCCCTGAATCAGGACCTGCTGGCAGGCTGGACCACCGCTTAAGAGGCCTGGATGCCCTGGTTTCGCTCGCAGCAAATCAAACAGAACTTTACCGAACTCAACGGCCTGAGAAATCTTTTTCGGAGGCTTAGGCTGCTGCAGCAGGCTCAGCTTCTGACCCAAGGTTTCTAACTCCTGCGGGTGCTGCATGTTCATTGCCCAGCAGACTCGCTCTAGCGTACCCATAAGGTTAATAGCAACGGGATAAGCAGCCCCTTTAACGTTTTCGAACAGGAGGGCAGGACCGCCCTGCTGGAGCATGCGGTTAGAAATCTCGGCAACTTCTAGATCTGGGTCTACAAGGGCTCCAATCCGCTGCAGTTGACCTCGTTGCTCAAGCTGGTTCAGGAATTTCCGCAGGTCTCTTGCCATTGCTTTAAAGAATTTGAAGCATCACTTCTATTATGAGAAAGGAACTTCTAAATTTACAGGCAATGCCATCTGAATCTAGGTCGGTGGAAGTATTAGCCGCCAACGCTGTAGAGTTTCTTACCCAAACTAGGACTCATTGGCTGCTCTGCCTGCACCATCATTTGAACTACGTCTCTCATCTTGTATTGTGCCTGCCATCCCAGCTTGTTCAATGCCTTTGCGGGATTGCCCCTACCTACCGCCAGCTCAGTAGGCCGAAATAATCTTGGATCACTCACCACGTGATCACACCAGTCTAGTCCGACACTTGCAAAAGCTATGGCGACAAATTCTTCCAGTGTGTACGTTTCCCCTGTAGCAATCACAAAATCATCTGGCCGTTCTTGCTGCAACATTGACCACATGGCCTTAACATACTCCGGTGCCCAGCCCCAATCCCGCTGAATTGAAATATTACCTAAGTGAAGTTTCTCTTGACTACCTGCAGCAATGCGGCGAGCTGCAGCAACAATTTTTCTAGTCACAAAACGTTCTGGCCTTAAGGGAGACTCATGATTGAAGAGAATTCCGGAACAAGCAAATAAGCCGTAGGCTTCGCGGTAGTTGGCTAGCTCCCAAAATGCAGCTGCCTTGGCTACGGCATAGGGGCTTCTGGGCCGGAAGGGAGTCGTTTCATCAGCTGCTAGCCCGTTTGTATCCCCAAAACACTCGCTGGAATTTGCGTTATAGAGTTTTGTGGGTTGACCTGTAAAGCGAACAGCTTCAAGTAGATTCAGGGTCCCGACACTGATGCTTTCTAATGTTTCAACGGGCTGTTGAAATGAAAGCCCGACTGAACTTTGTCCGGCTAAGTTATAAACTTCATCCGGTTGTATCTTCATCAATGCCTGTAAAACACTTCGGAAGTCGTTTAAGGCTACAGAGGTCACCTTAACCTGCTCGCGAATGCCTAAACGTACCAAGTTCTGGAATGACGCTACTTGAGCATCACGCGAACTGCCGTGAACCTCATACCCCTTGCTTAGTAAGAAGCGAGCAAGATAAGTTCCATCCTGACCGGATACACCACAAATGAGGGCTTTCTTCATAACCCTGCTTGCACTCCCTGAGCATTGCTAAATCATACTTGGCAATACAATAACAGTGCTTTGCAAGAGTGGACACCACCCGAAGCTGCTATTTTGACGATATTACCCTAGCGTTAGTCTAATCGTCTTTGGAAATTGAGCCATTCTTTCTCAACGTAACTTTCCATTTCGTGACGAAATCGCTCTACATTAAATCGCAAGGCATTAGCGCGGCAAGCAGAGGGAGAAATAAAGTCACAGTATTTCTCAAAACGCATCACCGCATCTTTAAGACTGGCAATATCTTGCCGTTCAAATAGGACACCTGTGGGCTGCTCGCGATCGAGCCCTCGAACTGTCTCTAACGCGCCGCCTTTGCCAAAAGCGATCACGGGTGTGCCGCAGGCCTGTGCCTCCACGGGGGTAATGCCAAAGTCTTCCTCCGCGGCAAATACAAAGGCCTTAGCCCGCTGCATATAATGTTTTAGTACCTTGAAGGACTGGTAGCCCATCAGCACAATATTTGCTGCTGAATGAGTACAAATTTTCTCAAAATCCGGTCCATCCCCAATTACAACCAGTTTTTTATCAGGCATTTCGGAAAAAGCCTGACAATCAGATCGATTTGTTTGTAGGGCACCATGCGTGATGCCGTTAAGTAGAAATCTTCTTTGGTTTCACACAGGGCGAATGTTGTCACATCCACTGGCGGGTAAATACTGTAGACTTGCGATGGTAAACCTTCCAAATACGGCGAGCAATAAACTTGGAAATTGCGACAAAACCATCTACGCCGTTAGCTGTACGAGCATCCCAGAGTCGAATTTGGTGAAGGAACCACTTTGCCACCCAACCTTTCACACCTTGATCTAAACCTGATTCTCTTAAGTACTGGTGCTGTAAATCCCAGGCATAACGGATTGGTGAGCAGCACACACACAGGTGCAGTTGGTCTGGCCTGTTAGTACCCCTTTGGCAACCGCGTAGGAGTTAGAAATGACTAAGTCATAGCCGGATAAATCAAACTGCTCTACAGCAAGGGGCATAAACAGCAGATACTGGCGGTATTTTTCCTTAGCAAGCGGTAAGTTTTGAATAAAAGAAGTTTTAACTGGCTTACCGAGGATAAAGCCTCGCTGCTCAGGAGGCAGAAAATCTACCAAGCTAAAGAGGTCTGCATTAGGGTAAAGCAAAAGCAGCTGCTCTAGGATTCGCTCCGCACCACCGTAGATGGTTAACCAGTCATGGACAAGGGCAATCTTCATCTGAGTTTGCGGCAAATTACCCCCAACAAAAAAACCGAAACGGAAGTAGTGCTATCCTCTTCCAGGGTTTACAGCTAAGTTAGATGCTAGTTTAACGTTTGCTTTGAAGGAACCTGAAGGAACTGTATAACACTTCCACACTACAGGTTAAAAGCCTTACTAAGCACTAAACCAGTTGCTTTTGACTAGCTACATTAGCATACTTAAGCGCTATAACCCTTTCTAACAGGAACACAAAAGTTATAAGCTTTTCGAGTGACAAATTCAAATAAGCTATTCAAATTAAAAACACAACTTATTAGTAAACCTTTGCCTATCTTCAAATACCGTGCAACTACAAAAGTTATTTAATTTCGACTCGTCGGAGTCGCTTGATTGACTGATTTCAAGTACTCTTTCACCGCCTGGGAACGATGGTAGGTGGCTCCATCACAAAGCACGGCAAGTTCTCAATCAAAACTTGGCTCAGCAGGTACCATAAATCATTTAGGGTCTTTAGCCGCAAAACACTGTTGAGTGTAAGCTTGATAAAATCAGTTTATACATTGAAACCACCTCATTGCAAGCAGGCGCGGGTATCAGAATCAAAAAGAGTAAGTTTGTCATCTCGGTAAAATGGAGATATCGCCACCTGATTCTGACGTATTTGTATCATCCTCTTATCCCTTGCCCCACAAAGCAGCAAGAAACTACCCAAAACTTCCAGTTCCATAGCTTCGTTTCACGGTGAGGACAGTGTTGAAACACTTTTCGCCGTCGCTCTCTGATCAGTTTGACCAACTTCTTGTCACACTGTACGTGGGCACCGACTGCACTAAAAAATGCACATATTCGTCAAGCACTGATTTCTACAAAATCCTGATTCAAAGAAGTTTTCACCCCAGCAAACTTAGCAAAAACTCCTGATTGACCTGTTCATCAAACACGCACGCTGATATTTTTGCTGAAAACATCAAGCATAGCAAACGGCCATGACTTTTGTGGATGTACTCGCCTATCCTTAGATGGCCGCCGCAGAGTTACAAAAAACTGTCTTTATAGAGATTAAAGTATCATGCTAATCTTTGCTTTTTGGAGAGTTGGCGACTATATTAACGACTCGATACTGTACTGTGGATAGAGTGATCGAAGATAACGAACTGCAAGTCTATCTTCAATAGAGTTTCTTGTAACTCTTTCAATGGCTTTTACAGATTTAGTAATTAAATTACTAAGGACTTTAGTTTTTCCAGGTCATTCCCAGAAATCTAATGCAAGCAACCCTGGTTTCTCAATAATAAAAGATTTTTTCTTTAATTAAGTAGTTTAAAGCGCAAAGTAAGGTTTGAAATTGTGTTAAATCATATTCTCTAGCAAAAAAAGTTATTCTTATTTGCTAATCTTTCATAGACATCTCCATTTACATAAACTGTATTAGAAATATCTTTCAAAGGTACTGAAAGAGTTAATTCTCCTTGAGAAGTAAGAACACGCCTAATCTCGTTTAAAGCAAGGATGTCGCCTCCAACTTCAGGGTCAATGTGTTCAATGACAGAAATGCTAATAGCTTTATCAAAGTGGAAGCGAATCGAATTCTAGGAGTTAACATCTTGCTTGTAATAACTTATATTACTTATACCCAAATAAAGAAGGCAGTATCTCTAATTTGACTAAGCTTCATCAAGTATACGGACATAATAAAATTTTGTTTCAGGAAATAGACCAGTATAGAGAGAACCACTGAGGGCTACCTATATCTAGAACTTTTGTACCTGGTTCTAAAGAAATTTGTTTAAGCGCTAGGCTGAATTCAGCACATCGCATGTAATCAACCGGTTTTCTGATTCTCGTTAAAGCTTCTTTATGGGCGGGAGCGCCAAGTAAATTAGATTTCGCTGCTTCTAAAGCGAACTTCCTAATCGAGTGGACAAACTGAGTTGGATCGATCGATGAGTTCATATTGACCTTCATTAAAATAATGCTTTTTTAATTACAGCAAAGGTCTCACGTGCACACTTTTCCCAGCTAAACAGCTTTGCACGTTCTAAACTTTTGCGGCGCAAGTCTTCCCGTAGAGTAGTATTATTCATCAGGAGAACAATTTTCTCGGCAATATCCTTTGGGCTATTTGGATCACAGTAAAGTGCTGCATCATCACACACTTCTGGTAAAGATGCAGCATTGGATACGATTACTGGACAACCACAAGCCATTGCTTCAAGCGGGGGTAAGCCAAAGCCTTCATAAAAGGATGGATAAACAAAGCAGCTTGCATGTTCATACAGGGCTCTCAATTCTCCATCACTTACATAGCCCAAGTATTTAATGTTGCTAGGAAAAGGAATTGGCAATTGACAAAAGATTTTTGGATTAGCGCCCCCTGCGATCGCAACATCAAAGTTAATATCGCTTAGAAGAGCAATGGCTTGAACAATAGAGCGAAAGTTTTTATTTGGGTTCAAGCTGCTAACTGCTAATACAAACCGCTTATCTTCTAAGTCGTATTTCTCCAAAATTTTATCATTAGAGTTTAAAGCAAATATGTGCTCCTTTCCTTCATAAATTACTTGGAGTTTCCCTGAGTTCTTTACACAATATTTAGATAACTCTTTCTCTGAAAAGGATGAAACTGTAATAATTGTCTTAGCGACTACGCCTAAGCTTTTCCAAAGAAACTGATACCATAAGCGAAACATGAATGAATAAGCTTGGGGAGAACCAAATACTACTGCATCGTGAATTGTAACAATCTGGTTTCGCTTGAGCAGTGATGCAGTATTACAAAGATTTATGAGTAAAGTACCACGAGTATAGAAAGGGAGTTCAAACTGTTCCCATAAATGTCCAGTAAAATAACCAACGTACCTGAGCTGTATATGCTTAAGCCTCAGTTCATGCTTAGTGTCCTTTGGAGCTAACAGCACAAAGGAAAACTGCTTAGCATCTATTTCTCCGCGACTGATCATGGAGTCCAAGGCTTTTACCAACTCTGTAGCGTATCTTTCAACACCAGTAATATGCCGGCCTAAAAAGCGAGCATTGATGTAAATTTTTTTATGGCTATGACCTCTCAACTTTTATATCGCTTATTTATGTACTATTTAAGACTAGGGTTTGATACGTATACTAGTTGTTGTAAGTTGCTATTAGTAGCGGCAATCTCAGATTTTCTCACGTAAAACCAGGATAGACCTAGATTTATCCAAAAGCCAGAAAACCTTAGTGAGTCTGTATTCAAACCAGATAGCATTACGCCAATTATGCTAACTATTAGTGCTAGCCCTAATACATCTGGCTGCTTACTAATTTGACTATTTACCTGATAGCGTTTATAGCAAGCTTTTAGCACAACAATCCAAATTGCCAACCAAATAGCTAAGCCAACCCAACCCAGCTCAGCAGCTATACGGGTATATACGCTATAAACTGATGGCCAACGCGTACCTTCTGCAGAGCTTATCATCTCCTGAATTTCTGGACTTAAGGATGCCCAGGCAGGAACATAATCAGGCATATAAAAACCGAACTGTCCTAACCCCACACCAAAAAAAGGGTAAGCATTAGCCATAATGAAAGCAGTAGCTTGTGACCCAAATCGAGTCAAGTTCGAAAGTAGGTAATATTTATTACTGCCGGATAAAGAAGAAAAGACAGCTAAAATTGACCTGTTAGCAAGAGCGGTTTTGCTAAGGAAAAACCCTGCAAGACAAATCGTGAATAGCATCCCTATAGCAAATAAGTTAAGACGTCTTTTTCTAAATAGGAATAGCCGAATACTTTTAGTAGAATCACGTCTAGTAAAAAAGAGCCCTAGTAAAAATGAACTAAGTTGCAGAATAGTTATAAAGTAAGCTGTACGAGACTGGGTAAGTACGACCAGTAAAAGAAAATAGATTGATAAGGTTAGGTAAATCCAGATATACCTGCGCTTAGTAAACACATAACTAAAAATCCATGGAAATATAAAACTGCAATACATAGCAAACCAGGATGGCTCATTAGAGACTGAACGAAGGCGCCCAGCGAAAAGCCTTGAACTTGAATCTGCGTTACTTCGAACGAGCGAGTCTATAGTTCGGAGAGCTACCTCTCCCCAGCCGCTACCTGCTAAGTAAGTGATTTCAATGAATGAATATAGTCCAGCTACTGTAAATGAGAGTAGAACGTAGTGCCTAAAAGTGTATAGCGGTTGCCGCATGCGGCTAACAATATTAAACACTAGTAAAGCC
>JAUJON010000328.1 GCA_030447595.1 Thermosynechococcaceae cyanobacterium YX3bin19
CGGTTTTTCAATAAATTCAAAATGCTCAAACGGTTCCTTGAGTTTGTCGGTTACCTCCTCCTTACGGCCTGACATGATAACCAGCGGAATTGATTGGAGCTCTGGCACTTGCTGCAGTTCCTGAAAGACTTCCCATCCGCCGAGGCGAGGCAGGAGAAAGTCTAGCATGATTAGACTCGGTCGTTCTTGGCGAATTAAGTTCAACCCTTCAACCCCATCTTTAGCTTCTAGGACTACGAAGTTTCCTGCGGGTAACATGTTTCGGATACGGGTCCGAATCACTTGACTATCATCCACAACGAGGATCTTATGGCCTGCCACCAACAACTCCTAAGGTGCTGAGATCAAGGGTTCAGTATACTAAAGTAGCGTTTCGAACTGGGTCCAACTTGAATCAGAACGAACCAGCTTTTGAGTTGATCACGATAGGCTCCCAGCTGGATTAAACCGACCTAAACTACCCAGAGTGTTCCCTCAATACTGCTAGAAATTCCATTGCAACGATAATGAATCAGGTATCGTCAAGTCGGACCCAGGAGCGGCTGCCAGAATGGTTACGGCGCTCCCTTGGAAAAGCGAGTGAGCTGTCTACGGTACAGCAAATCATCAAACGGCATCAAATCCATACCATTTGTGAGGAGGGCCGCTGTCCCAACCGGGGTGAGTGTTATGCCCAAAAAACAGCGACGTTTCTCCTCATGGGGCCAATCTGCACCCGGGCCTGTGGCTTTTGCCAGGTGGATAAAGGTCGTGCTCCTCAGTCCCTGAATCCAGAGGAACCGCAAAAGATTGCTGAGGCTGTTCGCTTGCTGGGCTTAAACTACGTAGTCCTCACTTCAGTTGCCCGAGATGACCTATCGGATCATGGGGCAGGCTGGTTTGTCGCCACTATGCAAGCCGTCCGCAGCATTAATCCGCAAACGCAAATCGAAGTTTTGACCCCGGATTTTTGGGCTGAGCGAACGCGAATTGCTACGGTTGTGGGTGCTAAACCCGCTTGTTATAACCACAACTTGGAAACAGTGCGCCGCCTTCAAGGTCCGGTACGCCGGGGCGCTAAATATGAGCGATCGCTAGAAGTACTGCGACTAGTGAAAGAACTGGATCCCAGCATCCCTACCAAGTCTGGCTTAATGCTAGGGCTGGGGGAAACCGAGGCTGAAATCTTAAATACCCTAGCGGATCTGCGATGCGTGGGCTGTGATCGCTTAACTCTAGGACAATACCTGCGGCCTTCCCTCAGCCATCTCCGCGTTGAAAAATACTGGACTCCTGCAGAGTTTGACCGCCTGGGAGCAATTGCCAGGGACCTAGGATTTACTCATGTCCGTTCTGGTCCGCTGGTTCGCAGTTCGTACCATGCTGGCGACCATTAAACCTGGATGCAGCCTCTAAAATTGTAAACATCCATCTCCATACTATAGTCAGCGTAACTCTTCTTTGGTATGTCTTTATTAAGTTACTGAACCTAAACGGGAACCCTATGTACGACAAATCGAAAGACACTACGCCTAAGCCAGCGGAAGAGGCCGTCGTAAATGTGAGTCAGCCTCCCTATCCATTCCGCACGGCAGTTGCGCTGCTGCTCCTTGTTGTCAACCTGGTGGTAGCGGGAATTTACTTCCGGGTGTTTACTCCCTAGTTAACACTTCCGGCAAACGAAAGTGCTGCTTATACACCCGCAAGGACTGTGCAAGGGACGTATAAGCAGCACCTCCATCATTGCTTGGTGGGCACCCGTTAATACTCAATTGGAGCCGGGATCAAGGCTTACAGGCAGGTCATTCCATACGTCTATAAACCAGCTTTGCGCTTGCCAGCTGAAGGGACCGCGATATCGACACAGCATTTCTGGTGGTAATTGAGCAACTCCTACCTGCCCATGCCGAGGGATCTCCATAAGGTTCTAAGCTTGGCTATGAAATCGGATGATACCGCTTCGCTAAACCAAGGTATCGTGCCGGCAACCGGCTGACCAGCAAGACCATGAGGAGCGTTGAGCATCGCTTGCGGATTGTTCCCTAGGAGACAGCCTGGTTGCCAAACTTCAGTGCGCGATCGCCAACTGCCCTGCAGGAATCTTTCTGCTCTAGCAGTTCGGCCCTGACGGGCGTTCTAACCGAGCCAGCTTGCCCCGGTACCAGCTCCACCCGCAGATCTTGCCGGTAGGCTGCCCCATTTAACGCAAGCCTAGTAAATGAGTCCTGCCACAGGCCAACAGAACTCTGCCTCTTGATTAAGGTTTAATCTATCGGAGGAGGATAGTGTAGGGCGATCGGATTTTGCAACTATTCCTGTATATCGGTAGTCTTAAGAATTGTGGCTTAAAGTTAAC
>JAUJON010000023.1:0-24804 GCA_030447595.1 Thermosynechococcaceae cyanobacterium YX3bin19
GCGGTACTGAGTTCGTCTAGGCTGAGGTTGGTTGCCTGCGCCCACTCTTCATCATCTGGCTCACGTTTTAGCTTCTGGGCTAAGAGTGCTTTGGCATCATTCAGCGCCATCATTCGCTGTACCTGCTTGCCATAGATTATTTCCTGCTCTTGAGTCAGCAGGGGGACTCGGCCTATCTCTTGCAGATAGACCCGAACAAGATCGGAGCTGGCTTGACCCTGCTCTAAAGGGGATTTTGTCATACTTCCCACAGTTTTCTCCTTGTTGAAGGTTGTCTTAAAAAACCTCATCTCCAGCCGTTCTCAAATTCAATCTGGGTCTCTCCAGTCCAGTTTTTTCGCTCTCGGTTCATTGCCTTCCACCCTCATGAGACTTCAGGAAGCTATCACTCGAACCAGTTTCGCAGCTACTAGTGAATCCAGGGATCTCTGAACCCTGGCGATTGAGGTTTCCAGCTTAGAGGTGATCGCCCGGAACTGCCGGGGTGAGATAGAGCCCTCCTGGTGCATAGTCACCAGCAGAAAACAGTCAATAAGATGCAGTGGTTTCATTGGAAAACTCCTACCTTAGTCTCTGGATGTTTTGGAAAAACAGGGTGGAGGTGTCCCCACCCCAAGACGCTAATGCTTCCCGTTCTGGCTAGCCCTAATCAGCTCAACTAGGGCATCCACCTGCTCTGAGGAGAGCTGTGCCGGGGTAGTGCGGCTGTATTGCTGTTCCATTAGTGCCTTCACCACTTCTGTTTCCAGACCAACCGCTTCCCGTGCTAACCGAACGCGATCACACTTGGACTGAACTGACTCCGGCAGCGGTGCGCCATCCGTCAGCCATGCTAGAAGTGTCTCTGCGAGTTCCTCCCCTGGATTAAGGTGAGTGGTCCCGCTCAGAGCAGGGCAGCGAGATTTGGAGATGGTCAGGATGTGCTCCAGACTGAGTTCTCCTGCCAAATCGAACTCGTACTCCACTCCTGAAGCCTGGATGGGTGCTGTGCCTACTTTCTTAGGCGCAACACAGCTTTTGCCACTCTTGCTGGTGTACTCCTCCATTACCCACTCAGTTTTGGTTCTCATCGTAGCGATGACATGGGCACGGCTGCTGAGCATCGCATCGATGAGAGCACGCTCTAAGGGCCGGACATTCTTCCAACCCTCAAACCCTTTGCCTGCTAGCTCTAGTTCCGCAAACCAGGCATGAGAGAGGCTGTCGATGATAATGACCTCGTACTCAGCTTTATCTGCCGCCTTGATTAAGTCAATGTATTTAGCGGGGTGGAAATCTGTGAGGTTGCACACGTCAAAGTCAAAGCGGTCTGCATACTTGGAGGCGCTACCGTGTTCGGTGTCCAGCAGCGCAATGGTCTTGCCCAAGTGCTGAGCAATGTTGAGAGCGGAGTAGGTCTTACCCGCTCCACTAGGGCCGCTTAAGGCTAAACGGAGCTTAGATTGTTGTTTAGTAGCTTTCTGAAACATAGATGCAATCTCCAAAAGAATAAGGGCCAAACCTACTTCGGCTTAGCCCTGGTACACAAGTTTAAAACTCGTCGCTCCAGACAGTCTTGCAGTTGCAATCCTGCTCACAGACCAATGCACAGCGGCAGAGCCGTCCACTCTCAACTTTCTCGAAATCAGCCAGACGCTTAATGTACCTGGCACGGCCAGCATTGTAACCCTGCATGTAAGCTGAGTTAGAAGGGAATTCAGGGGCAACCCCCTCATCTCCGTCAGTCTCGCCTTCAACTCGCCACTCCCCGGCAATCCGGTCTTGCAAGCCCCGGTATTCCTGGTCAAGTTCGCAAAGGTAATCTGAATAAGCCATAATCGTTTCTAACCTCGTAGTAGGTGAAAGAGAGCAGGCAGGATTGGTAGTCGTAGCCTGCTCTCTGTTTATTTACAAAGATTTTCCTGGCCCTCCACCCAGCCCCGTAGGGCGGTGTTAGTGGAGTGACTTATGGAGAACTGCTGTTCTCAAGACCTGCCTCCCACCTTCACTTGCCTTATCAGGGCACCCGCTTCAAGAGATTCCGTGCCTCGGTGGTCTCTCAGTCTCTACGCTTGGGCAGTTCGGTTGTCTAAGTGCTGGTTAGTCTTGGTGCAACCCTGGATTTTTAGTTAAGGGCGAGGCGGCTTGCTTTCCTCATCCACCATATTTTTCATGATAGCCTTTTAAGCTACGTTCGTGAACTACTAAGCTATAACCATTTCTTTTGTAATAGCCTAATAAACTTTGTTATTAGCTTATAAGTTACTAAGTGTAGCTTAGCGAGCTATATTAGTAAGCAATCTAGCTTTAGGAGATACTTATGAGTGCTGTATTATGTGAGCCGATTGTGGGGAAGGTACGCTGGAAGCTAAAGGTTATGATGGCCGAGCGCAAAATTACTAACAAGGCGCTGGCTGACGCTATAGGTATGAACCCTGTAAGTATCTCTAAGCTGAAAAACACCGATGAGCTACCTCAAATTGGTGGAGATACGTTAGCCAAATTGTGTGATGGAATCGCCACCCTCAGCAAAATTCTTGTACTCCCTCGGATCTTATTGAGTACATCCCTGATGAAGATATCAATTCTTAGCTCAATGCCATGCTTATAGACAGTTAGAGCTGTTAAACGGTCGTATGCATCCCTCTCCCTAAACAATGAGCTAGATCGCTCACTATTATTAAAGCCACTCGTAAAGAGGAGAAGGAAAAGCTTAAAAATGCAATTGCGGAATCTCTTGGCGGAGACTTGCAATCGCCTTACCTTCAACCGGAAGCAATAACAGTTCGAGGTTGCAGTAATGCTGAATTTAACAACCCAAGTATTGAAGAGCATCATTGCCACTTGCTCATTCTTCCCAAGTAGTGACCGAAGTATGCTGAATTCTCTTCTAATGCAATATCTAGTTCAGAGAGCCTTGAAAGCCGTGCATATCAATGAGGGGAATCCGTTATGACAGAACATGGCTAAATCTATCTGAGTCCCGATCATTCGATTACGCTTCTCTAGGGCGTATCGCAACTCAAAGGGCACTAGATGTAGTGGAAAAAAAGGTGAGGATATTGAGTATTCTATATCTGATAACCAACCGGAGTAACTTCTCAATGCCGCTACATCGTGGCGACCTAAATGATGCTCAATGGCAAAAACTTTGCCTTGCTGCCATGACAAAGCACGTACTGGGCGACCTGCTGCTGACCATCGAGCAGTAATCAACGGCATTTGTGGATTCACCGCACAGGTGCGCCGTGGGACGATTTACCTGCTCGTTATGGGTCACGCGGTACGGTATCAAGCCGCTTCTATCGTTGGCGCTCCCAAGGCATCTGGCAGGAGATTCTAAATCGCTTGCAGCAGGGCGCGATGCGCGAATCAAATTGACTGGGAAGTACATTTTATTGATAGCACTATCGTCCGCGCTCACCAGCACGCAGCGGAGCAAAAAGGGGAACTGAATACGGGACAACAATCGCTCAGTGTTGAGCTTCTTCAGCAGCAGGAGGCACTCGGACGCTCAAAAGGCGGCTTCAGCACTAAAATTCACATCCAAGCCGAAGGCATGGGCAAACCAGAATGCAGTTTATGTCTTGTCGGAGGGGCAACGTAGTGATATCAAAGGATTCGCCACTCTCAATACTGCACTGAAGGTCAAGCGTACTGGACGGGGAAACCGAAGCAACGTCCTCGTTACTTAGTGGGTGATAAAGGCTATGACGCACAGATGATTCGCCGTACCTTACGCCGTCAGCACACTACACCGGTTATACCAAGCGCAAAAATGCTAAATACAAACCCCGCTTCAATCGCGGACTTTACCGAGAGCGCAACCGCATTGAACGGCTGATTAATCGGATCAAGCAGTTTTCGTCGAGTAGCTACTCGTTATGAAAAAAAGAGCCGAGAACTACTTGGCAATGCTGGTGATTGCGGCGATTCTCATCTGGTTGAAATAGCTCATTACGCTATATCCAGACTTGCAGATACGCCTAGACACGAACTCGCAATGTGGTTCAGCAGAAAACCTTTGGCTTAAGGAGTTTAATGCGAAGGTCTGCCCAAGACGTTATTGAAATTGGACAAAAGCTGATTGAAGTAAGAGGGCAGATTGAATATGGTAACTTCAGAAAATGGCTGAAGGCAGAGTTTAACTGGAGTGTCTCCGCAGCCACCAAGTTTATTCAGGTAGCCGAACAATTCAGTTGCGTAAATTTTACGCAAGTAGAAATCGCTGCCTCCGCCCTCTACCTACTCGCTGCTCCCTCAACCCCAGAAGAAGCGAGGCAGGAAGCTCTGGAGAGGGCTAGCCAGGGAGAAATCATTACCCACGCTCTAGCCAAGCAAATTCAACTCCCATCACACTATTGATGTTGAAGCTGAAGTTGTCAAAGACGATGAGGATTCTCCGGCCCCGGTCAACCTCCTCCAGTCCCAAAACCACAATCTCAGCCTGAACTACTAAACCACTCTGTACACTAAAAGTGCAGAGGTTTTGGCTGGACTGAAGTCCTTTTACTCCAGCAGAAAGTTGTCGTTGTCTGCATTGGACGGATGGCGATGATGCGCCAGATATTCCTGCACCATTTGCTCTTAGCACAGTACTCCATATATAGCCAATCGCCCAGAAATGCTTGCCCCAGTATCGTTTCTGAAGCTCTGGATATTCCTGTTGCAGCCGCCTCCAAGTGCGGCCTTTGAGCCATTGAACCAATCTCACTAATAAGATTGGGACGGAGGATACTCAATGAGCATATGAACGTGATCTTTGCTGACAGAACCTTTGAGAATGCGCATATCCTCAGCATCCCACCGGGTGGATCAGCAGTTCTCGACATCGCTTTTGAATCTCCGCCGCCGGGGACGTGATAGCGATATTTTGTCACCCAGACAATATGTACTGTCAAGCAGTGAGCGTGTGATTTCCCTCGTCGATTCTCAGCCATAGACTTTTTGAGTTCAGCCTAGGCTGGAGTAGAGTTGGGTAGCAACTAAAGTCTCGCACTGAAGATCCGTAGCTTCACACTAGCGTGTTTGGGACAGTAAATGAACCTCTTACACCAACTACTGAGCTAGAAGCGCAACCAGAAATTCCTCCAGCCTCTGCCCCTCGACCCCAACCTAATCGCTGATTAAGGCTCCTGCTGAACCAGGCCTGCCTGAAGGCAACTGGTCCAGAACCTGGTCCTGAGCTAGAAAAGGCTGAGGAGAGTTCATCTGAACAGCGAGAAGCAAACACTCACCTTGATTTTGAAGTGGGCGATCGCGTCCGCATCCTCTGCCGCCAACACGGTGAGGACAACTGGAGTGGCAAGACAGCTAAGATCTGGCAGATTACTGATGGTCGGTTAGGAGCAGATGTTGAGGGTCATAAGGAAGTAAAGGTTTTCGCTACATCCTGATTGGGTAGAGCGTATAATTGAACAGCCTCCTGAACCCCCACCTGAGCCACCAGAGCCAGCCATGCCCCAAGCTTGGCCTGATGAAACATAAGATCCCGAGTCACCTGCGATGGTCTCCGACCGGCCTTCAGCCATCGCTGAAGAGCCCTCTGAAGCAAAGTCAGTAAAGGAAGTACCTCCACAATTTCAGGCCGGAGATCGCCTACAAGTCACCAACCTGGCAAACAGAACGAGCAATGGACAGGTGAAGTTGCTGAGGTCTTGGAGGTCTCGGAGGCTGAATTAAAGTAATCGTGCGGGTTCCACGTCAACTGATGTAACCTTCTATATCGTTGTTAAGGCTATGATCCAGACAGTTAGTTGCCTGGTAACCGGCTACATGCTCCCGGCTGACCACTGCAATACCTTCCTACCGCTGAAGAACTGCCCGACTCAGACGATACCCCTGTGGATAATGAGCTACAAATCCTGGTTGCATAACTGCTTGCCGACATCCTGGCTCAGATTTGGGCAGACCGGCAGGACTGGTTCTTTGGCATCAATATGGGCGTCAACTACAACCCCGAAAAGCCCGCTATTGTCCCTGACGGCTTTCTGAGCTTGGGAGTTGAGCGGATGCCCCGTGTGGGCGGCAGGCTCAGTTACGTCCTCTGGCAGGAAAGCACTCCCCGCTGTTGGCTATTGAGTTCGTCTCCCAGACCTACGGCAACGAGTACGAGAGCAAGAGAAAGACATCTATGCTGCTATTGGAGTGCTCTACGTCGTCTACAACCAGAGCGGGTAAAAGGACGGAAACACCAACCCTTCGAGTTGTACCGCCTGGTTGACGAGGCGTATGTTCTCCAGCCTGGCGAACCCTACTGGATGCCAGAAGTGGGACTGGGTATTGGTAGGGGTCAAGGCACTTACGGGCTTGGAAGAGAGTGGTTGTACTGGTATGACTCCAACAAGGAAACCGATGCCTCTCGGCCCAAGAGGTGGCTCAACAGGAACAGCAACAGGAGCAGCCCAAGAACAGCAACTTGAATAGGCCAAGAACAGCAACGGGCAAACCAAGAACAGCAACTCAAGAGAAGACCTGGTTGCTCGGCAGACCAGGGGCATTGATCCAGTACCCTCTAGACAGCTCGGCAAAATTTGCTAACCTTTTTGCAAGCAGACCGATACTCAAGAGGACTATGCAAGAGAACACAATCCAGGACATTGCCGCTGCCACTGCTACAACTGCTTCCCAAGGCTTCCTCA
Source organism: Thermosynechococcaceae cyanobacterium YX3bin19 (assembly GCA_030447595.1). Classification (GTDB taxonomy): domain Bacteria; phylum Cyanobacteriota; class Cyanobacteriia; order Thermosynechococcales; family Thermosynechococcaceae; genus JAUJON01. The sequence continues at coordinate 6,621 of JAUJON010000023.1, forward strand.
ATACAATCCCGGCTCACCTCAAGAAGCCCTTTCTGCTCGGTTCTGAGCAACCTGGAGGAAATTGCAGGCGGAACTCCAAGCCCTAATCCAGAGTCGGCTGCTTTGGTCTCAGCAAAAAACGTCCAAGTGGAGCAGGCTGAGCAACAGCGCCTCAAGGAGCTTCAGGCAAAACCTGGACCCCCGCAAGCTGAAGCCCCTGGTGGCTAGTTCCCGCCTCACGGCCCCAGGCCAAGCGCCTTAGTCTGGGAAATCAGACCATCCTCTCCCAAGCAAGAGCTATATCCTCAACTGTGCCTGTTCCTTTGATGGGGAAAAGCCTTGGTAGAAGACCCGGAGACTACTGCTGCCCACCAAGACGCTCAAGTTGAGCGTCTTGGAATGTCTGAGCCTGAATCCTTGAAGCCCCGCAGACGCCGCGCGGTCACGGACTCACCTTTGGTAGATGAGTACCAGCCATTGTCCTCAGACCCCGAAGCCAAACCCCGCAGACGGCGTAGAAGCGCAGCATCACTGGCCTGATGGACTTTTGACAAAATTGACAGGACAGTTGCGGGCACATCACCCTATTATTGAGAGAGCGTAACTCAATAATTTTTTGGGACCTGCTCACCTCACCTATGCCTGACGCCATTGTTCGCCACTCTTTCGACTACGGTAACGCTGATCAGAAAACTGCTCATTTCGTCCAGCAGCAGACCCTGAGATCAAGGGCTTATTTCGCCAGTCAATCGAAAACATCCTTCGTATTGGGCAGGGCCTGCTGCAAGTGGCGACGGCTCCCACATGGGCAATGGCTAGACTGGCGCTCAGGCTGAGTTTGGGTGGACAGATCGCACCTTAGAAATTTGTGCAAACCCTTGCAAGAGTTCAAATTAGGCTTGTTTCCGGATTGGGCATCATAGCCGCCAGAGCGCTTTGTTGCTAGCCTCGCCTTCTACTCCGGAAGCAAGAGAAGAAGCTCTTGCCCGCGCTCAAGCAGGGAGAGAATTACTGCCACCGCTGCTAAAGATCTGAGGGATAAGTATATTCCACCTAAACTAGAACCAGAGCCAAAGCCAGGGCTGAGCTTGCTTCTAAACCTAGAACGACAGCAATCAGAACCAAAACCGGAAGCTCAGGAGGAACAGCCTCAGCACGAAGTTCAAGTTTGCTCCCCAGCCTGCCACTCAGTATCTCCCTCGCGTAGAACCTACCCCGACAACACCCCTACTCCCACCAAGCGCAGGCGGACCAGGGAAGTAAAGCCTCTAGTGGTTGCTCCCAAGCGCGTCCAGCCTGGGGGTGGTGGAAGCTAGGCAGGACAACTATCTCTACTGTGGCGATCCTCAGTCAAAGGAATTTCAAAAGCTGCTGCCGGAAACCATCAGTCTCTCAATTGCTTTTCCTCCCACGGCTCACTGGCAACTAGATTTCCTAACCTCGAGAAGCCCTCTCTAGTTTTGCCTTGCACACCGCCTATGAAGAGGACCAGGATTTGAGCCTGTTGAGAAGACGATGGAGCAGTTCCTTCAAATCTACACCGATGGAGGCGATACCATAGTTCTGTCCTTCCTGGCTGACACTGCCCATTCTGCCGCTGCTAGAACAGCTTGGATGCCGCTTCTTCTGTGCTGATCCCGACCCAGCCCGCTGTGATGAGGCTCTGACTGTCTGGACCACCACCGGAGGCAGCGCAGAGAAGATGAAGACCCGGCATGAATAGGGGAAGAAGCGCCTGTCGAGCCCTGCTTTTGCTAAGTAGTTATAGTTATCAGCTCCGGCTGCTAAGCGTGGCTCTCTCGACCTCAATGATCTCTGCCTCCCACGTCAATAGTAATGCCCTAAGCACGTCGATTTGTTCTCTTTGTACCTTTTCGGATGTGGAGGGGCCTTTTTTTCTTTAGCTTGCTGTGTCTGCTGATCGTTAGTATGTTTGTCTGCCCCAGAGTTTTTTGTAGATGTCCATGTTCTTTTCTAGCGTCCGTTAGTTGTGCTGAAAAACTGATGACAAAACTTTCTGTGGAGCTGGTCCCTATCCCCTCGAGGATAAGCTAGAGGAGCTAGCTCTGCTGGTTGATCTAGCGAGGATGCTGAAGAAGCTAGGCTAATTACACTCGATTTTGTGAATTCAACTGAAACTGAACATTGGTAGTTTTCTTTACACCTGGTAACTCCTGAGCAGCTAGAATGTATGCTTCCTCCGCGCTCTTTGGCACCAGTCCACCAAAAAAATTGGAATTCATTTCTAAGATGATTACCTTCCCAGTAAGTCAAGATTCCCTTTGAGGAATAGCTTTAGATATTGTTAAATATTGACCCTCGCGCAATGTATCCCACTTCATGCGACTTGCCAGGTAAACCAAAGAGCTTCATTTTGTAGTCACTTTTAGCGTTACTACCTAACTTCTGCTTAATATCTACAGAGTTTGTAAACGCTTGCATAATCACAGCGGAAGCTAGGCCCTTCAAAGAATTCAAGCAGAATAGTGCTATTACATCAGCTAATTCGTAGGTATAGTCAGCCGCTTTAACTAGATCGAAATCACGGGGCACGTTATCATTTGATAATCTTTGATCACAGCTGCTCTTAACTGTAACCTTAGCTCCAGCTCATCTATGTTCTTCAAGGACTGGGCAAAAATTAATTCAGTACGATGCATTGCAACTAGATCCTTATTGAGTTGGGAGCGCACTTTGATAGAAGCCTCCATCTTTAGTGCGGGTATAACCTAGCTCGTCAAGAGATCATTTGATCGGAAGGAAGCGATCGGTCCAGTTCCTTGATGTGCAACCTCTCTATAAGGTAAATTATGATTGCTACCTGTCTAGGGTTCAAGAAGGTCAGCAATACCATGAACAATCTTCAACGAATCGTGTATTTTCTCAAGTCTTGGTAACTCCTTGATCTCTTGATACCCCATCAAAGTCAAGGAGGCATATTGAACTTTCAATTCTTGCCACTCTTCATCAGAGATATCGTCCAACGGCACGCGCCTCGTCACAGCTACTTCACTATTGTCTAGTGAATCTGAACCAACTTGCATTTCAAGATAGTAACCGTCTCCATCAGCAGGTAGGTTACTAGCAGTTGAACGTCTGAATTGCGAATGGACGCTCCTGCTCTCGGTAAGTACCAAGTAAAACCGTCCGTCTACTGGAAATCTATAGAATTTTCTTCCTGTATTCCTTATATCAACCCTAAAACTTGGGAAATTCTAACAGAATAATATTTTCCCAACCTTGATATTTTGGCACTAACATTTTACATAAGGAGTCTAATGTAAAATCAATTTAATTTCTAAAGCTGACTGTAGCTTAATGTACATCTCTTAACATTTAACCTGTAACTCGGCGTATGTTTTTCTTCTTCAACCTGTAACTCTAGCGGCGTATGCTTTACCTGTAACTCCGGCGTATATACAGTTGGTTGGCTCCGTAACTCCGGCGTATGCTTTTACCTGTAACTCCGGCGTATAGCTATCCTGTAACCCGGCGTATAGTGAATTCAAATTGTTCTACTCGTATTAGGTTTTGCGCCACGGCTCCAGAAGTTGGCCTGTAACTCCGGCGTATTTTACCTGTAACTCCGGCGTATATACAGTTGGTTGGCCTGTAACTCCGGCGTATGCTTTTACCTGTAACTCCGGCGTATTATCCTGTAACTCCGGCGTATAGTGAATTCAAAGCTCTTGTGAACTCTGGATTACAGTGCTAGCCTCTCGATGAGTGTAATTGTTCTAAATGCTGTGGTTAACGGCTTCAAAAACACTCTCCATAACTAACTCAGGAGGTGTCACCATGCTCTAGCTAAAACCTAAAAAACCCCAACTGTTGAAGCAGCCAGGGTTTTAGGTGAAACACTATTCATATTTTCCTTTGGGGAGGACTCTAACTTAAGCTTTTGAGGGCAGCAGTTAGGAGGTCCACAGGGGCTTTATGTGTCAATTTTAGGCTGACTTTGCTCAGAAAGGCAAGTGGCCTGAAGATTTTTTTGGCATATCTATATAGCTCTCTATCCCCTCTAAAACACTGTGATAGGGGGACTAGCTTTGTACAATAAAGCTTCCATAGCTCCCTATTCACTAATCAACGATAGGGAGAAAACCTGTGAGTTCGACAAAATCACTTTTATGCAAGTTTGAGGCAAGCTGCTGCTTCCAGCAGCTCCTCAACTCTAGATACCTTCAGGCAGAGGACAAAGCTGGAATGGACCGTGGAGAGCGGTATCAACCCAGTACTGTTGAGCGAACGGTCCGAGTGGTGCCTGACACCCTCACAGACCCCTACCCATGAGGTCAGCTACCCCATCCATGAAGCGCTCCAACTGGAAGCTGACCCGCTTCGGCTATCAGGCGCGTTCGACTGAATTTGCTGCTCTCATCCTCAACGACGACAGCAGCGTGTGGCAGGTGAAGCTGAGTAGGCTCGGTTTGATTCTAAGCCAAAAGTAAACACCGTAAGTATGAGCGGGTGGTTGGCAGTTCCAGTAGGGTCTGGATTCCCAAGACCTACCCTTTGCAGTGTGGCAACGGATTGCTCATCGCCATGGGGTTGCTCTGACTGAACTCGATGTTGAACTTGGCTTTCGCTGTTGGCTGTGCAACCACCTGGAAGTTCCGCTCATTCTCTGCGAAGGAGCCAAGAAAGCGGCTTGCCTCCTCAGCCTGGGCTACGCAGCAGTTGCTCTACCTGGGGTGTGGAATGGCTATCGCAAGGATGCACTGGGTAATCCAGTTGCCAACCCTCATCCCTGACTTAGAGGAACTTGCTACTCCAGGCCGCCAAGTGTACATCTGCTTTGACCACGACCTCAAGCCCAGTACCCTTGAGAACGTCAACCTGGCAACTAAGAAGCTGGGCAAGCTTTTGACTCAAGCTGAGTGCCAGGTCAGGGTCATCCAGCTTCCCGGTCCAGAGAAAGGGGTGGATGATTATGTGGTGGCTCAAGGTGCTGAAGCTTTTGCTCACCTCTACAACAGCGCAGTTGAACTAGACCTATGGAGCAGCCGCAAGCTGTGGGAGCTGACCTACAAGCCTTCTGTTACTCTCAACCAGCGCTACCTGGGAGATGTGTCCTTCCCGCAGTCTGGGTTTGCCTTCATCAAGTCCCCAAAGGCACGGGGAAGACAAAGGCACTGCAACCACTTATTCAAGCAGCCACTCGGGCAGGCCGCCGTGTGCTGGTGGTGACTCACCGCATCCAACTGGGCAGAGCTATCTGTGCAGACATCGGCATTGACTGGATTGAGGAGCGCCGGACTTCTGAGACTCAAGGGCTACTCGGCTTTGGCTTGTGCATCGACAGCCTGCATCCTGAGTCTCAGGCCCGCTTCAACCCCCAGGACTGGAAAGGGGCCATCCTCATCTTTGACGAGCTGGAGCAAATCATCTGGCACCTCCTCAACTCTGTCACCTGCTCTGAGAAGCGGGTGATTATCCTGGAGCAGCTTAAGGAGCTGATACAGACAGTTCATGCAACCGGTGGCCTGATTATTGGGCAAGATGCTGACTTGTCAGATGTCAGTGTGAAGTACCTGCTGGGTTGGTGGAGGCACCAGTAGAGCCCTGGGTAGTAGTCAACAACTGGAAGCCGGAGCTGGGCTGAACAGTATCTTTCTACGACACCCCTGACCCTACACCCTGATTGCTCAACTTGAAGCAGTGATTGAGCAGGGGGAAGAGCTTTTGTCTGCCTCGACTCTCAAAAAGGCCAAGAGCCGCTGGGGGAAGCGTGAACCTGGAGCGCTACTTGCAGCAGCAAGTACCCCAACCTGCGCATCTTGCGCATCGACAGTGAGAGTGTGGCTGACCCCAGCCATCAGCCTATGGGGTTGTCGAACGCCTGGATGAAGTTGCCACCGGCTATGACCTCATCATCGCTTCTCCCACGATTGGCACAGGGGTAGACCACACCCTCAAAGGTCACTATGCCGCTGTGTTTGGCATCTTCCAGGGCACTACTGCTGACTCTGAAGCAAGACAACACCTGGCACGGGTGCGAGACCCTGTGCCTCGCTACATCTGGGCACGTTCCTTTGGTGCCAGCAAGATTGGCAATGGCAGTTGCAACTACTATGCCCTTGCCCGCTCCACCACCAAGAACATCCAGATCAACCTGAAGCTGCTGCGGGAAGTTGACTTTGACCTGGATGCAGCTCATGACCCCATCAGCTTGAGGAGCTGGGCAAAGATGGCAGCTCGGGTCAATGCTTCTTTGTGGACCTTTCGGGAGGAGCTGCAACGAGGACTTGAGGCAGAAGGTCATCGAGTTCAGGTCGTGGAACCAGAAGATGCGGTTTCGATTGCCTCCATCAAGCAAGAGATTGACCAGATCCGGCAAGCTCATCAAGAAACTGAGGCTCAACAAGGTGGCTGCTGCAGAAATCACCGAGCTAGAGTACCAGAGCCTGAAGGACAAGCGGGCCAAGTCCCCGGAGGAACGTTGCACAGAGCGTAAGCACTTCCTCTCCCTGCGCTACGGGCATTGAAATAACCCCTGAACTGAAGCTCAAAGATGACGAGGGTTGGTATCCCCAGGTGAGGTTGCACTACTACTTGCTGCACGATATCGAACTGGTTCAGCAGCGGGACAAGCAAGAACTCCAAGCACATCTAGAACGGGGCAATCACAAGCTAGCCTTGCAAGATGTCAAACTCTTGGGGGCTCAAGTTCAAGCACTGCGAGCACTTAGGGTTCCAGAGAACTGCTTCACCAACAGTTCCGGGGTTCTGATGAGCTGATTCAAACAATTGCCTTCCATGCCGTGCAGCATTCAGCTGATCTCAAAACAGTTCTCAACCTCACCTTCAACGCAGAGATGACCCCATCCAGATAGTGCAAACGCTGCTGGGGAAGCTGGGGCTGAAGCTGGAAGTGCATCAAGCAGGAGCGTCTACCCGGTGGTAGTAGGCAGCGGGTCTACCAGTATCTCCCGCCTGATGATGCGCGAGAGAAGTCTTTGCTGCATGGCAAGACGCCGAGATCTGGAGGTGTAGGAGTAATCTGATGGCACACCCCTGGATATATTTATCAAGTTAATGAGCTTCTAGTTCTGTAGACCTCAGAAACCCCTTCATTTGTTGCAAAAGCAGCATTAGCCGACTAGACTTGTCGGGTGCAATAGCTCTTGTTCGGTATATCTCTCTCAACAGAGTCAATCTGTAGTACTGTTGCAGCACTTCAAGCCGATGTAACACTCTTGAGCGACTCCAACAATTTCTATGCGATAGTCTGCAGCGGTAGCTCTCTCTCCAGTGACAGAGAGGTTCATTGCTCAGATCGTGAACATGGCAAAACCTTAGGCAAACAAGTTCCCTCGCTGTATTCTTACCGTGCTGTAGTACTGAATGGTAGTGTCCAGCACAAAATTAGCCCTACACATTGCACAAGCCGATGTAACTAAACTCTTGAGACCTATTGAGGAAGCTGAAGCAGACGATTGAGCGTTGGTTATGGCATGCGATTCCAACAATTTCTATGCCGGTAGTCTGCAGCTTTATGCTCCTGAAGCAGATTTCAACAATTCCATTGCTATCTCAGGCGGGAATGAATTTGGACGGGCGGTTTGACCCTATTGTTGTCTAGAACATTACCCAGATTTCAACAATTCCATTACTTTCTCGGGATGAAGGTGCAACGGATGAGGAATTTTCATCAGTTGAGGCAAGAGCTATCTCAAAGACTTGCTCAGGAGCCAAGCGTTGCTCAATGGGCTATCACCGCTCAATTGAGCGAGATGGCTCTGAAATCCGCACTGCAGAAGGACAACGGGCGCGTCAGCTGATTGAAGCCAACTTACGGCTTGGTGAAAATCGCCCATCGCTACGACAAGCCGGGGTAGAGTTAAGTGACCTGATACAGGAGGGAACGATTGCCCTGAGTCGGGCTGTTGATGGATTTGAACCAGCTAGGGATACCAGCTCAGCACCTATGCATATCGCGCGATACTTCGTCAGGATGAGTCGTGTGCGGCTACCCTCAAGCAGAAAGCGCAATGGGTTCCTCTTGGCTCGGAGCAGCAATCGCCTCTGCCGCTTCCAGATGAAACGGCTGCTCAAACACAACGAGTAGAGCTAGTGAGTCACCTGGTTGAGCAGTTACCTCCAAATCAGCAAGCTGTTCTGATCCTGCTATACGGCCTCAAAGATGGGGAAGCCCGGTCTCTGGCTCAAGTAGCACTGGCATTAGGCATCAGTCGAGAACAAGTTCGCTGGGCGCATACCAAGGCACTGCAGGCCCTAAGGGCTGCATCTCCCCCAAGCATTCTCTCTAATTTCGTAAAAAACTTTCCAGATCAACCCCCGATCGCAAATTGCCTGCCTATAGTCTTGATAGATAGTCAGAAAAAGACTTCAATCTCTCAGCACAGAATTATCGACTTATGACTTCTACCAGAGCAAGGCCCCGCGAGGGCTTGAGCTTGAGCTGCGCTGCGACTGAGCATCACAGCTTCAGGCGTCCGTGTCGGGCTAGCGGCTATGTCCCCGAACTAATTTTTGAAGCGTTGAATGCTCACTGCTGGTATCGGCAAATCAGCCAAAGCGAGTTTGTTGCCACGCTTGTCGTGGCTCAGCTAGAGCAGCTCCAGCAGTGCGGGCAACTCACGCCCAACATCATTGAGCTGTATCACCACATGGCTTCAGCCACCACTGGCAATCCATGAGAGATGATTCACCATGAATGATCATACTTAGGGCTACTGCCCACTCATCCCAGTGGGCTGACTAGCAGCACTGAAGCGGCTAATCCCCTATTACCCTCATCTACTGACACCCTAGGGAGACACAAGATTGGGAGACCCACAAGCTCCAGTAGCGGGCTGGCACCAGAGCTGGCTCACCCTCTATCGCTGGCTGAGGGTGTTCCCTCAACAGGCCATCTTGAACGTAACCATGGGGAGCTGCACCCAGCAAAGGCAGCAGCCTTAGCTCCGAGGTTGATACCAGCCCAGCAACAGGTACAGATCCGCTGACAGGCCACACGCCAGATGCTCAGCTTGCTGGCGGCAGCCCAGAGGCGATTAGGTTGCAACCTGCGCTTCATCGCACCTCACAAGATTACCGAGAAATTAGGATCGCGCTCAAGTGACCCCCACAACGAAACGAGACGCGCGCAGCNATAAACTATTGATCATTACAAATAAGGTCAAAAAGTAAACTTTAGAAAGTTTAAATAGTAATTTATACCGTTCGAAACTTGACAAGAAGATAGCTCTTCTACTTTTGTCCTAGTTTAAAGACTAAGAATTTACTAATTTAGAAACATTACTATCTTAGTTATGTGTAATAAATGTTCCTAGTGCTATTGACTTAATCAAACTGGTTTCAGAACATAAAAGACAAAGAGATTAAATGACTCAGCTTAATTTCAATTTAAACCTTAAAGGAGACATCAAATGGCAACTATTAAAATCTCTGATTTACGTTCAACTGCCTCTATTGGCTGTGAAGAATTTATTGGGGCCGTCGAGAACGCTGTCACTCGGGCTCTTGACGCTCGGCAACTACAAAATGTTAGAGGTGGACTTGAATTCCCAACTACTAAAGTAGCACCAGGACCAATCCTTGTGGGACTCATCGCCAGCCCATATTTACCGTCATATAACCTCTCATAAGCTGGACGCCTCAAGGAAGAGCCCTAAATATGACTCTATCCCCCTCAGTTTTGAGGGAGAGCCCTGAATATAAAGTCCTTGCAAAAGCTTGAAAGTGAAGCAGCGCATATTCCCGAGAGGATTGTGAAATGGAACACAACACGGCTACCAATGCTGAGCCACTTTGCCCAAGCGCCCAACCAGAAACAGCGGGTAGCGTTATCTTCGGGGTGGTTGGTGGGACAGGTGATGAACCACGTCTAGCCCATCTTGTCGAGCCACAGCCTGTCAAGAATGAGTTACTGGCTCTTTCGAGCCCCGTGGCACCAACTGAAGTTTTTCGATTTGCGGCACCGTGTGCTGGCAGCGCCTGTCAGCACTTTGATGGCTCGAATTGTCGCTTAGCAACGAAAATTGTCCAGTTGCTGCCTGAGGTAGCGGCGGGATTGCCACCATGCCGCCTGCGCCCAAACTGCCGCTGGTGGCAGCAAGAAGGAAAGGCAGCGTGCGTGCGCTGTTCGCAAATTGTTACGGAGACCTACCATCCGTCCGAACAACTACAGCAGGCAGCAGATCCTGCTGTTCAGTTTAAGGCTTAACTTCCTCGATGTTTGTACAGGTCTGACTTAGGGGGATGAGGTTGATGCGGCGCTCAGAGAAGTCCAAAAGGGAAAGTCCTGCTGAGCTTGAGTATCTCAAACTTTACGGTAATTTACTTCTTAAAAAGCTGAAAATCCAAGAAGTCACACCTGAATGACTGCTTTATGGAATCTAAGTGGCAATGCTAGCGCACTATAAACTACTCTCCTAGAAGAACAAAGCCATGAAAGAAACTTTAGGAAAAACTGAGTTGGAGTCTGCACAGGAATTTTCACTACCAGAAGTTTCCTCTGCAACGAATGAAGATATTATTGCTTACCTGCGCCGTTCTCACAAGATTGCTGAGATTGCAGCTTCAGCTGAACATAAGGCTCTGGTTTTGGGCATCTGCGAGCAGCTCAGCATTAGTGTTTCCGATGAGGAATTGCAAGTAGCAGGAGATACATTTCGCCAGGAGCACAAGTTGCTGGGTGCATCAGAGACTATCGCGTGGCTTCAAGAGCAGAGAATTACTGTAGAGGATTGGTCTCAAGGTATTCGAGTAGCGCTACTTGCAAAGAAGTTGAAAGAACATCTCTTTGGAGATGCTGTTGATGCTCATTATATGAGTAACCGCGATGATTATAAACGTGTTGCACTGTCTCAGATCTTAGTACGCGATTTGCCAGATGCTTTTAAGGTAGTTCATGCACTTCGAGAAGAAAACGCTTCCTTTTGTGCTTTAGCCCTAGAACACTCGAAGGGTATGCAGTCTAAAGAAAACGGTGGTTTTGTTGGAATTTGCTTTATTGCAAAACTGCTACCGGAGATTGCACAAGCTCTTTCGGAAGCCAGGGAGGGTGAAGCAATCGGACCAATTCAAACAAAACTTGGCTATCACATTGTTAGAGTTGAAAAATGGTTTCCTGCTGAACTTAATGAATCAGTCAGAGAGGAAATTTTAGATTCCCTTTTTCAGATTTGGCTACAAGAAGTAAGAGAGCAGAGTAACTTTGAATAACTTGCTTCTTTGCATTAATGTAACGATTGTAATTGTAAACCTTTTGATTGAAGTATATAAGCGAGTAAGTTTAGCGCATAGCTTCACTCGAATTTTTATCAAGCGTCAGTACTACAGGTTTTTCGGTTGTGTTGCAAAGAATGGCTGAGGTTATAAAGACTGCTTGGAAAGTGACTCAANAACAATGGCAGAGTGGAGTTTTATCTGAACAACCAACTCAGATATTCTCGCTCAGGAATTATTGGCTATCAGGATAACAGTGGAAAATATGTAGGCCCCTACCCTCGCATTGGCTTCTACTCATCCGGGGTCAAGGAGAGTAAGAACACTAAAAAATATGCTGATAAGTCAGTTATCTACATTGACAACTTTCAGATGGGACCGACAAGAGCCGCTGTTAGCTCTCCTATCAAGTTGGGTGGGAGTGGCAGCACAGCCCAGAAAATTACCCCAAAGCCAAAACCTCAAACCAGACCAGCCGCTAGTCCTCTGCCGGAGTCAAAAGAGAGAGGTAACTCTAAGAACAGCGATAGCCCAGATGGTTCTGACTTGGAAGGTTCCAAAGCCACCATAAAGGGAGGCAATTTGAACTTTGAGGATAGGTTCAACAACGGAAATAGCTCTGGGAGAAAAAGAAAAGGAGCAAAGCCGTGAAGAGAACTTCTGGAACACTGGCATTGATCACAACTACTCTTGTGTTGCTGGCAACTCATCCGGCACTGGCAGCAACATACAAAGCGGAGTGTTTGAGCGACGAGGGAGAGTTTACTAGCTGCAAAGTCAAAGTCCAGCAAAATCGTTTCAGGGTTACTTACCAGTCTTCGGAACACCGCAAGTCGAATGTCAACATCTCCTCGCAGCAAATCGTTCAAATGTTCCGGCGTAAGTACTCGAAAGAGAAACGTAGATCCTTTTTGAGTTCTGCTTTGGGAGTAGCCTTCAGTACCCTCATTTCAGAAGACATGCGCCAGAGGATGGGACTCTCCTCCCAAGATTCAGAGGAGACCCACGCGCAAATAGGCGTTGCCTATGTCGATGGACCCCTCACTGCAGAGGTGAGAGAAGCATTGCTTCAGGAGAGAGGTAGTGAAGATTTTGAAGTTGAGGACGAAGACCTGGAGGAAAATGCAGTTGGCGAGCAAGATCTGAGCCAGGAAGACGAAGGCGATATTGAGGAAGACACAGATGAGGATGACACTCAGCAATTTGAGGAAGAAGACGCTCAGCAGGTAAAAACCAAAACAAGCAAGCGGAAGAAAAACCTTAGCACCCGTCTTGCAAAAAAAGCAATCATTTTCGATGTGGGTGATGAGCGAGATGCTTTTGCTCTGCGTCAGGAACTGAAAGCCTCTACGGGGCTAGAATTTGACCAGGAGTAGGAAACTTTTCTGCCAGCCTACGAAACTTAGAACCGTGTCTCCACAAGCCCCATCCCTGCTCAAAAGAAATTGCCTGAGATTTATCTGAGAAAATCTTTCCGATTAATCCCACGATGGCAAATCTCACGGGTATACTCCTTTTAGTAGCCCCATAGATCTACTAATTAATCAGCTTTCGCCAACTCATTACTTCACCCAGAGAGAAGCCCTTAGAGGGCTTGAGCTTGAGCTGTGCTGCGACTGAGCAGAACAATCTCAAGCGACACAAAAAAGCTGCCGGATATGTTTCCGAGCAGGTCCATGAAGCGGTCAAGGCTCACTGCTGGTACCGGCAAATCAGCCAAAGCGACTTCATTGCAGGACTTGTCGAGGCTCATTTAGAGCAGCTCCGGCGCTCTGGGCAGCTCACGTCCAGGATTATCCACCTTTATCGCACCGCCAAACTCTAGTCGAAAAAATAAGGCTTAACACCATGACTCGATCTCCTGGTTTACAAGACATGCAAGAAAACGGATACCCTCTGGTAGCCTCTCGCAAGCGTTCCGACTGGCGAGATCGCTGGGCGCGAGTGATGCCCCCCATCTTTCCCACCCTGGTAATTTCCCTGGGAGCGTCCGCCTTAGTGGGAGATTACTTCCTGCTAGAGCTGATCAGTTTGGCGCTTTGCAGTGTGTGGGGTGCAATCTGGCTCACCCAGAACCGGGCCAAATCTCTCTGGCTCACCAGCCTGTTCAACAAAACCACCGAAAAGTTGAGCTGGGTTCTCTACTCACTGGTCGCTAGCGTTTCTCTCATCCAGCCCGCCTTTGCGGGTGGCGGCGGTGGCGGTAGCTGTAGTGCCAGCAACACCCTCCTGGGGCCAGTTGCTGATGCAATGATTGGGGTTTTCAACAGCGCCGCGATTGTCGGTAACACTGGCGATATTGGTGATAATATCTGCCAAATTTTCGTCACTTTCGCAGCAGTCATTGCCTTGCTCGTGATTGGGACGATCATTTATGGCCTGTTTGACAACCAAGCACGCGGCTCAGATGTCGGAAAAGCCTTTACTCCCCTGGGTCTAGTGCTTGCAGCGGCAGTGCTGATTCGCATTGCCATCAGAGTAGTGATGGGGGTCTAGGCCATGACCCAGCAAGCGGAAGCAAGGCGGGTCAACCAGCTCACTGGGAAGTCGATGGGGGTTGGCCCATTCCCCTACACATTCGTCCTCCCGGTCTTATTCTTTAGCATCGGGATTGCCTTCTTCTGGATGATCGGCTTTATTTCAGACCGCTGGGCTGCTTTCCTGGTCTTCGCTTTCATGCTTGCTTTCTTTGTCCTGGCTGGGAAAAAGCCCTGGCGGTTCTATGAGCTATTTTGTCGTCCCCGCAAGCTGTTTCGCTTTGCTCCCTATATAGATTGGCAGCATCTCAAGGGGCTGCCGATGCCGCAAAAGATGCGGCCTCAATTTACCAAAATAAAAGGCAAACGCACCAAACAATGGCCCATTGAAGCGGAGTTCGATCTAGTTGGCTATGGCAAAGCCACCATCAACAAGCCCGAAATTGGCTTCTACGTGCTGCACCCGCGACGGGATAGCCCCACGGGTTCTCGCCGTCAATTTGCTTTCGTCTTTGTTTGGGAGGTCTGGGGCTACGACCCGATGCTCCTGGAAACTGAGGCGAAGCAGATGCTGGATGCTCAGGCGCTAACCTTTCGCAGGATGACGCGCAACATCCTGGTCACGTTTGAGCATTCTTCAACTTCCGATGACGTGGACTATCAACAGCACCTGGACCGGCTGCTGGAGCAAACGTCTAATCCCCTTGCCAAAGCCTTGATCTATAGCCAGAAAGCCAAAATCCGAGACTTGCGGCATCGTGGGGCACTGCAGGCGAAGCGAACCCGTATCTTTGTGCGCTACCAGATCGCTTCAGCAAGTGATCGCCACAAGAATAGTCCCCTGGACCATGCAATGGGCTTCCTTGACAGCGTGGTTGGGGATCATCTCAATCTCCTACTGGACCGAATCAACCAGACCAACAACCACGACAAACAGGAGCAAAAAGAACGCTACAAACTGTTCATTCATGCTTATAAGCAGTATCGCAACCTGCACAATCTGTTCAACGACACGATGAAGCTGAAAGCGCGTCCCCTGTCGTTGGATGAGCTATGGTCGAGCGACTATCAAGAGCTGCATAACCTGGCGGCCCCACCCCTGTATCAGGTCTTTGTTCTCAGCCGCACGGGAGTAACAGTTAAAACCCGGTCGCGCCAACACGTCCTGGCACAGCTATTCCAGCCAGAAAAAGGTGTTGACCCCACACCCCAAACCGGGCACGAGTGGGTATACCTGCCAACCAAGCGCCAATACGCCTCCTTCCTACAGGTAGGCAAAGTGGATTTCTACCCCGTTGATGGAGGGGCAGACCGGGGCATGATTCGCTACCTGTGGAACCCCATCTTACTGGGTGGCTTAAAAGACTACAAAATTGTCACCCAGCTCCAGCTCTCCTTTCAGGAGGCGCAAAAGTTTGACCTGGGCCGCCAGGTCAGGAACTCAAAGCGGCTGGTGATTGATGCAGAACGGCGCAACACGGTAGACATCAATGCTGAGGAGCGCCTGGAGGATGCGGTTGAGGGACTGCATAACCTGTATAACGGTTCCAAGATCTTTGAGACTGCCACAACGATCTGGTTGTACCGCAACAACCCCGATGCACTACGCGATGACTTTGACACACTGATTTCGCTGATCCCCACACCGAATACCGAGCTGACCCTCCATGCGGCTGAATATGCCTGGTATCAGACTTTTCCCTTTTCCCGCCATCGCCTGCTCACGAAACCTAACCACCGGCTGCATGATTACTACTCCCACGAGCTGCCGGGACTGCTGCCCTTGATTTCACCCCTAAGTCTGGACAAGCAGGGGATATTCTTCCTCACCCGCGAGG
Organism: Thermosynechococcaceae cyanobacterium YX3bin19; assembly: GCA_030447595.1. GTDB lineage: Bacteria > Cyanobacteriota > Cyanobacteriia > Thermosynechococcales > Thermosynechococcaceae > JAUJON01. The sequence continues at coordinate 22,111 of JAUJON010000023.1, forward strand.
GGAGCGTTGCCTTCAATATCGATTTGTTTGGTAACCCCTCCCACCTGGCGATTTTCGGCACAACACGGGCGGGGAAGTCGATTGTCCTAGGCGACATCATTTTCAACGCTTACCTGCGTAACATCCCGGTTGTTGCCTTTGACTATCCCAAAGAAACAACGGGCTCAAGTACCTTTACAGACCTGACGAATACGATTCGTGATTTAGGAGGCTCCGCCGGATATAACAACATTGCAGACTGCTTCATCAATTTCATGCAGATGCCCGACCTGCGCTTTGTGCCCAATCGGGAGGAGCGCTTCGTCGGGGTCAAGGACTTTCAGCTTCGGGGTCTCATGGTCCTGGCAATGGGGGAACTATCCAACCCAGAATCAATTGCCGAACAAATCTTCAAGCAATCGGTCAAAAATCTGCTCTCATCCTGCCTGAAAGACTTCCACAATGACACCGATATCAAATCACGATATGATGCCTCGATTGAGGCAGGGCATGGTACGCCAGAGCACAAAGCAGAACCAAGCCTGAAGGACTTTGAGCCCTTCTTTGCCGGGTGGTTCAAGGAATACAAAGCCCTGAATGCTGAAACCCTCTCTGATAGCGATAAAGAAGCAGGGGCATTCATTCTCTCTCAACTACGTGGCCTCTTAAACACCCAGCTTGGAGAGAGTATTTCCCAACCTTCAACCTTTGAACCGGACGTTGGCTGGTTGGTCTTTGCCCTCAAAGGTATCTCGGATAACTACCAGGCCGCTGTCTATGCTCTTGCTGCTTACTCGGCACTATTACAACGCGCCCTATCTCAGCCAGCCTGCTTGTTCATCCTGGATGAATGCCCGATTCTATTTGAATTTGACGCCATCTCTCAAATTGTCGCTCAGCTTTGCGCCAACGGTTTGAAGTGGGGCGTTCGGGTGGTTCTATCGGGCCAGACACCCGGCACCATCTACAAGTCTGCGGGTGGGGACAAGATCCGCGATACCGTCACCAAAGTCTTGCTCGGTTACATCGTCTCAGAGGCGGTGGATGCCTTTGTCGAGACACTGAAGTTTCGCCATGACGTGATTGAGAAGTATGGGACACAAGCCTGTGCGCTGAACAAGAGTGAAATGCGCTCCTGCTGGTGCTTCAAAGAAGGTGGCAGACACGTTGATCTCTACTACTACCCCCCGGACTTGCTGCTGTGCCTGCTTGCTAATAACACTGATGAGCAGGCTGCGAAGGACAGATTCTTTGCTGCCTATCCTGATGATCCCTTGAAGGCCATATCGGAGTTCCGCAAGCAGTACATTCCAGCACTACGCTCTGGCAACGCTCTTTCCCGTGTCAAGCCGGAGGTACCCACCCAAAGAACTTTGGTTAAGTCTGCCTAGTTCGTCAATCTGTTGTTTATTGAGTTGGGTTATGAGTCTCAGGACAATTGATTCCCTTAATACCGAGCAAGCTGAAGACGATATTTATCGTGATTGCGATCTTCCAGCCCCTCCAGTTCAAGAGGAACTAGTGGATTTGGATTCACTGGATGGGCTAGGTGATGAAGACACCAGTGCTCAGTCAGGGCAGCGGTCTGCTCCTTCCGTTGCCGCGCTACTGAAGCTAGCACCCTTGGGTATTTCCACTCTTACACTCTTATACCTGTTTCACCTGGGAGGGCAGGTTGCCAGCATCCGTAAAGGGCACAACCAGGTGTTAGTGCAGACCGTCGATGGACGCTCGATTGTGGCTGAGCCAGTTGACAACTACCTTCGCACTCCTGCCACGGTAGAGCAAACTGTGAAGCAATGGAGCGACCTGACCTTTAACTGGGTACAAAAGCTGCCCAATGGAGAAATAGATCAAGGCAAAAGGATTGGTACCAAAGTCTTCCCCACCCGGCTAGTGGAGGCCAGCACACTGATGAGTCCTGATCTTCAGCAGGTCTGGTATCAGGTATTCCAGGAGCGAGACGACTACCTCCCGACCAACTTCCTCGGTACAAAGGCCACTCGGGTCTATTTCCCAAAAATGCAAACGACCCCCAGGCCGCCTGTTGACCCCAGGACGGGGCAACCCATTGAGAACAGGTATGAAGTCGAAGTGTTTGGCGACTGGGTTGAATACAGCTCCGAGACACCTCAGGGCAGGTTGATAGATCATCTTGCTTTTGTGGTGCGCCTGCGCCCGGTGGTGAAAACAGAGCCGCCCCTCAGCGAGGATGCTGATTCTCTGCAAAGGGCTGCCTATGAGCTAAGAGCCAATGGTCTTGAAATCTACGATATCCAGAGGATTCAGTATGCCCCTTAGTATCCATCCAGAAGTCCAATCAGAAGTCCAAGACGCTGAGCTTGCCAGCTATGGCGGCTGGCAGGAGGAAGCAGTAAACCAGAAGGCGGAGCAACCCGCTCTTTCAAGAGCTTCTGAACCGATTCCTTTGCTTGATGACGATGACCATGTGACTCCCAGACAGATCCAGCAGGACCGCCCCTGGTGGATGCGACCAACACCCCGGATGATTGTTGCTGGTGGTGCAATCATGGCGTTGCTCTATGTGCTGTTCTCGATGTTTGGGCTGTGGGGATCTTCCCCCTCGGAGTCGCCTACAACGCTTACAACTGTGGACGCAGCCGCGATTGACCAGGAGGTTGAGGACCGGCTCAACCAGCTACAGACTGAGAACGAGAATCTCAAGCGGGACAAGATTATGGGAGAACCCCTCCC
>JAUJON010000023.1:24904-33708 GCA_030447595.1 Thermosynechococcaceae cyanobacterium YX3bin19
AGACCGAGGGTTGTGAGTACCCCGCCGCCGCGCCCTACCTATACCACACGGTCTGTTTCTTCCCAATCTCAACCCCCCAGGATCATTTACCGCCCCGTATCTTCTGCGTCCCCAGCTCCTAGAACGTCAACTCCTAGACCATCAGCTCCTGTGGCACCCAGACCAGCCTCTAGAGCTTCCAAGCCATCTGCCCCTGCAAACAAAGTAGAGCTGGACCCGATGGAGCGCTGGCTTGCTGTTGCCAATCGAGGGCATTATATTGCAGCAGCGGGGGTCTCAGATTCCGGCTCTGTAGCTCAACCAGCAGCTTACACTCCACCTAACCAGTCTGACCCCTACCCACCTGCATCCACTGATTCTGTAACTCCTCCAATCACCAGCCAGTCTGCCTCTGCTGCTGGTATTCCCAGCTATGAGCCGCTAGCCCCACAGCAGGGACAATCAACCGACTCGTTACAGGCGCAGAACACCTTTGCCAATCCAATTGAGTCCCAACCCACTGATCCAAATCGGCTCCTCGACATTGGCTCATCCGCTGAAGCAGTTTTAGAGAGCGGCATTGCCTGGACTCAAGATGGTCCTGAGCAAAATACTAAGCATCTTCTACGCCTGGAAGAAGGGTTCACGAATCGCTTGGGGGTTGAGGTACTCCCTGAAGGCACCACTCTGATTGCCCAGATGACAGAAAAGACCGATTCAGGACTATTCTTCCTGGAAGTCACCCATGTCCTCGGTCCTAACGGAGAGAAAACATCTGTTCCCGCTGGGGCCTTACAGGTGGTGGCAGAGGATGGCTCTCCGCTTCAAGCAGACCTTAAGAACAAAGGAGGCCGTCGATTCCAGGCTGAAGCAGCAACGATCCTGGCACCCGGAATTGAACGGGCGATGGAATCAATTGCTGATTCGGCAGATAGCTTAATCCTGGATGATGGTGATCGCTCACTGATTCGTACCAGCGGGGATAGCTCCAATCCCCTTGCCTCTGGGATATCGGGTATTGCCAATGGGGTCTCCAGAGTATTTTCTAACAGGCTCGACAGGTCACCAACCAATACCTCGGTGCCCTATTTCAAGTTTGATGGCAACCAAACCGTGCGGGTAGTGAATGAGGACGTAAACCCTGACCAAGGAGATGTATTCCGCAAATTTCAGCCTACAAGACCATGAACTCTCTCTCACTTAGCAGCTTGTACCGTTTCTCTCGCCTGCCTTTCGTCCACTCCCGCAATGGCAAAAGATACCCTCACCGTTCCCCAGGAGTTTGCCCTCCAGCGGGTGATTAAGGTCGATGTCACCCTGATGGGCCTGGTGCTTGATATGGGCAGTCCGATTAGTTCCGTCAACCTGAGCCACCTGAATGATGTGATCTTCACTGGCATGGATGGAGTACTCTGTGTGATGCCAAGACAACAGAGTGTCCTGACTCCCCGCGACCAACCAAGCTGCTGGTGCGGCGCATTCCTCCCATCCAGTTTAAGGACCAGCTACCCAGTAAAGACGGTACGCGCATGTTGTTTGTCTCTACCGAATCAGGGCTATACCGATTTCGGCTCAAGCCCATTAGTGAATCCCCGGACTACACCAAAGTTGAGATCCAGCCGGAGTTCTCGACCTCGGTGTTTCCCAACCCAATCAGTCGTTAGCTTCTAGCTGACTTCGACCACTTGCTGAGTGCCATACAGGTAGACCCAAAGATTTCGCACTTCAAATCATTCATCCCTGGTTTGGGGATTGCGCCATGCGATCGCACAGAGTTCTCAATGTCCTCACTGCTAGTCTTGTGTTCAGCTCTGGTCATGCACCCGTACTGGCACAGATTATTGGTCCATTGAATCAGGGCAGCTTGCAGCAACGTCCAGGACTACCCTCAAGAGGTTTCCAAAGGAACTGTACCGGGGATTTACTACGACCCCAGCGGCGAATTATCCTCTAGCCTGTCTCAGCTTCAGCCTGCTGATAAACCGGGTTCCTTCCAGGTTCTCTCAATACCAATCGAGCACTATTCGAGCATTGGGTTATGACCCCTCCCGTGCTTGGGCAGTGGGTTCAACGCCCGATGAAATACTCAAGATTGGGGACTTGCAGCAGAGCAAATACTTTCAGAAGGTTGGCAGCATGACGCTGCGGGAGATCGCCTCTCAAGCAGGAACCTCCATTGACACGATTCCCTTGAGCCAAATCGCGCTGATCCGCAACATGACAGTAGGGGAGCTGTATCAAGCCTACCCCCAACTCCGCAAGGTGCCCCTTAGAGAAATTCCCTTCCTGGCTCGAACGCTGGCTGAAGCAGCCCAGAACCCAGAGCAACTTGGGCAACGAGCGCTCGACTTGGGAAGCCAAAGAGCACTGAAAGAAATAGCGGCTCTGGACCCCAGGCTGGCGAACGTCCCCTTAACTCGATCTTGCAGGGTAATTTGGACGGGGTATTGTCTCAGTCAAAGGCAGCAGCAGCGAAGGTTGTAATTCAGGAAATCACTAGAAGCCATCCTGAGCTAGTGAATTTACCTGTTGCGGATATCTTGGATGGAAACCTGGGTCAAGTGGGTAGGAAGGTACTAGATACTGCTGAGAAAGCCTTGCTGGAAGGCTTAGGAGGAAACCCAACCTACAAAGGCATTCCCGTTCTGCAACTGGCAGAGGGGGACTGGGGCGGGACTCTCAGTGAAGCAGCAGACGCAGTTGAAAGGAATACTTCAGGACCACCCAGAAATCGTTCAACTCCCAATCGACAAGGCATTTCCAACAGTTAATGGAGTAATCGCCGGAGACTGGAAAACTATAGCTCAGCAGACCGTCCTGGAGGGGTTGGACCTGACTGGAGAAGATATCTTCAAGGCTATTCCTGAACTAAAGAACCTGCCTTTGGGAGCGCTGGATATCGACAATTTGAGCATTTCGTCTCTATCGGGAATTGCTGACCGTCCGCTCAAAACATTGCCCAACATTGCCAGCAAGTATCTCGCTGAACTACCGGGGCTGTCTCAGATTCCGGTCAACAAACTGCCAATCGATTTTGCCCTCAGTGCCTTGCTGGGGGATTTATTTGGTCGCCTTGATATTGCCTATGCAGGACCAGTTGAGACTCCTGTGGTGAATGTGCTTTCAGGGGGGACAAAGGACCAGAAATTCACTCCTGAACCTTGCGATGAAAAACGCTGTGCCCACTTCGAGATGGACAACACCGATGGGGGTGGGCCACCCGGTAACCTCAGTGGTAAGGCTTGGGTGGAAGGGGGTCTCAAAAAGTAGGGGGTAAGGGCTTCTTAGCCTCAATCAACGGCGGGAAAGAACCTACGGGTGTCCCTGTCTGGGGGACAGAGGCCCATGTCAAATTGAGCTTGGAGGACATCAAAGAGGGGGAAGTGGCAAGCCATCTACCGCTCGAATCCAAGCCAACTTCCAGTTCTGTATCGACGTACCGTTTTTGGGTGAACAATGCAGCCCACACTTCATCCCCATCCCGACCCCGTGGCAGGTGCAGGAGGGCGGATTGGTACTGGTTGCCTCAAGAAGTGCCCCCCTGATTTCTTGCTCCAGGAGCGCGACCGGATTCAGTCTGAATATGAGTCTCGTTATGGTCCTGAACCAGCTTGTGACTCTGGTACCTATGCTGGTCCCCCTGATGCTCAGCTTGTTGCATCAGCAGGCCAGCCTGTTACCGGCAGCAACGTTGCTCAGGAAAATCTCAAGCGATACCTGGCCCGTATTGCTGCCGGGGAGAGCAGTGGTGGGCGCAATATCGGACCTAATTATCTAGGAGCCCGTGGGTGGTATCAGTTTAAACCTGGTACGCGCCAGCTCCTGATGCGTCGTAGACAGTATCGCCATCTTGACCCGTGGAGTTCCAACAAACAAATCCAGGACCAGGCAGCACTCGCCTGGATTGATTTGTATGGCAGAGAAAAACGAGTAAATATATTAGGAGCTATCCAGCAGGGTAACTTCCAGTTGGCAGACCGGGTGCTGGGCCGCAATCAGTTCACCTCTTTGCCAGGAGGAGCGGAACAACACGCCATTTGGAGAAATCCAACTAACAGCATTCGCTATGGGCCAGTGGGCAAGTCTGGAGGACCCCTTTTCAGTCTTTGCACAGCAAAACTGTGCCCAAGTACCTGATGGGGGCGGCATTTTTACGCCAGGTTCAGGCAAGGCAACTGGGAGGTTTATCATACCTGCGAAAGGTCCTGCAACTAGTGAGATGGGGTACCGCTTCCACCCAATTCATAGAAGAACAAGGTTTCATGCAGGACTGGATATTGGTGCTCGCATGGGAGCACCTGTTAAAGCCTCAAATGGAGGGAGAATTACTTATGCAGGCTGGATGGGGGTTATGGCAATATTGTCATTGTTGATCATGGCAATGGCATGACCACACGGTATGCTCATCTCCAAGATTTCAATGTGCGTCAGGGGCACAGTGTTTCCCAAGGCCAACAAATTGGTCGTGTTGGCAATACAGGAGGGTCTACTGGTCCTCACCTGCACTTTGAAATTAGAAAGCATGGACAGCCCGTCAACCCTAGATACTATGTCAAGTTCTAAAAAAAGCAATGAAGAACATACGTAAAAAGATAACCACCTCAACCCAACCCTAGTCGTTCTCTTGCTCACAAGTGCGGAGGCATTTGTTTATGGAGCAAGGTGGTCTCGTGCTCAAATTATTCAGTCAAATACAGTGGAGATAAGCCAAAAGAGAAACTCACAAGATTACAAAGACTGTTTACCTGATCAGGTAAAGAAGGTAGAACTCACCGCATCGGTAGCGGATAACCAAAATGTCTACTACTTAGTAGATATATATGGGGTTAGCAACGAGTTTTGGCCCGAGCTTATTCAAGTTAATCCAAGGAAGGGATGCACTTCCCTGATCTCAAAAAACAACTTAGAGGATTGGCCCAGCCAGTATCTACCGATGAAACTTGCACGGGAACTAGCATTGCAAATGTACACCAAAACAATCCAAAAAGCAGGGGGGAAAAAAGCGTTTCAACAATCTATGTTAGAGGATGCTACTGAAGCTGAATCCCACTCAGGAGTTGTGGATTATTTGCCTCCTGAATATGCATGGGCGTTGCAGCAGTTAGGAATTCGCATTCCATCTAGTTATAAAATAATCGACCCAAAAGAAGGGGTTCCGCAACTATGATTTCCCTATCCAAAACCCACAACAAGCGTAAGAAACCAAACCATACAACCATCGTTCTTCTAGCCCTAGTTTTAGGCTTATCTACGACAACTGCTGCTGTAGCAGGCTTCGTCAATGACCGTAGCTCTGTTCAGCAAGTGTTTGACCTGCTAGGGGGTGCTACAGGTAAGAAAGATGCAGATCCAGTGGATCAAGCCCTCGACGGTATTGATACTGTTGATGAAACCGTAGATACCGTTAGCGATGCCCTGCGCCAAGCCGAGGAGTTTTACCGAAGAATCACGAACAATAACATCTCTGGCGCTATCAGCCAAATTGAAGCAATCCTGGGAGAGCTGGGGATTCTTGATCCGAGTAAGTACCCCGGAGAGATTGGAGAGATTGTCACTGAGCCTGGGGGTACTACTAAGGGAACAGTTCCCACCGGAACTCCGATAACGCCGGAGCGGATCTATGAGCAGCAGCAAATGGTCACCGATACCGCTAACTCAGACGGGCTTTGGATACATACCGATTCAGTGCTGGGCAATGGTCTAGGCGAGGGACAAGAGCGCCTAGCAGCTACAAAACAGCTCAGTACTGCGAGTGCGGCAGCGGCAAAAAGTAGCTATGGACGCTCTTCCAGCGAAAGCCAGCAAACTTACCAGAATGCAGAGCTGGCTCAAAACGCCTCCACTGCAGCAGAAAAGCTCTCCCAGCAGGCCCAAGGGCGCACAGCCTCTCAGGATATTCTCAAGGACTTGGCTTCCCAGCAGTCAGAGGTGGGCAAGGCTAATGCCGCTATCTCTAGGCAACTGGCAACGCTGAGCAATCAAAGCGCTATCGCCGCAGGTCAAACTGCTGCCCTAGCCACACAGTCGCAAGTCGCCAATGAGCACCTGCAGGAGTTGCGGGTAGGGCAAGCAATGGGCAACCTTCAGCTCCACGATATATTCAATGCTCAGCGCCACGCGAATCAGATGCAAGTACTTGAGCAACAAAAAACCGCCCAACTCGCAGTAGGGTCAACCGATGCAATCTATATCCCCGGCCTCTTTGCTACCCAATCTTCGCCTAATTAAACTGTCGAGAAAAACTCGCAACCGCCTGCTGTTTGTGGTTCCTTTCTTGCTGGTGCTAACCCTGGCGGGACCCATCTATGCTCAGGCACAACTAAATCTCGACGGGTTCTTAGGTCAGGTTCAGAGCACCTCCGAGTGGTGGGATCAAACCTGGCAGTCCACCTTCCTGGGGGTAGGGGGTTCATCTGTCAATGCGGTTTCCCAAGTGTATGACGTGATGATGCAGCTTGTTCGTCTAATATCAGCTATCGTCCTAACGGTCTACATCGTCACGATATTCTCGACTCTCGCCCGAGACGGATTGCCTGCTTTAGTGTTCATGATCCGAGGGATTCTGGTCATTGTCTTGATCTCCTATCTCTTCCTGGGCAATGGCTCAAACTACGGCTCCATTGCCTATGCAGGCAAGATTTTGTTTAACCAGGTTACCGCTGCACTGCTGCAAGCCAATATCAACGGTGTTAGCATCACCAATGCCCTGACAGATCAGATTGTCTCCACCAAGTCAAAGACAAGCCTGGAGCGGGAAATCAAGATTTGTGATGCGCTGCCCAATCCTGCTGTGTTGTTGCCCGAAGCACTTTCTGGGGACTTTCCCCTCCCTGAGCTGACACCATCCTTGAACCCGGATCAGCTAGCTGCCATCAGGAGACTCAACTGCTATTACCGGGTGGGAGAGTTTGCAAATAACTTAAGAAAAGAAGCGGCGCGAGAGCAGTGTTTGGGAATTCCTGGGGTTAACTTTGCTTGCGCTGCCACAGCAAGATTCCTGGGTGGGTTCTACGATGACATGACTCAAACGATTTCCGCTGAGCTGGATCGACTCAGGGGTGGACAGGTACCAAACGTCGATAACCTTGTTCCTCTGGCTATATTTCGAGACTATGTGTTGGGCAATACAGCCATTGGCCTGTTTCAGGGAATCATGTACGCCATGCAGTATTTCTTTGCCACGTTGCAGGAGTTGATCTTATTCCTGTGGGCGTTAACGGCTCCGGTGATGGCAGCCTACAGTATTTTTCCCACCTCAAACATTAGCGGTCTACTGCAATGGGGCGTTACTTACCTGTCGATTATCCTGTGTCAGGTTTACTACGTGATGACCATTGCCATCTTTGCTTCTTTGATACAGACTTCGGAGACATCCATGTTGAGTGATATTTTGTTCCCCTTAGTGATGGGGGTAGGAGCCTGGGTAATTGCCGCCGGGTTAGCGGGGGGAGGGGCAATTATCGCCGTTCGTTCACTGACCAATGCAGGGCTCACCACCATCACCACTGTCGGCTCCCTTGGCGTGATGGCAGTGGGTGGCCTAGCGGGTGGTGCAGTAGGTCGAGCCGCTGCCGGTGCTGCTTCTTCGAGTATTCGTGGTGCAACTCGCGCTCGTTCAGGCTCTAAGAGCTAGGGTTTAGCTTATCAAGCGGGCTTTTACTATGCTTGTTTGTGCCAGAACTAGCTGAGAAGGAGTTTCATGTGGCACCTAAACTGGAAGAAGAATTTACCCGGTATAAAAAAAGCTATCGCGCTAAGTTAGAGGATCGCCGTTTCTGGCAAGGATTGACGGCTGTAGTGCTCTTCTATCTCTTTGGCCCATACCTATTGTTGTGGATCGCTACCCGTTTTCCCGTCATTCCAGAGACGGCGCTGCGTTTTCTTGAACGAGCTGAAACGTCAGACAATCCCATGAGTCCCAAAAAGAGAGATGCAGGTTCAACAAGACCGCTGCCCTAATTGCTCCAAGTCATTCTGTTTTCCGACTAAGTTTCCTGGCGATCGCTTTGGGGTAATCTGCCCCCATTGCCATGTAGGGTATGACCTCATGCAAGTCAAAGTGGATGAAGAATACCTGAGCAGCTTCATCTACTCACGCCGCGCTGCCCCATTTCATCAAAAGCTAGGGATTTCCCAAGCAATATTCCAGTATTTGATGGACATCGCCCAGAAGTTTCGCTTTGTTGGACCCTACCAGCCCAATGCAATTCTATTCCTCGTATCAAAGACCCGTGCCCCTTTCCCCCTTGCCATTTATTTTGAGGACACCTATCACCTGGCGCGGCCAGTCAACCGGCTCCTGTTTTCTCTCTCTCTTTCAGCGGTTGCCGCACTGATTTTGCTGATCGCGGGGCTGTCCCCAATCCCTGTTGCCATTGGCACCACGATTGCAGAGCTATGCTTCCACCGATTGACGGCACCGCCGAAGCTCAAGGGCAGCACTCAGAAACGATTAAATGAGGAGCAGTATCTTCTGAAGCAACATCATAGCTTTCAGCAGTCCCTCGACCAGCTCAATCAAACCACAGGCAAGTACCAGCATCTCTTAGAGCGCCAGCAGTCTGTATTACAGCAAATGATGCAGACCCCAGAGCATTACCCATCTCAAATAGACCTGTACCGGCGCTCCATCCGTTGCACTGAGGACTACTTGAAGTTGTGCGAACGCGCCATCGCCCAGTACGAATCTGCGATGCGGGCCGTCATGATTCAGCTTGAGACCTCGAAACTCTCAGATGATCTGCCCGCTAACTTCGTAGACCCCCATATCGAGTTTGGCCTGGACCAGTTGGAAGACCAGCTAGCACGTCATATCCCCCCTAAAC
>JAUJON010000023.1:33808-38410 GCA_030447595.1 Thermosynechococcaceae cyanobacterium YX3bin19
GTCTGGTTCGTCACCCGACTTTTTCGTAAAACTGACAAGCTGGCCGATGCACGTTGGGCAGACAAAGCAGCAATTCGACATGCCCGGAATAAGGCCATGAAGCAAATTAAAGGGCGCAAGATTGCTCAGACCGCACTATACCTGGGGGACCCCAAGAAATATCCCATCCCTGATGCTCAGCGGCACCTCATGGTCGTGGGTGTGACTGATAGTGGTAAAACCGCCACTGCAATGGATCAGTTGCTCCGCTCGACTATAGAGCAAGGATTCACAGCCTTTGTCTACGACATCAAGGCAGAGCAACACCGTAAACATGCCGCCTATGCCCTTTCCCTAGGCTACCAGATTCACTGCTTTGCTCCGGGCTTGCCTTGGTCTGGGTGCTTTGATCCGATGGGATTCCTGCGGGATGAGTATGACTCCACCACAGCGCGTCAGATTGCTGCCACCATTAATCGCAATATGATGCCAAGTAGCAAGCGAGATGATTTCTTCGGACCTGCTGCCGATTCCTTGATAGAAACGGTATTGTTGTTAGCAAAAGGCTCGGCCTACCCAGATTTCCTAACGGCCTGGGCTATCCTCTCGCTACCCAACCTGGCACGTCGTCTTGCCAGTGCTCAAGGAGGCGATGGGCTGGACCTGTGGGCACAGGTGGCCGCCACCACTACCGTCTCAGTGGCTGAGGCAGAGAAGACAGTGGCCGGGATTGTGGGCGGTGCCGTCAACGCCTTTCGCTCCTTCATTGCCCGTGACCTGCTACCCTCGATTGTCGGGAAGCCGACGATTCCCCTGCGGATGGACGGCAAGCACATCATCTTTTTCCAGGTGGATGAGGAGCGCTCTGCAGTCACAGCGCCGCTATGTGCCATGATGTACCGCTCTTTTTTGGTGGCAAACCTCAACAACCAGTTTCAGCGTACAACCCCTTTATGTGCCTTTCTGGATGAATTCACCAGCGCCTACTTTCCTGATTTAGATGTGGACTTAAACCTCCGCCGCTCCTACGGACTGGTGGCAGTGCTTGCCTGTCAGGGTCGCTCCCAGCTACGGGATCGCTACGGCCCGGAGAAGTCCCGCAACATTGAGACAGGAACTGTCAACAAGCTGATCTTTAAGAGCAATGACCCCGACTACCAGCGGGATTTGAGCCTGGCCCTGGGGGAAAAGGAAGCCAAAATTCAGTCACATTCCTATGGCTCCTCCAGCCGGTCTCGCTCCGAGAACATCCATAAGGTTCCTTTATTTCCCGCTCATCGATTTGGGCAGATGGACCAGGGGGAGATGATCCTGATTAACTCTGGCTACAAGTCACGAGGGCAGTCTTCGCTGCCGTGGCACATCCCAAAAGTGAAGATTGCGCCTAAAACATTTGAATTAGAGCAGCGCTGCCTGGAAAGGTTTGACCAAAAGATTGGCCCCCGAATGATTCATAACGCCCAGTGTACGGGGCTGCAACTGGATGATCAGACCCTACGAGGGGAGCTACTGGACCGGATGACCTATGCAGACATGATTCTGCCAGAACCCGAAGAAGTGAAGGCTGCCCAAGCTGCACAACAACATGCTCAAGAGCAGCAGCAATCAGAGGAGGTCCTAAATGCAGGGTAATCGGGAAATCTCAGAACTCGTCAACGACGCAACCAACCGCCCCCTGGAGGCGCTGAGTCGCATTCGACGACCCTATCCAAGGCAGCAGGGAAACGCAGCCAAGTCCCCTGAGCAGATCAAGGTGAGTATCTCAGAGGGTGCAACCCACCAAAAACTGTACTCCCAGTATGCACAAGGGGTAGAAGCTTCCTCTCCCGTAGGTAAAACACTGGAGATTGCTCGCAATGCCGCCCGTGATGGTCAGCCGATGGAGAATATCGTTCAGATTCTTCGCCATGACCCGAAAGCACAACAGTTTGGCGATAAGTCAGAGCAGTTCATCAAAACGGTAAGCCAAGCTGCGGTTCGCAAAACCCTGGCGGAGAAATCTTCCGGTCAGCTCAATCGCCAATCCCAGAAAACACCAACTTTGGAGCGCTAATGGCCCAACTTGTCCTCAAGTCTCCCATCTTACCTCACCACCTTCCATATCAAAGTGTTGGCAGCACTGCTGATGGTGGTGGATCACCTTGGCTATGTCCTGGAGGTAGAGGAGCTGCGGATTATAGGGCGCTTTTCCTTTCCCTTATTTGTTTGGCTACTAGCACAGGGAGCAAAGCATACCCGTGACTGGCATCGCTATCAGCGGCGCTTGTTGATTTTGGCGATCGCCGCTCAGCCAGTTCATGCCCTGTTCATCAAGTCTCTTTTTCCCCTGAATCCAGTATTTCAGCTATGGCTGGGCCTGGTGCTGGTCCGGTTGGTTCAGCAGCGCCGAATGAACCCGTTTTTGTGGTTTTCATTTATTGGTGTAGCTACCCTCTTCCTGGACTACCACTACTACGGAGTTATGCTGGTCTATCTAATTTCCAGCTACCCAAACCTGTTGCAAAATCCACCCAAGCAGCTAGACTCTAGAGTTAATATGTTGCTGTGGCTTGCGGGGTTTGCAGTGCTGCATTTAGTCTATGCGTTGAGCCACCCACGACAAATTTTTGCCCTGCCCTTTGTGGTCTTGATGCCATTTCTTAATAGGGTTCGTGATCGCGGTCCCCAGGCTCGATGGTTTTACTGGTTTTATCCATTGCATTTTGTCCCATTAATTTTGCTAGGAGATATCTGATGGCCTACAAGTTGTCTCAAGCTCGCATCGACCTGATTAACGAGAAATTACCGCCACGGTTCGCAGCTCTCAAAGACCGCTATCCCTCTACCGTTTTTAATGCAGCTCATCACTGGGACAAGCCTAAATTTCCACAAGGGTATGTTCCAACAGAGATTTCCATCTACTACCAAGAAATGGCAATTCGTCCAGCCATTTACTGGGAGAAAGGTCGGCTAGAGGATGTTTGGATTGATGAGGATGTCCCCGTTGATCCAGATGTCATGGTTGTCAAGGTTGATTGCATCTGGACCTACATCCGCATCCAGCAACAGGTCATACTAGACCGCACCGAAGGCATTCAATTTCCCCCAGAGCTAAACCAACACGAATTGATGCTCAGATTCCTGATGCGACAGATATCCGCAGGCAAATTCAGGAATGTTTACGAGTGACGACACGGGCGTTGTCTTGAGGGTAAGTGTAGCTTCGCCTTAAGAAATTTTCAGGTTGAACTCAATATGACTCGTCGTTTATTCGTTTGCTGAAGGAGGTTTATCATGACCGATGATGTGAACTCTAGCGACGCTCAAAGGTTGCAAGAGTATGTTGATCGCTTTGAGGAGCGACGTGCTTCTGAGCCTGTGGCTAAGGAGGCAAAGAAAGACCTGCGGATTGAGATGGACCGCAGGATCGTCTACGGGCGACCCTCTAAAGCGGCGTTTCGCAATGAGCTATCCCCAGAACAAATGCAGCGATTGCTCGAAGCGTTCCAGCGACCTATAGCTCAAGGCTCAGACATCTCCGGCTATGAGGGGAGTGTTCCTGCCATTGAAGTCAAGTCGGGAGGTGAGGTGTTGTTTCGCCAAGAGCGGAACAGTGTGGTTACCGTAAATCAATTTCAACAAAAGGAGAGGCAAGTGAGCCAGCAGGATGAGGCTCCGAGAGAAGACCCTTGGCTATCTCAAGACAGTGATAGGGATGGCTTAACGAATGGAGAAGAGGTCAGGCTTGGGACTGACCCTTACAGCTTAGATACGGATCGAGATGGAGTTAATGACCTCCAGGAAGTGTTGTTGGGCACCGACCCCAAAAGCCAGGATACTGACCGCGATGGTATCCCAGATGGAGAGGAGCTTCGCAGTGGCACTGATCCAACCTTGGCTACACCACAAGAGGAATCCCGGCAAACACCTGAGCCAAAGCCACAAAGACAAACCTTTACTCAAGACCAGTCTATTCCGTCTTTGGATGCTGAATTGGAGCAGGAATTGCAAGCTCAAGCTTCATCCCCTGAGGACCAGCCGGATGTTTTAGAAGTAGACACTGCCGAATCAGCTCCTTTAGAATCTGAACCTCAGCAACCTCCATTCATCAATGCTCTTTACCAAAGGTTACAGGAGCGTTCCGACTTAGATCTCAATCATGCAGAACTTGCAGTTTATCAAGGAGAGCACTTGCTTTATGAGGGCAGGTCCCAACAGAACACTTTAATGATTTCACCGCTGAGCAACAGGATTTGTTCCAACAGGCTCTGGATGACCCCTCTGGTCTGCAAGGAGAGCTAATCATTACTGTCAATGACAAGAAGATTTTCCATGCTAAGCATGGGGAACTCAAGATTGACCAGTATGGCCTCGCTGGGAGCCAGCAGCTTGCCGAAACTCAGGTACAGGAACAGCCAAGCCGCACCTTCTCAACCTGCCTTTGATGCCTCCGCTGTTCATAGTCGCTACCAGCAAGAAGCCCAAAGTGGCTCTCAAGCTCCCATTGATGTCTACGAGCGCATTGCTCAGAAGGCACTGGACGATGGTTTGTCTCAGGAGCAAACCAAACAGGTACTCAGGCAAGATCCCTTCCATCAAAGTCTTGCTCTTGGATTGGGACAGCCAGAAGCAGAGCGATATGAT
>JAUJON010000329.1 GCA_030447595.1 Thermosynechococcaceae cyanobacterium YX3bin19
GCCCCGGCGCACGTAACCTTTTTTCAGCGAATGCAGCGCTAGCGGAATGAAGCGGTTGCCGTTAGGCAAGAAAAAAGGTGTAGTAAGTACACTCATGCTAGCTACTCGGAAAAAGAAAAGTAGTAGCAGGGGAAGAAGAAATATTACAAGTTGGGGTATTTGTATTCTTCTAGGCTTCGGTTGAGTAAAAAACTGTTTACAATTGGCTGATTAAAGCAGGGCGGGGTATGGCTCCTAAGACACAGGTTAAGAAAACGGCAATTGATAAAGCTAAGTCAGTCCTTGCTGAAGTAGCTCCGAAGGAGAAGGAAGTCTTTGAGCTGCGCGAGGCGATTGCTGAACTGCGACCAGATATTGAGGGCATTTTAGCGAAAGGATACAGCTTTGATGAGGCTGCTGAGTTATTAACAAGTAGCGGTATTGAAATTAAGGGTAGCTCTTTGAAGCAGTATTTAACTGTGTTTAGACGCCAAGATGCGAAGAAGGCTAGCAGAATACGTAATGGAAAGAGGAGTCAGGGAACTAAGCCTACTTCGAGAGGTAATGCTATTTCTGCACAGGCGACTAAGGCAAAGCCGCAAGCTGCTGTAGAGCAGTTAGAGGAGAGCTCTGGAGCAGCCAAGAACACTAGGAAATCAGCAGGCCGCAAGTTAAGTGAATTTGTAGAAGTAGCTGAGGATTTATAGGAGGCACCTATGGTTGAAGCAGTTGAGAAGGCAAAGGCTGACACAAAGGCAGTGGCTACAAAGAAGCACTTAATTGCGGTAACGGGTGACAAGGGGGGAACAGGGAAATCCACATGGTCCCGTGGAATGGTGGATTTACTGGCTAGCAAGACTGTTCAGTGTGCAGCTTACGATAGCGACAAGCGTAATGCCCAGCTCTATCGCTACTACAAGGACTTCGGGGACGGGGTGAAGCGAATTGATATTGGGGCTAGGGGAGGTGCAGATGCTCTCCTGGATGATATGGAAGCAGTAGGAGCCAAGGTAATGTTGGTGGACTTGCCAGCAGGAGGAAATGAGGCTTTTGAGAAGTTGGAAGCAGAGATGGGGCTATTGGAGTCAGCTAAAGAGTTGGGCTATGGCATCACGATTGTCTCTGTGCTGTCACGAGTGAAGGATTCGGTGAATGCCCTGAAGCTGTTGATGGACTTTGCAGGCGATGCGGTGGGATACGTTGCAGTGAAGAATCTCTACTTTGGCGATGCGGAGAAGTTTCGGATTCTTGATAACTCGAAGACTAGGAAACAGCTAGAGCAATACGGTGGGATTGTGATTACAATGCCGGACTTGTATGACGATACCTTTGAGCTGCTAGATGAAAATAATTTGACGTTCCGAGCAGCAGTAGGGGAAAGCTCACCGTTAAGCCGCTCGCATCGCTCTAGAATCTACCAGTGGTTGAAGCATTTTGAGGTGGAGGTGATGAAGACGGGGGCACTCCTGGGAGCCAAGCCATGAGTCAGCAGAATGGACATGGGCAGAGGTTGAGTGAGCAGGAGAAAAATAACCTGGACTTGCTCCTAGAGGGACGATCTGACACCTTCAAAGCTAAGGTGCTAGAGCTGGTAGTCCGCAATGGGTGGGATGTGAATGAACCTAGCTTTCAACTCCTGGTAGCAACAGGTCAGTTAGAGGTGTTGCTAGAGATGTTTCCAGAACAATTTGAGGCGCTGTTTAGGCGGTTGCTGAGGTTGCAGCAGGAACGCTTCCAGGAAATACGGCAATGGCTTGATACCCAGAAAGCTGACATCAAGGGCTACCTTCAGGGAGTGGAAGCAACGGGCAGCCAATTGGTTTCTGGAGTCAAAGATCAGGTCAAGGAGCTGAGGCAATTTACGACTTCCCAGCGCATACAGATAAAGCAGGATATAGGGCAAGTCTTGGTCCTGGCCCAGCAGGAGCGGGACAAGCTACACCAGGACTTGGCGGCAGCACTGAAGGTTGCTTCTCAAAAGCACTTAGCAACAGTTGAGGCCCAGGCAAACACCCTGATTGAGACTGCTGGAACCAAGCTGAGGGGAAAGTATCTCAAGGAGCTACTGACGCCGGTGGTTATTGCAGCAGCGGTAGTGTTTAGCTTGGGAGGATTGACCGGCTGGACGTTCCACAAGGCAGCGATGGGCGAGCTGGACCCGGCAGGTCCGCGGCAGCTCAGTTTGGAGCAGTGGGAGAGCTTGCGATGGGCAGTCAGTCAGGAAGGTCAGCTAGCCCACAATTTGATTGAGTGGAATCAGCCGAATCTTAGTGAGTGCAGGGCAGGGCAGGGCGTAGGAAATGAAAGCCTGAGGGTAACCGGCTATGAGGGGCGGCCTATCAAGTACGGCA
>JAUJON010000330.1 GCA_030447595.1 Thermosynechococcaceae cyanobacterium YX3bin19
CGGGTCTAGGCACCATGGGCTACGGCTTACCCGCAGCAATGGGTGCAAAAGTTGCGCTCCCCGAGCAAGAAGTTATTTGTATCAGTGGGGATGCTAGCTTCCAGATGAACTTGCAAGAGCTGGCAACCTTGGCCCAGTATGGCATCAACGTTAAAACGGTGATCATCAATAACTTCTGGCAGGGCATGGTCCGCCAGTGGCAGCAAGCATTCTTCAGTGAGCGCTATTCTCACTCTAGTATGGCAGCGGGAATGCCTGATTTTGTTCAACTTGCGAAAGCATTTGGTATCAAGGGGATGGTGGTTACCGAGCGGGCCGAGCTAGCGGATGCTGTTGCTGAAATGCTAGCTCACGATGGCCCTGTACTGGTTGATGCCCAAGTCACCAAGAATGAAAACTGCTACCCAATGGTTGCTCCCGGCAAGAGTAATGCCCAGATGATTGGTCTACCGGAATTACTGAAGCTGGAAAAAGCAATAGAGCTAGTTTATTGCAGTAGCTGCGGTACTAAAAATGTTGCGAGTAACCGCTTCTGCCCTGAATGCGGTACAAAGGTGTAGTCTAAGCAGTACTACCCGTAGCGGTGAGCTGCTGTTGAGCCTGTCTACAGATGGAAATGAACAGGCGCTTAACTCCCTTCAGATTAAAACCTATTAGTATCTATTGTTGACCCCTGCTGAAACTTAACGGAGGCAGAAAAGACGAGGTTCGAAATGCTGCAAACCGGTAGAAAGCTGATTCAAGGGTTTATGAACGCTGAAGGAGCATATGCTGGGTAAACCAGTTGGCTTTCTACTTATTTTTCTCAGTGCCCTGTTGGGGACGTGGCCACAAATTGCTAGAGCTGTGCCTAAACAGTCACAGCAGGTTGTACCAGCACAACACAGCTCACAGAAGCCAGGTTCTGCAAAACTGCTCTGTGCAGCCCAGTTAGGAGGTGCGATCGCCGCAATTACTAACCGGCCCCAATATGCTCGCTCCCAGTGGGGAGTTTTAGTGCAAACGCTATCTGCAACTCCCCACACCCTCTATACTTACGAATCCAACCGCTATTTCATCCCTGCTTCCAACGTCAAGCTGCTGACTACTGCTGCCGCCCTACGTCAATTAGGTCCTCAGTTCCGCTATCGCACCTCTATCTATGAAGTGGCTGCACCTGCGACGACTCTCCGCCTCGTTGGCAGGGGCGATCCCAGCTTTACTAATGTCCAGCTTCGGAGTTTAGCTGAACAATTGAGGCGTCAGCGCATTCGCCAGGTGGATCACCTGATTGTTGATGACAGTTATTTTCAAGGAACTGCCATCAACCCAAGCTGGGAGTGGGAAGATATCCAGGCAGACTACGGCGCCCCGGTTAACAGCTTAATTTTGAACCAAAATGCTGTGGAACTGCAGTTATTTCCCCAAGCCTTGGGCCAACCCCTGCGGGTTGCTTGGAGTGATCCGGCTGTAGTCGTTGAATGGGGTATTGAGAATCGTTCTATCACGGTTGGACCTCAAGCATCGACGTCAGTGACCGTGACCCGCAACCTAGGTAGACCTGTTCTCCAGGTTGCCGGGCAAATGCCCTTGGGTTCAAAGCCACAGTCGCTTAATCTAGCCGTTCTCGAACCAGCTCAACAATTCTTACGGCACTTCCGCCAAGCCTTAAGGGAAGAGCAGCTCCGGGTTGCTCGAACCTCTATTGCCTCAGCTCCCACTCCTGGAAAAGGGCGAGAAATTGCAGCGGTTGCCTCACCTCTTCTACCGCAGCTCTTGATTGAAACAAACCAGGAGAGCAACAACCTCTATGCTGAGTCCCTGCTAAGAACCATGGGTGCAACCCAATCGCCCACTGCCATAAATTCGTCAGCAGCAGGACTAGCGGTGGTCAAAGCCACTTTAACCCAGTTGGGAGTTGCCCCCCAAAGCTTCATTCTGGCAGATGGCTCAGGGCTGTCTCGGCATAACCTAGCTAGTCCAGCCGCCCTAGTCCAAACGCTCAGTGCGATCGCGCAAGCCCCCCAAGCAGGAGTATTTCGAGCTTCTTTACCAGTGGCAGGGGTAAGCGGTACTCTAAAAAATCGTTTCCGTAACACCCCAGCTCAAGGTATCCTCCGAGCTAAAACTGGCAGTATGAGCGGCGTCTCAGCACTTTCAGGTTATCTTAATAGTCCCAACTATGCCCCGCTAGTGTTTAGCATTCTAGTGAACCAGTCCGATCAATCCGGTACTAGCCTACGCCAGGCGATTGATGAAATCGTTTTGCTTTTAGCTCGCTTGCACTCCTGTTGAACCAGAATTTTTGGTTACGCACATGTTATCAGCTTTGCGGCATTGGCTAT
>JAUJON010000331.1 GCA_030447595.1 Thermosynechococcaceae cyanobacterium YX3bin19
CGCGCGCCACGCGCGGGCGACACTCGATCTGGCAGGGCCTGGCCGGTTTCGCCGTCGCCGGCGCCATCACCGCAGCGGTATTCTACCTCGTGCCGCTGCTGAGGCCGCTGGTGCAGGACGCGCTGCAGCGGTTGTCGTCGGGCCGTCTTTTGTGATCCACGCCCCCTCAACCGCTCCCGCCCGTGACCGGTTGAGTACTCAGATTGAGTGCTCGCGGCTGTGCCCAAGCGCGCCGCTGCTCCACCGTCTCGAAATCTCCCGATCTACGCGGTTTCAAAATCGAGCGCCATCACGTCGTCCCAGAGCGGGCTGAAACCTTCGCCGAACGCCTTGTGCGCCGGGTGCGGCCCATACTCTTCAAGCGCCGCGCGTGAGGAAAAGCGCACCGCCAGGCCGATCTCGTAACCCTTCGAGCGACCGCTGAAATCCACGCCGCACGCCAGATGCTCAATGCCTTCGATCTGTCCACGCAAAGCGCGCAGAGCGTCCAGCATCTGTTGCTTTTGCTCTTCGGTCACGCTCTCTTTCAGCTTGAACCACACCAGATGCTCAATCATCTTCGTCCTTTGCTATGGTAATTATACGCTTGACACATAAAACGAAGTGTAGTAGAATTGTAGTATATGAAACGCACCACGTCTTTTCCAGAAACCTTGCAGCAAGCCATTCTCTATTTTTCCGGCCCCGAAACGTGCCATGACTTCATGGTTAGTGTTCGCTGGCCGTTCGGTGTCGCTTGCCCGCGTTGCGGTTCACAAGAAGTTGGCAAGTTTAGCAAGCCGCGTTACGTGTGTAACTGCAAGAATTGCAAAAAGCAGTTCACGGTCAAGGTCGGCACGGTCATGGAAGATAGCCCGCTTCCATTGAGTACTTGGCTTCCGGCTTGCTGGCTGATTATGAACGCCAAAAACGGCATTAGCTCTTGCGAAGTCGCACGCGCTTTAGGAGTGCGTCAAGCAACCGCGTGGTTTCTGTTGCATCGTATCCGCCATATGATGCGAACCGGCACCTTTGAAAAGCTGAGCGGCGAAATTGAAGCCGACGAAACGTTCATCGGCGGCAAAGCGGCCAATATGCACAAGGTCAAGCGCGAAGAAAAAATCAAAGGGCGCGGCGCATCGGGCAAAGCAATCGTTATGGGATTGCTTGAGCGCGGCGGGGAAGTCAAAACGAAGCATATCAAAGACACGCAACGCGCCACATTGCACAAAGAGATTGCCGAAAACGTACAACACGGCTCCGAAGTCCACACAGACGCGCTACCGGCCTACAGAGGCTTGGATGAGGCGTATATCCATGAAGTCATAGACCATGCCGTTGCTTACGCTCAGGGTCACGTATCCACCAATGGGCTTGAGAACTTTTGGAGTTTGCTCAAGCGAACCATTAAAGGCACCTATGTTAGCGTGGATGCGCCTCACTTGTTCCGCTACTTGGATGAGCAGGCGTTTCGCTTCAACAATCGCAAACTGAATGACGCTGACAGGTTTCTTGAAATTATGAACGGCGTTGCCGGCAAGCGATTGACTTACAGGCAGTTGACACAAAAATAGTTGGGCGGAGAAACCCTTGAAGAGACGCTTCTTATTGCACCGGGAGCGTCTCTTTTGGATTTTAAGGCGGGGTGTTGCAATGATTTTTCCCGCGCCCCTTGCAATGATTTTCCATATCTGCTTAAATAAACATTGCAGGTTAAATGAACATCGCAGGGGGTGGGGGGAATGCAATCAGTTGAACGCTACAATGCCATGATTGAAGGGGCTGAGCAAGAAAACCAAGAAGATGAGGCGCAGATTGCGATGCTTCAGACCTACATCGAATCTCGCGGGATGCTGATTCGACGATGGAAAGAGAAGCGTGCGGAGATTGCTTCCGGTAGGCCGACAGCGCCGAACAATCCAACGGTAGCCCTTGAAGATGAATCACAAAGACAAGAGTCCGGCAGTCAGGGCGAACCTACCTCTCAGAGGCCTCGCCGCGAAGAACCATCGCTATTCGATGGTTCTGGAATCACAAACCTCTTTGCGAAAAGGGAGTTCAAGGGCTTTACGCAAAAGGAAGCCGTAAGGTTCATCTTGCAAAGGGCACAGCGGCCACTCACCATAGACGAAGGCGTAGCGGTTATGGATTGGACTGGTGTTCCCGTCGGTGGAAGGACACGACAACAGCGTAAACAGAATATGTCTACTCTGTTTACGCGCACTTCTCACGTTGTGAGTGTAGGGCGAGGGTTGTATACGCTTGTAGGATTATCGGCAGGTGCAATGGACGAGACAAGTGAAAACGGCCATTTGCCAGCAGAGAATCATCTGCCAATAGAG
>JAUJON010000332.1 GCA_030447595.1 Thermosynechococcaceae cyanobacterium YX3bin19
GTTGCGGGCCCTTAGCTCAGACGGTTAGAGCATCTGACTCATAATCAGAGGGTCGTTGGTTCGATCCCAACAGGGCCCACTTATATAAAATGTTGATAATGAGCAATTTGTAGTTACTTTAGCCACCTCCTCAAAGGGTGGCTTTTGCATTAATTGCAATACAACTTGCAATACATTTTAGGGGTTGCAATAGAACACGTTGAACAGTACAAAAACGAAACCGAGAAGATGGAGATAAAAGATGTACTCGGATTAGGTAAGATACTGCCATTAGAAAAGCTTGTTGATGTTGTCTCAAAGGCTGTCGGTAGACACAGAAAGTCATATTACGACCGGAAGGACATAGACACAGAAGCGTACCGAATCAAAGCGTTAGCAGAAGCTAAAGCCGAAGGAATCAAAGTTTTGGCTAATGCCATAAAAGAGAACTTCGAGAATACCGGTAAAATTGAATATAATGACCAGGGAATTACTATTTCATCCCCTCAGCAGTTACCGCCAGCCCAGCCACACCAGCCGCCCGTATTGATTTCTTTGCCTGTCGAAGAGCAGGCGCAACAACGGATTAATTATCAAGAAGCGAAAAGGCAGTTGAACGTTCAAAGCGTTACTTCCTTTGCAGCAAAAGAACTTAAACAAGAGGAAGCCGTAACCGATGAACCAATAGATGAGGACTGGACCAATCGGTTTTTTAGGTACGCCGAGGACATTTCAAATGAAGAAATGCAAGCTTTATGGGGCAAAATTCTAGCTGGAGAAATCAGGCGACCGAAAACATATTCAGTGAGGACTCTCGATCTACTTAGAAACCTGTCTAAAGAAGAGGCGGCTGTTTTCTTAAAAGTAGCTCCGTTGAGGATTACTAGTGGAGCAAACTGCTATATAGCATAAGTACGTGAAGTGTGGTAGTTTAGTAGGGGAGAAAAATACGGTTAACAAACAATGAGTCTGGAGGAGTTTTCAGAGCAGGTAAAGGATGTGCGGGAATACAAGCGTGGTCAGGCCGTGAAGCTGGATCTGGAGATGTACCCGAGAAAGCTTACAGCAGAGGTCTTGTCGGTGAGCGTAAACTTTGTGAGCAAGCAGACCCCAGTGCTGGCCATGGTCGGCGGTCCGCGGGTGCAGTACAATAAGCACGGGGCGGCAGGACTGCGGCTGACCCACAAAGGCAGCAAAGGCTTTCTCTGTGAGGAAGATAAGCAGCAGGTACCCGGCTGGATCAGGGAGCAGGCTCCGTCTGTAAGCCGGCAGACACTGGAAGCTTATCTGGAAAGCAATTACGGAGTCAGCTACAAAAGCACCCGCAGTTACTATCAGCTCATGGACAAGGCAGGTCTGTCGTATAAGAAACGGCAGGCGGTGAATCTGGCAAAAGATGAGCAGAAGGTGCTCCGGCGGCGGGAGGAACTAAAAAAAAGTTGAACAACGTCAGCCGGAAATTGAAGCAGGAAAGCTGGTGGTGGTGATGGTGGATGAATGCCATCTGCTGGCCGGCGATGCTTCCGGCTACGGCTGGGGCAGAAAGAGCGAAAGGCTGACTGTTCAGGTGGCAAACCCGAAAAAAAGGCAGAGCTGCTTCGGGGCGCTGAATGCAAAAAACGGAGAGGTGGTACTTTCTGAGGCTGAATACGCCAACAGTACCACCACGGTCAGCTTTCCGGAGACCCTCAGGGAACACTATGCCGGAAAACAGTTGTGGGTAATCTGGGACAATGCCTCCTATCATAAAAGCCAGGCAGTGAGAGCGTATCTTGAGAAAGTCAACGGACGGTTGCCCGAAAATGACTGGCCGCTGACCCTTTTGCATTTTGCTCCCAATGCGCCTGAACAGAATCCCATTGAATCAGTCTGGCTACAGGGAAAGACTAAAGTCAGAAAACAGGCCGGACTGGATTGTTTTCAGAAAGTAAAGCAGTTTTTTGTTGATACCATCACGGAGAATAACTACTCCTTTGACAAATTCAAGTGGTATGGTTTATAACCACAAATCATCTAGCAATGCTATATTTTCAGAAACGGAGGCGATAATCCTTTACTTGATTATGGCCTCTCCTACGATGAGCTATCTCTATTAGTTGAAATAGGGTTGATACAACCCGGAGAAAACATTGTAATGAATTTGCAAAACACACCAAACAAGGCCCAAATTTATCTTACATCAGGTGATATAATCATTTTGCTAGATAAAGAAGCCAATAGTCCTACTGTGCATGTGCCTATCTATAAGTTTACAAGAGCAGGTCGCGAACTTTTAAGTTTAGTTTAGAGTGTGTTTAAAATCTGAGAGGGGGCAAATTGCGAAACTGACAAGGGGTTG
>JAUJON010000333.1 GCA_030447595.1 Thermosynechococcaceae cyanobacterium YX3bin19
CCTTGGACTTGGCAGGACATCGTTACTTATCCCACAATCCTTTAGCGCACTACCATGTTTCTTAAGTATTTTCACGCTTTACTTCTATTAACTCTTAACAATGTTTTCTTCAGTTGTTCTACCTTTAACCAAGGTTTATTTAATTGATTTTCTTTACCCTCGTTTAGCTCGACTTTATCCATTTTGCAGAGGAGGAAAGGTAGCAAGATCAGGACAGTGTTGTTTGATTTCACCTGATGAACTTGCTACCCAAAGAATTGCTGCCCATGATCTTAATGTTTGCCCCCCTATTTTCCAAGCCTGTGTGGGAATCAGCAATCGTGCTGCTGGTGGGTGCGATTCTTGCTCCTGGGAAACGCACAGTCAGTGCGGTTTTACGAGTGATGGGGTTGCACCGTGAGCAGCATTTTCAGAATTATCACCGGGTGCTTAATCGTGCTGTGTGGTCCACTCGTCATGCCAGTCGGCTGCTATTGCAGCAGCTTGTCAATGTCTTTGCCCCTAGCGGGGTGTTAGTGATGGGCATTGATGACACGTACGCCTTCGGCGGGGCGTAGCCCTATGAGCGACGACGGGGTAAGCGGATTGCTACCAAAGGCATTTATCGAGATCCGGTGCGCTCCAGCCATGGGCACTTCGTGAAAGCGAGCGGCTTGAGATGGTTGAGCTTGATGCTATTGGTGAAGATCCCTTGGGCACAACGGGTCTGGGCACTGCCGTTTCTCACCGTGCTGGCCCCGTCCGAGCGCTATGACCAAACCTGCAACCGACGGCATAAGTCATTAACAGATTGGGCCCGGCAGATGCTGACTCAAGTACGACGATGGCTGCCACATCGGGCAATTGTCCTGGTTGCTGATAGTACGGCAAAAAGCGGGGGAATACTCCGCCGCTTTATTGCCTTAGTTTTGCCGCGCTGGAATTGCTTGAAGCCTTACGGCAACTTCCCAAACCTGTGCAGGTGGTGACGCGATTGCGCCTGGATGCTGCTCTCTATCACCCGGCTCCTGAGCGTCAAGCCAAACAGCTGGGGCGTCCGCGCAAGGTCGGCAAACGGTTGCCCACCCTCAAAGCGCTAATCGATCACCCTTACACTCCCTGGTACACGGTCGTGCTCCAGGATTGGTATGGTCATGGCGACTATGCCTTAGAAGTTGCCTCACATACAGCTGTGTGGTATCACACAGGGCTTCCTGCCGTGCTAATCCGCTGGGTATTGATCCAAGACCCAAAGGGTAAGTTTGAGCCTCAGGCTTTACTTTGCACAGACCTCTCGGCTCAACCCAGCCAAATTTTGCATTGGTTCCGCCAGCGCTGGCAGCTAGAAGTCACCTTTGAGGAGGTCCGAGCTCATCTAGGAGTTGAATCTCAACGACAGTGGTCTAAGCTAGCAATTCTACGCACTACCCCTGCTTTGCTTGCCTTGTTCTCGCTGGTAACTCTCTTTGCCCATTCCCTGCAAGGGCAATCTTCTTTCGCACTGCCAAGAGCAGCTTGGTATCAGAAGTCACTACCGACTTTCACTGATGCGCTAGCCCTTGTGAGACAACGGCTTTGGCGGGTGCGGACTTTTCAGATGTCGACTGGGAAACCGGACACTGTTAATGTCCCCCGTGACCTCTTTGATGCTTGGTCTGACTTGCTTTGCTATGCTGCCTGATGGATAAAGTCGAGTTTAGAGGGTGTTTGAAAAGATTTGAGGGGTCAATTTTTATGCCAACCGCCTCACCATCATCCGGATCATGGCAACGTAGATCAACGTTTCGGATGTTTCCGGCAATAACTCATAGTCTCTGACTAACCGCCGCGACCCCATCAGCCAGCCAAAAGTGCGCTCCACCACCCAGCGCTTTTTGAGTAGCACAAAGCCTTTGGTCTGCTCCGGTCGTAACACCACTTGCACAATCCAGCGGCAAACGTCCATTACCCACTCCATGAACGGCTCACCGTCAAACCCACCATCCACCCAAACAGTGTGTACACGAGACACTGCTTGACCCATCTTTTTGACTCGTTTGAGGACTTGCTTGCCGCCTTCACGTTCCCCAACATTGGCAGCGGTGACCAAGACGCGCAGCACTAACCCCAATGTATCCACCGTCAAAAACCGCTTGCGTCCCTTGATCAGTTTGCCAGCATCAAATCCCACCGCTTGAGTCACCATTGCAGCATTCTTGACGCTTTGAGTGTCGATGACAGCTTCCGATGGACTCGGCTCTCGTTGATTGTCCACTCTGACCCAGTCTCGCAGATGGTCATGTATCTTGACCCAACTCCCGTCGATGCGCCAGTTGCGCAAATAGGTATACACCGTTT
>JAUJON010000334.1 GCA_030447595.1 Thermosynechococcaceae cyanobacterium YX3bin19
TGGCTGATTTATGATAAGTTTAATATCGGCCTAAAAAATTTCGAACAAGGCTTAAACGAACAAGCGGAAAAGGAGTATCAAGCTGCGGTTTTCCAGACTATTCTGTTCCAGGTTTTATCTGTCCTGTTTGGAGTGCCCACCCTGCTTTTTATGATTTCCCGGCTCAGGAGTGAGCAGAAGATCCGGGCTGAGCTTTTTAACGAACTTGAACAGAATAATCGTAAATATCTGTTCGACTCCAGTGATGAATCAACTGAGTTGGATGAAAGAATGATTATTGATAGGTCTATCCTCAACTTTCGGAAGGCAGCAGTATTTATCAAGCAGATTTCCGAGGAGAATTACGAAGTAGACTGGAATTCGATTACTAATAATGGGACTGATAATAATCATCAAACGCTGGCAAATGAGTTATCAGCCATGCGCGACCGGCTTAAGCAATTGAAGCAGGAAGATGAGAAACGGCGCTGGGCTACTGAAGGTATAACCCAATTTACCGAAATTGTCCGTAAGCACCAACAGGACCTTGATATTCTGACCCATCAGGTGGTGAGTTTCCTGGTGAAATATATGAATGCCCAACAAGGCTCCTTATTCGTACTGCAGGAGGAGAGTGGAGAGAAAATCCTTGACCTGGCAGCTTGTTATGCTTTTGATCGTAAAAAACACATTCAAAAGCAGATCGCAATTGGGCAGGGACTGGTTGGACAGGCTTACCGGGAAGCAGAAACTACCTTACTTACCCAGATTCCCCAAGGGTATACGACCATTACTTCCGGATTAGGTCACTCAACGCCTGATTGTTTGGTAGTAGTGCCAATGAAGCATAACAATAAGGTGGAGGCAGTGCTGGAACTGGCTGGTTTTCAGAAATATGAGCTTTACCAAGTGGCTTTTCTGGAGAAATTAGGAGAAATAATTGCCTCAACCGTAACTACAGTGAGGACCAACGGAAGAATGCAGCGCTTACTGCAGGATTCTCAGATGCAAGCCGAACAGATGCGGGCTCAGGAAGAGGAAATGCGGCAGAATATGGAGGAACTCATGGCTACGCAGGAGCAGCAAGTACGCCTGGAACGGGAACTGCGGGAAAACGCCGAAGTACTCCAGCAGCAATTGGCTGAATTGCAGGAGAGCAAATCGGTACTGGAGCAAAAAGAAGCCGAATTGCGCGCGGCCAACGAAAAAGCCGGCAAGCGGTCTCAGCAGTACCGGGAGAAGATGGAAGCGCTGGATGCCGATATCGAAAATAAAACTTCGCAGATCAACGTGCTCAAGCGCACCAATGAGGAATTGCTGCAAAAACTGGCCGAATACGAAGCAAAAGACAAGCAATAATCCAAACGTCCATACCCAATCCCCTGTATCCAAGCTCAATCAGTTATGAAAGGTACCGTACACAAGTGCATTGAAAAATTAGTGACTCAGAATTTTGGCGTCGAAAAGTGGCAGCAGTGTTTAGTAGAAGCCGGCTTCGACGAAGACCACGTGTTTATGTTGAACGACGACGTGGATGAGGCCGTGACAATGAAACTAGTCACGCAAGTGATTCCATCTGTGTGCAACCTCACCATTCAGCAGGTACTCGATACGTTTGGTCAATTCTGGATCAACGACTACGCCAGCAAGGTATATGCCCCCTATTTCGAAGGCTGCAAGTCAACCAAGGACCTGATTCTGAAGCTCGACTTTATCCACAAGAGCTTAACGGAAAACATTCCTAATGCGCGGCCGCCCCGCTTGCGGTACGAATGGGTGGATACCAACCGGCTGGCCGTAACGTACCTGTCCGACCGGGGCCTCATCGACCTGTTTATCTCCATTGCCAAAGGGGCCGGCACCTATTACAAAGAGGAACTGCGCGTAACCAAAAAATCGGATCAGGTGCTGGAAATTGATTTCGCGTAAGCCAATAGGTACTTAGTTCGGAAAAATAACCGGGCATCCCTATTTTTACGGCTGCCCGGTTATTTTTGTGGCCAATAAGATCCTGGTAGAATGCCGGCGCGTCCAATTACTCGGGCTCCGGTACGTACGTGAGGTAACTCAGTTGCGTCTCCTGAAACATCTCGTTGGCAATGTTCCGGAGCTGCTCAGCGGTGATGCCCCGGATCTCTTCAAAAATATCGGATAATGAATCCACCCGGCCCAGATCGAGTATACTTTTGCCCATCATGAGCATAAAGCTCATATTGCTTTCTTCAGACATTGCCAGTTGGCCCATCAATTGTTCCTTGGCTGCGTGTAATTGTACCGTTCCCAACTTCTTTTCTTTCAACTGCTTAAGCTCCCGTTGAATCAACGCAATACTTCGGT
>JAUJON010000335.1 GCA_030447595.1 Thermosynechococcaceae cyanobacterium YX3bin19
TGTCTCGCCGTAGAATTCATCCCGCAGGGGATTGTACTCCTGGAAGGCCTGCAAACCGGTTTCGTACAGTGGCGAATCATTGACTAGCCCTGTTGTTGCACCAAAGAGGGTTTGGTCCTCAGTGTCAGCGTTGGCAAGATCCTCTCCACCCTGGAAATCATTTGTTACCTCATGGTCGTCAATCGTCGCCAGGATGGAGGTTGAGGCCCGCAGATCTTCCCAGGTATTTAGGCCAAAGCGGGGGGAGTAGACTTCGTTCTGCTTGGCACGAAATTCCTCCAGGGTTGTGGCCTGCGGCTGCGGTACCGCCGGGGAAGGGAAATCAGCGTAGATAGTATCGCCATGTTCGACAAAGAAATCTAGGTCTCGCTCATCGGCATTGGCGATCGCCGGGTAGGGGCTAAGTTCACCCCGCCAGTCTCCAGATACCCCGAAACGCAGCCCCGCTTGAGTTCCTAGTTCCTCTGCGGTTTCAAACTGACCCGTTGCCGTCGCACCAGCGGCGTCCGTTGCCCGGTAGTAGTAGTCGGTTCCAGGCTGCAACCCGTTAACTTGGACTTTTACGGGCTGGTCAACATCCGTGACTTCAGCCGTTACAGTCCCTAAGACAGTGCCGAAGTTAGGATCAGTTGCATACTCAAAGGTGACATCGCCCAAGAAGTTGCTGTGGGTCCACAGGACGGTCGAAGTCTGGGTGGTGTCGCCACTGGCAACCCCATTAATTAAGGAGTTCGGTGTTGGGTTGCGCGGATCAAAGCTGGAAGTCTCAATGGCTAGCTGATCAGGGAGGGCAGCCGTGACATTCTCCCAGGGGACAAACTTGAAGTTGGTGCTGATATTTTCTAGCTCTTCTTCATCCTGGACCACTACCTGGGGCTGATTGGCACCGTCCTGAACCACCAATAAACCAGAGGGGAACTGCGACCCCAGGGGCACGTTGATCACGTCTGCCCCATCGGACTCTTCAACAGCGTCAATGCCGCTGGACTCACTGACGACAAAGCTGCCCAAGTATTCATTGGTGCCTGCTCGCTCATAGGCTGCAAAGGTTCTATCGCCCTGGCTGGAGGCTAGCAGGTAGCCGCTGCCGT
Source organism: Thermosynechococcaceae cyanobacterium YX3bin19 (assembly GCA_030447595.1). Lineage (GTDB taxonomy): Bacteria > Cyanobacteriota > Cyanobacteriia > Thermosynechococcales > Thermosynechococcaceae > JAUJON01. The sequence goes on from JAUJON010000335.1 coordinate 1,092, forward strand.
CCTCTCCGTAGTAAATCGTCAGCCCTTCCACATCAGCTTCCAAGTTGCTGCCGTCGGGTCTAACCTCATCGATCAGCTCACCCCTATCACCCGCGTTAGGCTCCGCCGAGAACTTGTAGATTCCCCCTGCCTCCTGACCGACGTAGAGAAAGCCCAGTTCACGGTCTGCTACCATACCTTCGATTTGAGCCTCTGCCAGTTCGCCCCCCTCTGGGATAGGCAGCGTCAGCGTCCGCACCAGTCTGGCGTCAACTTGACCAGTCTTCGCCACTAATTCCAATTGAGCAACCTGGTTACTCTCGCGCTGGCTGACAAAGGCATAGGACTTATCCGAGACGGGGCTAGTGTAGGTCGCCAAGCCGTACGCTGTCTGCTCGCCGTCGTCCACCCCAAAGATAGATTCAGGGATACTGTCAGCGGTAACGTCAGTCAGCCGGCGAGTATCTGGGTCGATCTGGAAGATGGCTAGGGTATCATTCTCGCGATCGCTGGCCACAGCTAGGTCTACACTCTGCCCCCCCAGTTCAAAGCCGTATACCAGATCGACATTGTTATAACGAATGTCTCCGAAGTCTGCGGGCAAGATGCGCTGCACCAACTCACCCTCCAGGTTGTAGGTTGCCAGACCCCCGTCTTTTAAGGAACTGATTACCAGGCTCTTTGAGGCATTGGTGGGGTGAACGTAGATAGCTGGGTCATCCGCATCCCCAGGGATTGTATCCGCTGGTACTTCGTCGCTATCTATCACCGGAGGTGTTTCGACCGTTGGCAATGCGGCGGGAATCATCTCCAGGTCTAGCGCTAATCCAACGAACTGAGTCGTTTGAGCCTCACTGAAGTTATTGTCGCTGACCACGATCAGGCTCTGTCGTCCATCTGCTAGTTTAGGGCCAAAGCTGAGACCCTCAAGGTTGTCAGGGGTTATGCCCAGATCAGCAAAATCCACCAGCTCCCGCTTGGCAACAGGGGAATCAATTTCAAACGGTGCGCTGGCTTCCTGGGAGAACAGGCTGTCTTCGCCGCTGACATCCAGTGCCCCTTGAGTGCGAACTTCAAACACTTTGACCGTGTTGCCTACACCCTCCGAGAACGATCGCTCGAGACTGAGGAGTGTGCCATTGTTGTCAATCGCCAGCAAGTCAACTAAACCGTTGGTCCGGAAACCATCAGCTGGAGTGGGCGCTTCCGGTACCTCGTCCACAACATAGACGAATT
>JAUJON010000336.1 GCA_030447595.1 Thermosynechococcaceae cyanobacterium YX3bin19
CGGGGGAGCTAAAGTGTCGGCGCTTAATTGCGTTACCAGCCCTGGACACCAGTTTCAAGCTGTTGTGTTTAGCCTCTTTGAGGAAACGCCCCTTGCGGACCCGCATGAGGGGTGTTGTGGGGACGGGGAGGGAAAACCTCCCTGTTACCCGATTACGCCCGGCACGGGCGTGAACTAATGGGGTGAGAGTCCCCTGTAGGAGAACCAACGTCCAAATGATCAACTCGACGATCCGAGCGACGATAACTACTAGCTTAAGGCAAGGGCGTTCCTGCGAGGGGATGTCTGAAGGAAGCCAGCAGCAAAACTGTGAGCTGACGAATAGAAACGTCATAGAAGGCCGAGACCCTTGGGATGAATTGGCACAACACAACAAAATCCTTTGGTTCACGGGGCACGGTAAATGGCGCAGTTGTGCAGCGAAAGTTCATGGTCTTATCTGGGGAGGTCTGTCCAATGGCGGTTTTAGAAGCTATGGGAGTCGGACTGAGGCCCACCCCGAAAGGGATGGAATTACCACCGAACCCTACGGTCACTCAAGCAGCACGACTGGTGGAAACGCCGGGCGACAAGTTGGACAGAAGTCAGCAGAGGTCATACTAGCTGCCACCAGGCAGTGAAGGACCGAACATTGTCGATAAGGAGTAGCCATGACGAACTCAGACACAGCGATGAACCCGGACGGGGGAGTTGAGGTTTGGCGAACGGACATGCAGCCAGCCTTAGAGATGAACCTGATGGAGCGAATTGTAGAATCCGAAAACCTGCAACGAGCCTGGAAGCGAGTGAAGTCAAATCAAGGGGCACCCGGCATTGACGGGATGCATCTGGAAGATTTTCCTGCCTATGCTCGACAGCAGTGGGCTACGATTCGCCAATCCCTGTTGGATGGCACTTATCAACCTGCCCCAGTGCGACGGGTCATCATCCCCAAGCCCAGGGGCAAAGGCGAAAGAATGCTCGGAGTCCCCACGGTGCTCGACCGGGTGATCCAGCAAGCCATCCTGCAAGTGCTCAGCCCCATCTTTGACCCGGAGTTTTCCGAGGCGAGTTTTGGGAGCCGTCCACAACGCTCTGCTCATGGAGCAATCAAGCAGGTGAAGCAGATTATCAAAGCAGGCCATCGCATTGCCGTAGATCTGGATTTGGAGAAGTTTTTCGACACAATCCAGCATGACGTGCTGATGTCGCGGGTCGCGCGGAAAATGCATGACCCGATAGTCCTGAAGTTGATGGGACGCTACTTGCGAGCAGGGGCAATGGTGGATGGCATCGTTCAGCCAACGGAGTGGGGCAGTCCACAAGGCTCGCCTCTGTCCGCGTTACTGGCAAATATCCTGTTGGACGACCTCGATAAAGAGCTAGAGAAACGGGGACATCGCTTTGCAAGGTATATGGATGACCTGGTAATCCTGGTCAGAAGTAAACGAGCAGGGCAGCGAGTGAGAACCAGCATCACACACTATCTCACCGATAAACTCAAGCTCAAGGTCAATCTGCACAAAAGTCAGGTGGTTAAGATTGAGAAGCTGGAATTCCTCGGTTTTAGTTTTCGAGGCATTCGAGTCTATTGGTCTGACCAAGCCTTTGCAGACTTCCAGCACCGATTGCGAGGGTTAACCTCTCGGAGTTGGGGAGTTTCAATGGCTCACCGATTGGAGCGGTTGAACCAATATTTGCGAGGCTGGATGAACTACTTTGGCATTTCCCAATACTACCGACCGATTCCAGAACTCGATAGCTGGTTAAGGCGGCGCATCCGCATGTGCTATTGGAAACAGTGGCGCAGACCGAGAACGCGCATCCGCCATCTCCTGAAATTAGGAACGAGTAAGCGACACGCAATCACGACAGGGCTTAGTCGTAAAGGCTATTGGCGATTGTCGAAAACACTTGCAACGCAAACGGGAATGACCAAGGAGTGGTTAGAGCAACAGGGATTACTATCCATTCGTGACCTGTGGATGAAGGTTCAAGGTTATGCATGAAAGCTATCAATCATCTTTGCTCCGCGATGGTGAAACGCCCGGTGCGGACCCGCATGCCGTGGTGTTGTGGGAGCTGGGGGCTAAACACCCCTGGCTACCCGATTAGGTTGCTGGCAAATGCACATTGAGAATTATGCTAAGAACTCCGAAACTAGATGATTAAACTCTTCTGGATACTCAACCTGCGCCCAATGCCCACATCGCTCAAAAACATGCAAAGAAGAATTGGGAATTTTTTGGGAAGCAACATAGGCATGAGCAACTGGAGTTATCGAGTCTTGTTTTCCCCAAATGACTAAGGTTGGTGCTTTGATG
>JAUJON010000337.1 GCA_030447595.1 Thermosynechococcaceae cyanobacterium YX3bin19
GCACAGTAGCCATTAGAGAAGACGGTTATGTATAGTGGCTGCGCTCCACTCAATCTTTTGCTTGGCGAGAGTGTTTCTTCAACTCCTCTACACTCAGATAGGCGGCAACTTGAATCCGTTTAGCCATCTTGTCTATCCAGTGCCATCCTCTTGATTATGGTCCTGCATCCGGATTTGATAGCACTCAGCAGCCTTTATAACTTCTCCAGTTTTTGCAACAGAGCCGGGTACACTTTTCTACTCCGCTTGAAGTACTGAGTAGCTGGCACCTGTTGAAGCAAAAAACCTTCAGGAATCACCAATCATCCCCTCAGGTTGATTAGATGAGTATTTCCATGTTCATCATTTGTAGCTGCTCCAGTACATCTCTAGCTGCCAGCTGCTTCGATTGCTGCTTCTTCGTTGCAGTCCCAATGGCCGTTACTCGCTTGGCCGCAGCCTCAATACTGCAAAAACAGCTAAACTCTGCCTCTGCCTCAGTAAACTCGAACGCTGGATAGTCCCATTTCATGGCCTGACATAGCTGATTCAGTAGCCCCACAAAGTTCTGCTCATCTTCGAGGGGTTTTTCTAGGACCAGATTTGTTGGTCTAGGTCCAGGCTTGCTTTGCGCAGCCTCAGCCTTCTTTTGCTTCTCCTGCTCTGAAACTGGACGGACTGGTATAACCCGCTCTTCTGAACTTACCAGCTTCTTAAGCACATGAGCTTGAATCCAGTTTAAGCAGGCTTGATGACGGGCAGTTTGTTTGCGTTGATTGTCAGCTGGATATTTGGTTGTCCAAATTCTTCCTTCTATCTGGACCTCTAGCCAGGAGATAAAAGGGGACTTCCCCTCCAGTTCAACAAAGTCAAACCGTTGCCACTCCTGCTGTTGGTCTAGGGCGATCGCCATAATAGACATCGCTTCACCAGGACGATCCTTTAGAGAATCACAGGTGCGCTGCCCTAGGTCAGGATCACCACTACAAAAAAGTAATAGATAAAGATCCTGAAGGGTGAGAGTAGCCTGCTCTAAACGTTTGAGGGTAGCGGTACGGATGGCCTCAAAATCATCCTTCTTAATTGCCTGTTTGAGCACACGGCTAAAGACCTTTTCAGGAAGTTGCTTCAGTGAATCTGGTTGCTCTAACAGCGACTGGTAGTGCTGTTTGCGCTGCTCTTTATGGTGTTCTGCCGACTCGTGCTCAAAGGCCAAGGTGACATTGTAGATATGCTTTCCCAGCTGCTCCAGGTCTAATTTGGTGTAGGGATGCTTTTTCCCCCGCAGTTGGGCTTTGATGATTCGATGATTAATCAGGTCGGCCAGTCGCCGGATAGGGCTGGTGAAGTGGCAGTAGGCCGTCAAATTCAGAGCAAAGTGTCCGATCAGGGTAGGGCCATACTCAGCTCGGTTTAGCCAGTTCATTAGCTGTTGTCTCAGTAGCTGGGGATTACCAGTTGTGAGCAAAGACTGAATCATCTCCCCCCGCTCAGGGGCAATCACCCGGGCAGTATGGTTGCGGTAGAGGGCAACAAGATCTCGTTCAGCTAACCATTGAGCCACGGCATGGTTGGCTAAAATCATAAATTCTTGAACAATGACCTGGGCGTGGTAGTGGCTTTTGCTACAAGTGATGTTGCCGTTTTCATCAATCAGATAACCGGCTTGGCTGTAGAAGCCCCCAAAGGCCCCCGCTTCCTGGCGCTGTTTACTAAGGCGTTCAGCCCATTCCTGACCTAGTTTAAGGATGGAATGATGTTTATCAGTGGGATCAAGGCAAGCCTGGTCGCACCCAGCATAGCTGAAGCGTCTAGCACTGACTAACCAGGATTCAAAAATCTCAGTTTGGATGACTTGGGCCCAGTGATTGAGGATGACTTTCACCGTGATGGTTGGTCGAGCCTTACCTTGATGGAGGCTCAGTTTATCCTCCGATAGCACCTGGGGCAACATCGGGTCGTTACCCTTGGCAAAGTAGCGCGTCTGGACCCGGGCAATCGCTAGCTTATCTAAGGGAGTACCAGAAGCGATCAGTTCAGCCACATCGGCTACATGGATGCAGAGGATTGCACCTGATCGGGTTGGCTCAATCCAAATAGCATCATCCAAGTCTTGGGAAGCAGAACCATCAATTGTGAAGCCTTCTACCTGAGGCCGCTCCCAGAGAATAGGCTGTAGCATCAGGTTACTAGCCTGGGCGATCGCTTGTCGAGGGTAAGTAGGAACTGACATGTCTGGTTGGGGCAGGATACTAACTGCTTAGAGACTATCTCAGAATCAAAATTGCAAGTCATTGCTCATTTAGCAACTCCTATTAGC
>JAUJON010000338.1 GCA_030447595.1 Thermosynechococcaceae cyanobacterium YX3bin19
CGCGCGGCCTCGGAGACCCTGTCAGCGTGTCTCGCTACGCTGTTGACCCGCGCCACCACCCGCGACATCAGTTCCGGGTTGCCCCTCCGGGCCAAGGCCAGTTGCACGGCCCACTTGTCTTTTTTAGACAACTTTGGCTGCAACAACAAGTTCTGCAAGGTCCCCTCGTACGCTGGCTCCCCGACGTAGCCGGCAAGTTGGGCCAGGTTGTTCAGATAAGCCACCCCCGGTACGAGTAGTGCACCAAGTTGCTGCCGGGCTGAGGCGTTAAAATCGGCCGGTGCAAATCCTTGCAGCGCTTTGCTACAGGTTCCGACGATGCCGCTTTCCCGGTCTTGGCAGCCTTGCAGCAAAGCCACTACGCTCTGCTGGCGCAGGGCACTGTTGGTGGTTTTCTGACCGATGCCAGCCGTCAGGTGGAAGGCTTTCGCCCGGACGGCGTAAGCGGAATCGCGGTAGTACGGCTGCAAGGCTTGCAGGGCGGGGGCGGCATTGGCAGCTTGGTAAAGGGGCGTCAAGCTGACGCCATCGGTTTTGTTCGCCCGGGCATCGCTCATTACCCTGCTCAGGGTACCAGCCACGGGTGAGTTCGTTTGGCCCAGCACCAGCGTATGCAGAAAAAGAGCCGTGCCCAGCGCCAACCAAGTGCTTCTGAGTAACATATTGTTCGAACGGTAGAATGCGGAAGGAATGGGTAAACGGGCCTTCAATGGTTGTCGGCCAAGTCTGTTATCAAAAACATACGATTAGACTTATTTTCTCAGCTGATTTTATTTGGAAGGGGTTTTCATAGTAAGAATTCCGTTGAACTTCAGAATATCAAGCATAACCTCTTGCAAGATTGACTTTCCTGTACTGACCCAAGCAGCGCTTCATGGAGAAGAATAAGCAAAACCTCATTTAAACGGTTTTATACTATAAAATAAGTCTACTGGAAGTCCTTGTCATTTTTCAGGTCAATCAACCTGTCAATTACTTTTCCAACTGGCGGCAGTGGTGGCAGTATTTGCATTTGTAACGTGGATTGCCTACCCGGTTCTTGCCGTTGCGTACTAAATTGGTAGAGCTACAGCGGGCACTGGTATACGCTCTGGTCTAGGTAACCATAGCAGATTGATTTTATTACTTTACTAAGTTGCCCCTTGTTGTTTATCATGCACTCCTGGCCACTAACGGAATACCATAGTCAGTTTGCCGAAAAGAAAGCCCAGTGGATGTCAGGCACTTTTTCATCTTTCAGCAACAGTACGGGTTTAGGTAGTTGCCCATTCTGCTTAATTTGAGTTTTGTATATTGCTGTATTAACCCGGTAATAAACGGTATCCCCTTCCAGCAGTAATACCTCACTGTCGCCCTGGCCTGTATTCCATTCAACGTACTGCCGTGTTTGCACATTAAACAGATACAGTATGCCCGGGTAATAGGAATTAAACATGTCAAAACGTAGGTCTTGGGGAGGACCAAATGCATCCTGATCATGCTGGTCCATCATACTTGGTCTTCGGTCTTTTGCCCCCGGACTGACCTTATTGAGACGCACTCTTTTTTTATCATCTGCTCTATAAGAATTAACATCAGTTACTGCACCTGTAATCCAACTGCCAAACGCTTTCATAGTTAAGGCACTACCTTTCAACTTGTACCTAAACCATCTTTTGTTCCTTTTATCATAAACAACTATTGAGGACTGTCCTAATGCATCTTTCTTAGGGTATACCCTGTTAGTATTAGTTGACAGAATGGCAGCATCTTCATTATTGATGACAACATTCAATAACTCTTCTTTTCCTACTGATAAGGAATCGGGTAGTACATATGGAAAAAGCGGCCTTTTTGTTGCATCTAATGTCTTTGGAATTCTTAGTTTGCCATCTGACGGATTGCTGAACACTACTAGAAAGTCTTCGTTCTTTGTCGCAAGTGATGAGCCTGCTATGTAAGCATATCTAAAATCCTCCGGACTTAAATTTGTTTGCTTTAAATTTCTATCAATTCCTAGCAGTCTTGTGAAGTTTTTATTTGTAGAATCACAGGAAAGATGTAGGCAGTAGAAGTCTCCTTTATCAGGAATAGTTACATAGCTTGCTTCAAACAAGGTACAGGGAGGGAGCTTTGTCTTTTTCGGTTTGCTTGGATGAGTAGTTTCAATGACAGTGAAATAGGCCTCATTTGTATTGTACATGCTCGATTCCATCATGAACAAAACTTCGTATGGCTTATAATAATTAATGAATTCAATTTGCATGCCTTCTTTTTGAGTCAAGTTAGCAATTTGGTCGAGTTTGGCAGAGTCTT
>JAUJON010000339.1 GCA_030447595.1 Thermosynechococcaceae cyanobacterium YX3bin19
GGCGTGAACTCATAGGGTGAAAGTCTTTTGTAAGAGAACCTATGTCCAAATGATCAGCGCGATGGTCCCAAGCGACGACCTCTATTAGCTTAAGGCAAGGGCAGTCTTGCGAGAGAGTATCTGTTGGCAAAGCCTGCCGAAGGCATAGGAAGCTAGCTGCAAAGATGCGAACCGGCAAACAGAAATCTGCTAGCTAGCAAGAGTGATCGCTATCGAGTGTTAAACCAAACCACTGACCTTTTGTGACCTTTTCCCTCAGGCAAGCCTGAGCTGGCAGTCTATTCTAAGGATATGGGTTAGTGATTCCCCCCTTCAGTAGCCCGGTAGATCCCCGAAACGGCAACTTACTCCCAAAGGGTAAGACGCAAACTAGCAGACCTAAACCACATTGGCATGGATGCTGCTAAGTAGGTAGGTGGAATCTAACGTAGGATAAGTTAACGATAGCGTAACCCTTGTGTGCGCGGGTTTTGGGCCTCAGCCTACCCTACATAGGTTTTATATTTAATTAGTCCCACCTACTTAGAGCAATTGCAGGAGGGCATTAGCAGAGTGGCTCAAGCGCTTGGAAAGTAGGATGCCTCATATGTAGGCTTTAAGCGGAACAAAGCACTACGTCTCGACAAAGCCAGCTAGACCATAGACTTGTCGGGTAATAACGAGAAAAATGGCTGGAAAGCCTGCTACATAAAGCCTACAGCGATTTTTGATGAAATCAACGAAAACGCCGACTACGTAAGGCTTTCAAGAATTTTTTGTTCTATTTCCCGACATGTCTAATTGTCTAAAGTCTGGATTAACTTGACAGTGCCGGTGGTAAAACTAAGCGCAAACTGCCGGATAAAATAGGAAGAGCGTGCAACCCGTCGATGACTGGGGAATATGGCTTGACCCGACTGGGTGATGAATAAATGAACCAGACGGGTAATTACGAGTCCCATCATTGAACGTTCCGCTAACAACAAAGATTTCTTCTGGTACAGCATCGTGGGAATCAATTCCCTCCCACTGGGCACCTGGCGCAATTTCAACCACCATTGCCTTTGCGCCATCCTCTCCTTGCCACAATGGGCGAACACAGATGCCTTGAAAGATTTGTTGAGCCACTACATCTTGGGCATTGATCCAGATAATTGAACTCATGATTCTGCTTCTCCAGTTAAACTTCTTCCTTAGCAAGAGCTTATGAGCAAGCATTATATTTGTCAAAATGATATTCTCGAACTGATAATTCATTTTTGCTGATAACAGCGAATTCTGATGGAACTGAGACATCTAGAAACTTTTCAAGCAATTGTTCAAGAGGGAAGTTTTTTACAAGCAGCGGAGAAGCTCCAGTACGCTCAATCCACTATTACACTACATATTCAGCAACTCGAAGCGCAGCTTGGCGTTCAGCTATTCACTCGACGTGGGAAGAAATTAGAGCTATCAACCGCTGGTAGAGCGCTGCGTGAACATGCAGACCACCTCTTACACCGAGCCACCGCACTTCAGCAAGTCATGCTTGAGTTGGTGGCAGGGGAGGCAGGGCATCTGCGGATTGGCTCTATTGAGCCAGTTGCCAGCCTGCGATTATCCAGACTTCTCGTGCAGTTCTGCCGAGAGTATCCTAAAGTTCGCCTGACACTTGAAACAGGAGTGACTCAGGTGATTAGCCAAAGGGTAATTGAGGGTGAACTAGACATCGCCATTTGTTCACCTCCAGCAAGCAGACTCGGTTTGGTATTTCAACAGCTGTTTTGTGATCCGATGGTGTTGCTGATCCCAACCGACCATCCGCTCAGCCGAAAGGCAGTAATTCAGGTAACAGATTTACTAAGCGAACGGTTGCTGCTCACTGAGCGTAATTGTCCCTACCGGGAGGTCTTTGAGAAAGCGGTTCTGGCTCAGGGCATTGCTCCCTACACGGGGCTGGAAATCATGAGCTTGGAAGCACTCCGACGCATGGTTATGGAGGGTTTAGGGGTAGGAGTCATGCCTGTTGACAGCGTGACTCCTACCCCACTAAGAACCGTAGTGCGAACGATTGAGCGGCTCAGCTTAGAGTTACCTGTAGGAATTGCTCAGTTTCCAGAAGGGAGTATACCTGGACTTGCGCTTGACCGATTGGTTCAGAAGCTACGAAATGAATTGGGCAATTCATCGTTGCTGCCTGTGCAGTAGATTAGTTAGGTGTGTTGTTTCCGTGATGAGTTGTAAGCAAGAGTAGAATCCTTCACTAGAATTCCAGAGAAATGAACTACCCCGCCGCAAGCAGCGGGGTATCAGCATCAAAAAAGAGTCAGTTG
>JAUJON010000340.1 GCA_030447595.1 Thermosynechococcaceae cyanobacterium YX3bin19
TCCACAGACACAAGCCTCCTACCCTACCATGAAGTCTGTTTTTGCAACAAAGCCGCTATCCCACTTCTGGGCAAAGGCGGTGAGCGCATCTTCTGCCTGCTCAAGGGTACTGTGACCTTTACCCGAAACAGTGGACAGGTAACTTAAGTTGCGCTCGAGACTTCTAGAGAGGCGCAATACGTCTGTTCAAATTGCACCGGGGATAAGTAGCCAATCGTCGAGTGTAGTCGCTGCCGGTTATAGAACACCTCGATCCACTCGGCAATGACGGTTCGGGCAATAGTTCGGGCAGAGAAGATTCTAGGATGAATCAACTCTGTTTTGAGGGTACCAAAAAAGCTTTCCGCAACAGCATTATCCCAACAATTGCCTCGACGGCTCATGCTGCAGGTGATCTGAGCCTGCTGCAGGGCAGCCTGGTAGTCCCCACTGGCATACTGGGAGCCTCGGTCAGAATGGAACAGCAACCCGGCCTCAGCAGGTTTACGTTGCCCCAATGCCGCCGCTAGAGCGCTCAACACCACCTCGGTGCGCAGGTGCTCTGCCATGGACCACCCCACCACCCGTCTAGAAAACAGGTCAATAATCACCGCCAGATAAAGCCAGCCTTCGCTCGTCCAGATATAGGTCAGGTCTGCCACCCATACCCGGTCGGGTTCAGTCGTCGTAAAGTCCCGATTGAGGATATTCTCAGCAATCGGTAAGGGATGCTCAGAATCAGTGGTCACCCTAAATTTACGCCGAGACCGAGCACTGATGCCAAGCTGAGCCATCAAGCGCACCACCCGTTGACGACCTACCTGAAAGCCTTTAGCAACTAAAGATGCATGAATCCGGGGTGAGCCATAGGTTTGACGGCTTTCTTGGTGAATCTGTTCAATCTGTTGAGACAAGATTTGATTCTCCTGGGTTCTGGGGGATGTTTTGCGTTGCAACCAGGCATAATACCCACTCCTGGAAAGATTAAGAACCTTACACATCAAAGCAATGGGAAAGTTAACCTTCTGTGCGTGGATTAGCTCATAGGGTCTGAGCTGTCCCTGGCAAAGAAGGTCGCAGCCTTCTTTAGGAAGTCTCTCTCCATTTGAACCCGTTTCAGGTCACGGCGTAAGGTGTTGAGTTCTTGGCGTTCGACAGAGGTCAATGGCCCCTGAGGATCGTCTTGATGATCAACCTGGACTTGCTTGACCCATTTGCGCAGAGCACTCTCGGTCAGTCCCATTTCTTTGGCAACTTGACTAACAGGTTTTCCTGATTGCCCAACAATCCGGACTGCCTCTGCCTTCTGCTCGTCTGTAAACGTCCTGCGTGGCTTTTGTGTCATGTGAACATTCTCCTGGGTTATCGACTCTTCGGGAATGTCCACTTTTTCGAGGTAAGGTCAAATACTCTTCTGGGCAATGTTTCGCCTCAGTGACTTCCAGAGTAATAAATATTAGAGTATTTATACTTACTGTGAGCTAGAATCAAGTCAAACCTCATAGTTTTAAGGGGTGACAGCCATGTTCAACTTCGCGCTCCGACGTTTGGCGACAATCCTGGCGGTAACAACTCTAACTCTTAGTTTGATCGCAGCTTCTACAGGTTTCTTACTTGCTTTTTACTATGGACCTGGGGCGAACGAAGCCTATGATTCAATTCAGCAGATCCTGCACGAGGTTTCCAACGGCTGGTTGGTGCAAAGCCTGCACAGCATTAGTGGCAATGGCCTGATTGCAGTTTCCTTGATTCAGATCGTGGTCATGTTCTTAGGTAGACAGTTTCGCCTGAGTTGGCTGACTGCCTGGATAAGTGGCATTCTCTTAACCCTCAGCGCCATTGCCTTGGCTTGGACTGCGATGAACCTCGATTGGACCCAGTTGGGGTACTGGCGTCTGAATCTAGAGCTGGGTACGATTGAAGCGATTCCCTTGATTGGTCCCCTACTGCGGCAAATCCTCACTGGGGGTGGGGCTATTAGTAGCGTTACCATTAAGCACTTGTACGCCCTGCACAGCTATGTTCTCTCTGCTGGAGCGATCACGCTCTCGGTTCTTCACCTGGTCGGGTTACTGATTCAGGAACACCAACAAAAGCTCCAAGCGAGGGCAATTAACTCTCAACCCCCAGAGCTCATGCAGCAAGAGCCCTCACAACCCTACCAGCAAGACCAGCAGAAGTTTAATCCTGATAACCCATTCGGGATTGCCTAAGCACTTTCGCACTACAGTTGTAGATAGAAATTAGGGAGCTTAGGCTTGTTTACGGTAGTGATAGTAGCGAGCGATCGCCTGATGAGTTCTGCGCCAA
>JAUJON010000024.1 GCA_030447595.1 Thermosynechococcaceae cyanobacterium YX3bin19
CGCCCGGTGGATTGTTCCGGCAACAGTTGGGTCTTCGGTGAGAACGCCGTTACCGGTTGCTGGGTGGGACTTCAACCCTCCAGGCCGAATGATGGTGTAGGTTAGTTCAGTTTCACTTAGGTATCGCTCTGCTTTATCTTTTTCTACTAAAACCGGGCCCAGGGTTTCCAGGGCTTGAGGCGGCAAGGCTGGTGCACTATTGCCACTGCCAATGGAAGAAATCAAGATAAACTTTTGCACTCCTGCTTTGACAGCCGCATCAATCAGGTTCTTATTGCCCCAGTAGTCTGGTCGCTGTCCATCTTTGGGTAGACCGCCAATGGTTGAGATTACAGCATTGATGGGGTTACCGCCCAGCATTGCCCCCTCAACTTCAGCAGCATTGAGGGCATCTCCTTGGACCACCTCGATACCCATACCTTCCAATTCAGTACGGGCTGTCTCTGTGCGTAGGAGGGCCTTTACGCTCAGGGATTGTTGCCTTAAACAATGAGCAATTTCCCGTCCAACACCGCGGCTAGCTCCCACTAGGAAAATAGTAGATATCCCTGTCATCTTTAGCGCTCGCTTTACCTGCTATTCTCAGGATAAAGAATTGCTCAAGGACTGGTCACCCTTGAGAGCAACAATTACCAGCCATGCTTGATTTTGACGGGGCAGACCAGGGGGACGATAGTAGTGCTGAAGAATCTTAAATCCGGCCTGCTCAACACAGGGAGCTAGGGTTTCGTACTCCCACCCTGAGACATAACGATATCCAGTTGGCCGAGTCACAAAGCCCTCGCCCTCGCCTCGGCCCATTGACATGACAATTGCCCCTTGGGGAACGAGTGCTGCCCGTAGGTCTTTTAAAACCCGAACCATCTCAGCATGAGGCACATGAATCAGGGAAGCGTTGGCAAAGATACCGTCAAAGCTTTGCTCTGGCAACTCAAGACTGAGAAACGACTGCTGTAAGACTGGACAACCGGACACCTGCTGCGCCATTTCAACAAACGCCGGTGTAGCATCCAGGCCAACCACCCTGTGTCCCTGTTCCTTGAAATATACCAAGTCACGCCCTGGCCCACAGCCTAAATCAAGGATTTTACCAGGGTTTCTCGGCATGGCGGCAACCAGGGTATCGCGATTCTGAGAAACGTCATGATCCCAGGTACCTGACTTAAAAGCTGCTGCAGTTGCCTGGTACTCTGCAATTGTAATTTTCTCGTGTTGTTCCACAATGCCTCAACCTTACAGACTACTGCTTTGAAAATACACTGTCTGCTTATACATCTCTAAACCCACACAGTAGAGATAGGTAGCATTCTTTTGCGGATAGATTCTGTTTTGGGTGCTTCCCATTCGTTGCTAGAGACTTTTAACCCCATCAAAACTTAGCCCTTCAAGTTCCAGCGTTCTGGCAAAACTGAATGCCTCAGTTCGTAGACTGCAAAAAGGTCTGAACCTTGCCATCTGGTCGAAGGACTAGCCGGATCTTCGAACTATCTTTTCCATTAATAGGCGAGATAAAAGGCTCCCCTCTTAATGGAATAGGTGTTCGATCTAGGTAGACTCTAGCGGCTTGATTTAGGGGAGTGGTTTGTTGAACTGATCCATTAGGGCTGAGGGTCAGAGTGTACTCCAAGGTCTGTTTTAACCCTGAAGGTGCCTTCCAGCGTTGTTGGAAGTAGCTGCGAACTTCGGCCACTTGAGGAGCCGTGTCAAAAGCAGTTTCGCTGGACTGGGCACTGGTCGATCGCGCTCCACTTTGAGGAGATTGTGAATTCTCTGCTATCGATGTTTCCAAGTCTGGCACCTCTGGAAGCGGCACAGGACTAGTAGTTGCCCTGGGCTGGATGGCGATACTCTGCTTGGGTTGCTTAGGAATGGGCGCAATCGATGGGGGTTGCATCTTTGGTGCTGGTTGGACTGGAGTTGAGGTTGCTCCTGGGGTAGGTGGGGAAACCCCTGCCCTTGGCAAGGTTACCGGCGGTGGCAGGGGGGGTAAGTTCTGAAACGGCGGCAGAGTTGCGTTAGGAGGTGGCGGTAGGGGAACCGGAACCTCTGTTTCATTGGAGCTTTGGCTGATAACTGGAGCTGTGCGGTCAGACGCAGAATTGTGGCTCAACTGCAGGGCTGCCAGGGTGGCACCCACAAACAGTACGGCACCCGCAGCAACCCGTGCCCAAAGGGGAGCTTCATATAACCAGCTTGAGCGCTGACCTTTGACGGATGGAAGGGCTGCGACATCTGCTTTAGACTCCTCTAGCGCTGAGGCTAGATCAAACAAACTGGAGGCACTCAGATTGACGACAGGGCCAGAAGTTTTATTCGCTAAGGAACCTAGAAACAGGTCGTGGGATAAATAGTCTTTGGATCGAAGCTCGATCTGTTGCGACTTAGATAGCTCAGGGGGAGTGGATACAGCCGTTGTTGGGACGTGAGCCTGTTCGAATTTAGGCGTTGGCTCAGCCACTGGTACAGCTAGGTTGGCTAAGGTGGTTTGACCCAGGAACCTCTGAATGTAAGACTCGACTACTTCTTCCAGCGCCTCTAGCTGAGTGCGATCGCCGTTGACCTGTACCGCCTGGTCCCTTAATTGCCGAGGGTCTTCAAACCTGAGTCGGAACTGTAGGTCTTTTGCCGATTGACGAATCCAGCTAGATGCCGGAGACTCCGTCACTTCCAGGGTACAGGTTGGGGGGGTATATCGCCGGGTGGTTGAGTCGGAGAACATAATCAAACAATGCTGAGGTGAACAACGAGCTGGAGTAGCACTCCACAGTCAGGATTGTGGAGGCATCTGGACTTGAGGAGCCTGTTCAAGCAATGCTAGCCAAAGACGACGGGGACCACTAGGACTACTGTAAAAGAGGAGATCCACTAGCAATTTCAGCGCCAGGCGAGCTAACCCATCGGGGGTAGCTGTGGCTGTCATTCGGTCCTGGTAAAGATTGGTAAACTTATCTAAATAGTCCCCGAGCAGGGCAGTTTGATGCAGCGGTCGCTTTAACTCCGTCTGCTGCTCCAGCAGGGCTATTGCTCGCCGGATCAACTCTTGATGCTGTTTTGCCACCCGGCAACTGATGAACACGAGCGATCGCGCCTCTTCTACATCCAGCTTTTTCCGTCCACTCGTCCCCTTGCGTGATGGATTCGACTGCCGCAGACGCCAGAGAATCACCCGGTCTCCCACCTGCTCCGAGAGGTTGAGCTCAGCCGCCGCCTGAAGTAGCGCTTCCGAGCCACTGCCAGTAAGTGCTTCTAGGGCTAGTAAAACCAGGTCCAGCTGGGTTTTGATATTGTCTAACTGGCCTGGGGGAAGGGGGGAATCCGTCTGCAGGAAGGATGTGGGATTTGCACCAGGGTACATCTTTTCACAATGATAGATAGGACTAGCCTGGGGTTTCAGCAGTTACCAAACTTGAAACCAGCCCAAACAGCTACCCTCTAGTCTATATTGCCAGCGGAAACTCATCGTGCAGCAATTTCCACGACAGTGCATCACACTTTGTTCGAGCCGGAGATGATAGGCTCGCTAGTCAATTTGAGCTCGAAGGGAGTTTGAAACTCTAGCCATAGTCCTACTTCGATAAGGGTTGTTGGCACAATCAGCTTACACAGCGATCGCAGTTCACTGCCATGCACATTGGAGTACTGGGTTATCGGTTGTAAGACCGTGCTAGCTTCTGAATAGGAGGAGAGCTTAGTGGGTCCGTTCCAGCCAACACGGCGAAGAGTGATTCAAGCTATTGCAGGAGGGGCGGGTCTCCTAGGCCTTTCCTACTACGTTCAGCGCGAGCAAACGATGGTGACATTGTATACATTTGGTGACTCCATTCTTGATTGTGCCTGGTACAACGAGTTCGGCATTCACCCTGGACAACTACTCGTCCGCAATGACGATCGTCTGTTTCCCGAATTTAAGGGTCAGGATCTGCAATCCCAGGGGCCCGTCCGCCTTGAACATCGCGCCCGTGATGGGGCAACGGTCAATGATCTTCCGGCACAGGTGCAGGGGCTGCCCGTTGAAGGGCATGCGATCGCGCTGCTCACCATTGGCGGTAATGATCTCCTACGGGGGCTGATCCAAGATCCAGGTGAAGGGATTGCCGCATTTGCAGAAGCGCTGGAAGTGTTCGTGCAACGGCTGCCGCTCCGGCCAGTGCTACTCGGTAACGTCTACGACCCCACCTTTGGTGATGACAGGCGCAACTTTCTGGGTGTTGACCCCACGGTTGGGCGCCAGAATCTTCAGCGCCTCAACGGTGTGATCGAAAAGATCGCAAACCGCTATGGGCATGGTGTTGATCTCCATGCTCACTTCTTAAGGGGTGATCCCTCGTGGTTCACGGCGACGATTGAGCCGAGTCTACGTGGCGCTTCTGAGGTACGTCGTGCTTTTCTGCCCTACGTTTTGGGCAAGGGATAACCTCTACTGCTCAATGCTCAGAGGCCGAGTCTATGAGAGAGTTGCTGTCAATCAGCCAGGTAAGCCACCGTAACGCCAGAGCCTCCATCAGCCTGAGCCGCAAACTCATGCTGTTGCACTCGCGGGTGCTGGGTGAGAAAAGCCTGGACACCTTGCCGCAGCTTGCCAGTACCGTGGCCGTGAATGATCCATAAGGGACCTTGAGTGTTGGCGATCACCCGTTCAAGCGTTAGTTCTGCATCTGCAACTCGACTACCCCGCAGATCAAGCGTGTTTTGAGATGTGCGAATAGCTGGGGCGGGATCAGAGCTTTCCTGGGTTGGAGCGGGTGGAGCAGGTTTTGGCTTCACCACTGGCTCCGCTTTTTCCCCCTGCAGGGACTCAATCTCCAGCAGGTTAACGGTTAGCTTCATCTGGCCAAAGCGAACAGTCAAGTCACCATCCTCGTCAGGGCCACTAATCACTTCAGCGGTCTGGCCTAGGCGGGGAATTCGCACCCGACTGCCCACCTGCGGTCGAAAACCGGGCTTCGGTGGTAGCTTAGGCGCTGTTTTGGGGAGATGGTGGGCAGCAATCTGATTCAGTTCCCCTGTAGCCTGTTGGACTGCTTGAGCCGTAGCAGGTCCCCGCTGTAGCTCGCGAATCACTTTGGCTACTTCCCGCTTAGCCTGATGGATAGCTTCTTGAACTGCTCGCTCTTGCTGTTGCTGTAGATCCCGCTCTCGTGCTTGCAGGCTACTGGCCTTTGCGCCACCTGCTGATGCAGTTGCTCAGTACTTGCAAGGAGCTGGGCTGCCTCTGGGCTTTGGTTTTTTGACGACGGCGTTGTGCTTCTAGCCCAGCAATCACCTGGTTGATGTCATCAGTCGCTTTGTTGCGGGAAGCTTGAGCTCGGTCGAGGATTTCTGCCTTGAGCCCCAGCCGCCGGGCAATCGTTAACGCATTGGAGCGACCAGGAATGCCCCATAGTAGGCGATAAGTGGGAGACAGGGTATTCTCATCAAACTCTACTGGAGGCATTTTCAAACCGCTCATCTTGATACTTAAGAGCTTTAAGTTCACCAAAAATGAGTTGTGGCAATGGTGAGCTGGGCCTGATCGGCTAGGTAGTACAGTAGGGCGATCGCCAGGGCACTCCTTCAGAGGGATCGGTCCCGGCACCCACCTCATCCAGCAGTACCAGTGATTGCTCGCTTAGGGTATCAAGGATCTGCCGGATGCGCCGAACATGGCTGGAGAAGGTGGAGAGGCTTTGCTCCAGGGATTGTTCATCCCCAATGTTCGCTGGGTGAACCTGATCAAACCAGGGAGTTCCACAGGTTCAAGAGCTGGCACAAACAAGCCAACTTTAGCCATTAACCGCCAAGCTTATAGCGTTTTCAGCGTCACGGTTTTGCCCCCTGTATTGGGGCCGGTAATTGCCACCACCCGTGTCTGAGGTTGAACCAACAGGTCAATTGGGACAACTGCAGCACCCTGCTCATGCTGCTGCTGCCAGACTAGTAGGGGATGGCGCAGTTGCCTGAGCCTGATAAACTCACCTGCTGCCCGATTAACAAACCGGGGGCATTTCCTCCCAGCCAGAAGCCGTAGCGCGCCCGCGCCGTGGCCAAGTCCAGCGTGGTGACCACTGCTAACAAGTGTTCCAAGTCAAACTGTACCGCTGCTACCTGCTCACCGAGGGCGCGGCAAAATGGCTTCGACTTCTGCTTGCTCTTGACGTAGCAGTTGCCGTAACTGGTTGTTGAGATTGACTGTGGCATGGGGTTCAACATACAGGGTGGCACTAACTGGTAGACGTATCATGCACGATACGGGAATCACTTCTTTCTGAGCCGCTTTGATGGGAACCACAAAGCGGTCTCGCTGGGTAATAACTGTTCTTGCACCGCATTGACTTTGCGCTGCAGAATCTGCTGCAGAATCTGGTAGACCTGTTCTCGCAATTGGTGCTGCTGGCTGCGGATACTGGCTAACTTCTGACTAGCTCGGTCTGCCACCCTCCCTCGCTCGTCAATGCAGCGGCGGATCTCCTGCTCAAGTTCTGATAAGTGCGTAACTCAGCAACCAGTTGATTGAGCCCAGTTGAATCAGACTGACGATCAGATCACTCGTCGCAGGTTTCTAGCTCCTGCCAGGGTCGTAGCAATGTTGAGTAGTTCTTCTCCACTTAAAATCCCTTGCCGGGCTACTCGCTCTAAGGCTGTACCGATATCATGAATACCTTCGAAGGACAGGCTCGAGGATGGGCGATTTTCTAATTCACATACACTTCCTGAGTCTGCTGCAACAGTTCAAGACTTTCAGCAGAGGCAGCAGGAATTTTCAGATGTTGGGCAGCAACTACCCCTAGCTTTGTGGCAGCAAAGGTGGATAGATGCTGACACAGACGCGACCACTCTAGCAGCTCTAGCGTTTTAGATTGGATCAAGACTCAAAGTTGGGGTGGCAAAGGTGACAGGCAACAATACTGATCTTAACAATTAGCGCTTTAACTAACGTTGCTACTGTGATATTTATTTGCCTACAAAATTCATTCAGGCTAATTTCAAAGTCTTATATACATACGCTCGTCAGCGCGCTCAAGTAGCGGCTGAGTACCTAGAAGTGTGGTCGCAGGCGATCGCCGCCACATCTGCCGCAGCATCCAGTTGTAGTCTTTAAATCGCTTGAGGATTAGTTGCCGACAAAGCTTTTATGAGTAGCCAAGCTCGATTAGTTTGACAAACACTTCAGGTGCATCTGCTAATCGCAACTTTAGGAGCGATCAGTGTTTCCTGTGACGTGATGTATCGGTGTTTTAATTGCGGACTCTACCGTAAGCGTAATCGCATTGACAATAGCTGAACCACGACTCAAGCAATTCCGTCCCTTAAGGCCCTGCTATAAAAAACAAGCAGGCAACTACCTTTTCCAGCTCTTTAATTTAGGGTGACGAACTCTTCTGCTGTGGTTGGGTGAATGCCGAGAGTCGCATCAAAATTTTGCTTGGTTGCCCCTGTCTTGATCGCGATTCATCCCCGTATTACCTCCGCTGCGTTTTCCCAACCATGTGAGCACCCAGTACTCGGTCTGTATGGCGATGCACGATCAGCTTAATCATGGTTTGCTCCGCCTGACCCGTGAGACTGTGGAACAGAGGGCGTAATTGGGTGCGGTAGCACTTGACTGCGTCACCCCATTGTTCCCGCGCTGCAGCTTCCGTCATCCCGACTGTAGCGGCTTTCAGCGTGTAGAAAATATGGCAGAGGGCACATTTTCATGACTCAGGATTGTGGGTGACCCCAAATTCGCTGTCGGCAAAGGCGCGACCTTCCCCAATGGCTACGGGAGTCAAGTTAATGCGATCAGTGCAGTCCCCCACGGCAAAGATATTGGGTTGGCTGGTACGGCTATACTCGTTGACGACAATCGCTCCCGGGATTACTGTATCCCGGCCCTCCGAGACCACTGGGGGAAACCTCAACCCCAGCATTCTCTAGGCTCAGTTCCTCTACGTTAGGAACCCGACCCGTTGCTGCTAGAAAAACATCCGCGGTTACAGGCTCTGATAATCGCCGGATAATAAAAGCTTTAACCCTCAGGGCTCTGCTCAATTTGTCTGACTTCGGTATTGGTCAGCATCCGCACACCGTGCTGGACCATACCAGATTGAACCTCGGTGCGAAGATCTTCATCGAACCCTCGCAGAATCTGGTCCTTACGGAGGATGTGGGTAACTTGAGAGCCAAGACCGTTCATGATACAGGCAAATTCCACACCAATATAGCCAGCCCCGATGATGGCGATATGCTGCGGTTGCTGCGCGAGGTGAAACATTTCATTGGAGGTAATGGCGTACTCCTTACCCGGTAAATCTGGTTTAAGGGGACGCCCGCCAACCGCAATCAGTATTTTGTCCGCAGTAACTTTATGGCCATCTACTTCCAGAGTATGGGGATCTAAGAATCTGGCGTGACTTTGAATAAGCTTGACGCCAGCTTTTTGTAAAGACTCCGTTTGCACTTGACTGAGCCGCCGGACTTCTTGGTCGATCGCTCTGATGAAGCGCGGCCAGTCTAAACTGGTCTGACCTACATTCCAGCCATAGCCTGCTGCATCCTGAAACAGCGCCGGAAAGTGAGAACCATAGACCATGAGTTTTTTGGGAACACAGCCTCGAATCGCGCAGGTACCGCCCACCAAATCTTGTTCTGCGATCGCCACCCTCGCGCCATAACTAGCGGCCCGTTTAGAGGCAGCCAGGCCCCCAGAGCCAGCTCCAATTACAAACAGATCGTAATCAAAAGTCATGGCTCCATTCCTGCCATAAGGGTTCTCACTGTAGTACTGCAATTCATTTCAGCGTCAGTAATTCTTCTCTCGTGAGTGGGATGAATATCGAGCGTAGCTTTCAAGTCTTGCCTTGTTGCTTTCATCCTAACGGTAACTGCCAGGCTTTGAAGCTATCCAGCTTGGAACCCTAACGAGGCGTAGTGCGTGGTTGAGCGTAGCGACAGCCGCAGCAGTAAAAATTCATCGTATAAACCGGGTGCTACAGCAGTATCAATCCGAATGCGGATGCTGATGTACTTGATATCCCCTGTGTTTGCCAGATGAAGCTTAACGGTATCTTCTTTAATTCTATCAATGAGCAGTTCTACCTCTCCCCAGCGGGGCGGCTCAGACTCAGCCAGCTTCTTGTAGCCGATCACTGTGACCTTGTGCCCTGGATAGGGGTCATAAACCTGAGCTTCTGCGGTGTTGAGAATAAACTCAATGTCATCCTCAGCGGTGGCAAACTTTGTTAAGGTAACCGGGAATTCTGTGCAGAGCCCCGCGTAAGCGGCATCCCCATACACACCCGGATCATCGCCTAAATGAATGCGACCGGACCAAATCAGTTCTCTCTGCGGGTTCGCCATAGACTCCTCAGCACATGCTGCACACTATTCCTACTATAGGGTGGGTAGCTCTAGAGCAGCGATCGCAACTGTGAATAAAGCCCTCAAGTCTCACAGCAACGACAACCAGCTCTGCCGTTTACAGGTATACCTTGGCAAAATGTGGATGTACCCAGTTAATCAGCAGCAATAATGGCAGTTGTCCGAGTTCGCGAGCACGTCAACCCTCTCAGCCAGAAGTACCAGACTCCTGCCAAAACTCCCGATTGGTC
Organism: Thermosynechococcaceae cyanobacterium YX3bin19; assembly: GCA_030447595.1. Lineage (GTDB taxonomy): Bacteria > Cyanobacteriota > Cyanobacteriia > Thermosynechococcales > Thermosynechococcaceae > JAUJON01. The sequence continues at coordinate 9,570 of JAUJON010000024.1, forward strand.
AAAGGTCTACGCGCAGCCAGAGCAACCCCTACACTTGGATATTGGCTGTGGTCGGGGACGGTTCCTGTTAAAGATGGCCCAGCTACAACCAAACTGGAATTTTTTGGGGGTAGAAATTCGCGAACCCTTAGTGGGCCAAACGAATCACTGGCGAGATGAACTCGGACTGACGAATCTGCACTATATCTTTGGCAATGCGAATAACTCATTGCACTCCCTCCTAAGTCCTAGATCTTTGCGGGGAGCGAGCATTCAGTTTCCTGACCCCTGGTTCAAGCGGCGGCACCAAAAACGCCGGGTTGTGCAGCCGCAGTTGGTTGCAGATCTTGCTGCTTTCCTGAAGACCGGGGGATATCTGTTCTTGCAGTCGGATGTGGAAGCCGTTGCTGTCGAGATGCGCGATCGCGTTGCCGAACATCCAGCCTTTCAACCCACGTCAAAGGATTGGTTACCTGAGAACCCGATGCCGGTGGCGTCGGAACGTGAACTTTCGACCTTGGAACGAGGTCAGCCCGTCTACCGAATATTGTTTGTCCGGGTCTGATAAGGGTGGCAATGAGCGAAGAATCCGGCACTCGTTTACTGCTGAATTGCAGCTGTCGACTGCAGCATGAAACCATTTAAGCGGTGCTGGTATCCCTTAGAAGTTGCAGGATTTCCTCGGCGGCACGATCTACGGCTCCAGGTTCTCCCAAGGCAAGGCGCATTTGTTGATAGCCATCCAGAACTTGCTGACGACGAGCTGAGTTCAAAAGCAGTTCTAAGGCCGCTTGGGCGATTGTGTCCGGTGTCGCCTGCTCTTGGAGAAACTCCGGAACGACGGCGCTCATGGTTACGAGGTTAGCTGGAGACATGAAGGGAATAGAAAAGTTTAACAGGTGGCGGGCAATCCAGGCTGTCAGGGGGCTAACCCGACCCGGTAAACCACGACTTGCGGTACATTCAGCAGAGCGGTTTCGAGATTGACGGTGCCTGACTTAGCGATCGCTAGGTCCGCAGCTGCTAGTACCATCCTTGGCTGAGAAACCAAGGTGGCGCGTAACCCGTAGTGCTGAATGGCCTGTGCTAGGGGTTGTCGGTACTGTTCTAAGGCTAGCGGCACCCAGAAATGCACCTGGGGTAGTTGGGCTTGCAGACGTTGGGCTGCCTGGAAGATTACGGGCAGCAGGTATTGTAGCTCCTGCTGGCGGGAAGCGGGTATCAAGGCGATCGCCAACTGGTCTGGTGGAATAGACAGCTGGCTGCGAGCCTGTTCGCGACTCGGGGCGGACTGCGGGTAATCTACCAGAGGGTGTCCGACCCAGGTCACTCGCAGGGGAATGCCAAGGGTCTGGGCTTGGGTTTGGTAATAGTGGGCTTCTGCTGGAAAAATTGCCAGGAGCTGATCGGTCACGGTCAGGATTCGGGTCGTGGTCCTCTGGGTGGACCAGACCCATTCCTGGGGGGCAATGTAGTAAACCACTGGCACCCGCAGCCGTTGCCGGATAAAAATACCCAGCGGAATGTTACCACCTCCATAGTCGATGAGCACGACCAAGTCCGGTGGGGATTGCCGAAGAACCCGCTTGGCAACCTGTTGAACTCTCAGGGTCGGCCCCACATAACGCAGGGATTCAAGGTTGCCAATCGAACCAATACTCGTCGTATGGCCCAGCAGTTTTGCCCCTGCCTGGGCCATGCGATCGCCCCCGCAGGCCAAGATGTCCAGCTCCAGAGCGGCAGCCTCCGCTCGCTGCTTCAAGGCGTTGATAAGCAAGGCTCCCTGTAGATCACCAGAGACTTCGCCGGTGCTTATAAACAGGCGTTTCCGTTTCACTGGGGTCGTTGACCGGGAATTGGTCCCCGACGTCCCTCCGCCTGCGACAACTGGAGAAACTGGCGCAGGTGTTGCAGGGGTTCGCAATCGGAAAGCAGATCAAGCTGTTCCAAGGCTTGGTTGAGTGTTAATCCCGAACGATAGAGCAGCTTAAAGGCTTTTTTGAGCGATCGCAGTACCTGTCCCTGTTCCACTTCGCTGAGACCCGCACGCTTCAGACCTACCTGATTCAAGGTCCTTACCGAGGCAGGATTCCCCTCAACCAGCATATAGGGCGGTACATCCCGGTCGACACGGCTCATGCCACCCACCATTGCCAGTCGGCCAATATAGACAAATTGGTGAATGCCTAAAACGCCACCAATTCTGGCCTGAGACTCAATATGGACATGCCCTGCTAAATTTACGGCGTTACTAATAATTACCCCGTTTTCAATGCAACAGTTATGGGCTACATGCACGTATGCCATCAGCAGATTGTCATCCCCAATCAGGGTCGCCTCACCAGCACCGGTGGCTCGATTAATGGTCACATACTCGCGAATGCGGTTGTTGTTACCAATTTTCACCAAGCTGGGTGAACCATCATATTTAAGGTCCTGAGGTTCTAGACCGATCGCGGCTCCCGGAAAAATTTGATTGCGCTCACCAATTTCCGTACAGCCGTCTAAGATGACGTGAGGCCCAATTCTCGTGTCAGGGCCGACTTTAACCTGGGCTCCAATCACTGTATAGGCCCCAACTTGCACAGTCGGGTGCAGCTGAGCTTCAGGATGGATAATCGCCGTGGGATGAATCAGGGTTGTCAAGGGTGCGCCTCCAGGCACCATCCCCAACTTGAGAGAGGACTCGGCCACTAGTCTACTAAGGAAAACATTAGCTCACCTTCAGAGGCCAACTGTCCATTCACCTCAGCGCGGGCTTGCATCTTGCCAAACCGACGCTGTTTGACACAAAGCAGTTCCACGGTCATGACGAGCTGATCACCCGGAACAACTGGGCGGCGAAAGCGGACTTTGTCCATGCCGGCAAACAGGGATAATTTTCCCTGCACTTCCGGGCGCTGCATCAAGACCACACCGCCAACTTGAGCCATTGCCTCGACAATCAGGACTCCAGGCATAATTGCTCGCCCAGGGAAATGACCTTGAAACTGGGGCTCATTAAACGTGACATTTTTGATGCCCACGGCGCGTTCTCCCGCGACGTACTCAACAATCCGGTCAACCAGTAAAAAGGGGTAGCGGTGGGGAAGTAGCTTTTGAATCTCCTCAACCGTGAGAATGGTGGAACTGGTTTCTACAGAGGGCGTGGGAGCAGCGTGGGTCAGGATAGGCATGGCGTAAGTTTTTACAATTGCAAGCGGGTATAGATCGTAGCGATGCAACAGGACTCTAGCAAGACTGGGCAATCTGCTGAGCCAGTTGCGTGTGGAGGGTATGGCTAGCTTTGTAGGCCAAAATATGAGCCTGGGGTAAGGTTCCGAGTAAGCTCAGATCTCCGATCAAGTCTAGAAGTTTATGACGTACCGGCTCATTGGCAAATCTTAAAGGCGGATTTAGCCACCCTTTCGGACTACAGACTAGGGCATTCCTTAGACTACCACCTTTAATTGAGCCACGGTTGCGGAGCTGCTCAATCTGGTCGGCAAAGCCAAAGGTGCGGGCAGGGGCAATCTCTGCGGCAAATTCAGCCGGTTGACAACTGTACCACTGCTGGCCAATGGCCGGTAGGTCGTAGTCAACCCCATAGCTAAAGCGAGTTTCTGCGGCAGGTAAGGCAGCAACAAAGGCATCCTCCTGTTGGACCCACAGGGGCTGACTGACCTGCCGGATTGTTCGCTCAGCCGGTTGCGCCACTATCCCCACCTGGCTGATGGCCTCAACCCAGGGTTGAGCAGAGCCATCCAGTAGCGGCACCTCCGGACCATCGAGCTCGATCCGGGCATTGTCCACTCCCAGGCCTGCTAAAGCGGCCAGTAAATGCTCCACTGTGCGGACCTGGGCCTCTCCCTGCCTTAGTTCGGTGGAGAGCAGGGTCTGGCTCACTGATTCTACCCGGGCTGGAATAATGGGCGCGGCTGCCAGGTCAACCCGGACAAAGTAGCGTCCCTGCCCTGGGTCAGCAGGCAGCACCCGGACAATCGTGGCCAGACCCGTATGCAGACCTACACCTGAGCGCTCAAAGGCTATGCTCAGGGTATGCTGCTGGGACGAGCCTAGGTTGACGCTTGGCGATCGCAGGCTTGAGGATGCAGCCTCTACAGTTGGGTCTGTCACTAGAAGCGCTCTCCAATACCAAAGTGGAGCTGGTTGCCGCCCTCATCGTTAAATCCATAGTCCAGCCGGATAGCCCCTAGTGGCGATCGCACTCGCACACCAATGCCGTAGCCGAAGCCATTGCCAGGCTTACCCCGCACCCCAGCCGGATCGCCAGGGACAGTATCGCCACTGCCCAAATCAGTGGCGAAATCGGCAAATAGAACCCCTCCTACTGCTGAGAAAACAGGGAAGCGGTACTCGGCAGTAGCTTGAATGTACCTGCGGCCAGCACCCACTTCTCCTTCCTCATAGCCCCGCACCGTATTGCTACCCCCCAGTACGAAGGCTTCGTAGGGGGGTAAGTCTCCAAACACGGTTCCGGCCTGGATATTAAATGCTAAGGCCTGAGGTCCATCATTAAACCGCGTGAATCGCACCGGAATGTAGTAGCTGTAGCTACCCCGCAACCGATTGAGTAAGATACTGCCAGAACCAAAGGGAACCGACTGCTCCGTGCCAAACCGCAACAATGAACCTTTCGTCGGCGTTAATACATTATCCCGGCGGTCCCGTGCTACCGAAGCCTGGAGGAGAAACAGGTCATCTACCCCCGATGCTTCAGTGAGAGGAACACCATCTTCGAGGTCTCTGGAGCCACTGAAGGTAAGGGGTTCTGCCCGGTTTCGGGGTAGCCGCTCTAGCGGCACGTCACAAGTGTCTTCATTTCCTCCGGTAGGAATGCAGGCAAATGGACTGATATCGCCATCTGCATCCCGAGCTGAAACTCGCTGGTACTGAGGGCCTACAGAAACTGTCCATCCTCCTGATAAGGGGCGGGTAAAGCTAACCCCTGACCCTAGGCGAACGATGCGCGGGCTGTCCCCCTCATCGTCAAAAATGCCATCATCCGGAATGCCATCGTTGTTGTCGTCGTTATCATCAAAGTCAGGGGGTAAATTGACCTCCACATCACCGCCATCAAAGACAAAGGGCCGAGTGCGCCGCCGGAAGATGTTGGCGGTATAGGAGGTGCGGAAGGGGTCACCGGCAATCCAGGGATCGGTAAAGTTAATATCAAAGTCGAGCAGTCGCGGCCCGCCCTGGACGATCGCATTCAGTTTCTGGTTGTTGCCACCGAGATTTTGCTGGGAGTAGTTCAGCGAACCAAAGATACCACTGCTGGAGCTAAACCCGGCACCAAACCCGACAGAACCGGACTTGCGCTCCTGGACATTGACCACTGCCACTACCCTGCGGGGGTCTTGGCCTGGCTCTAGGGCCAGCTGCACATCCTCAAAAATGCCTAGCTCGAATACCCGGCGTAAATCTGCCTGAACTTGATTCCGATTCAAAACATTTCCGGGCTTGAGAGTCGTAAACTCACGGGTAATAATAAACGGGCGGGTTTTGCCTTCAATCGGTTGACCTTCTTCGTTGAGGTAGCGCACCCGGACATCTTCAACCTGACCTTCAGCAACCTGTAAAGTCACGGTGCCATTCGGGCTCACTTGCGGAGCCCCGACCACTTGGCCCAGAACGTAACCGCGGCTCTGGTAGAACTGGTTAAGCTGCCTGATGCCAGCCTGCAAGCGACGAAAGTTAAGGGTTTGGCCGTACTGGGGCCGAAAAATCTGATTCACGGCTGCTTGAGTAAGCACCTGGTTACCCTGGACTTGAACCGCCTGTAACACTGGATTGGGCTGAACGACAAAGGTGACTCGCACCCCCAACGGGGTGTCTGAGGGTTCGGCTCTGACATCGGCAAAGTATCCGGTGGCAAAGACAGCATTAATGTCTTCTTGCAGCTGAGACCGGGTTGTGGTACGACCTGGCTGCGTTTGAATTGCCTGGTACACTTCGTTTTGCAGTCCTGCTCCCACCCCCTCAACTACAACCTCTGAAACAAGTACCTGAGGCTCTGGAGCATCGGGCGGTTGTGAGGGGGTTTCTCCTTGAGGAAGGGGAGGAACCTCTGCAGGTGGTACCGGCTGTGGAAGGGGCTCAGTTTGCTCCGCACCTGGGGCTGGCGGAGGAACGGGTGCGGTCTGGTTATCTGGCGTAGGTGGCTCGACCTGAGGTGCAGGCTCAGTGGGTTGGGCAGGCCCATCCACCGGAAACTGGATCGTTGGCTCATCGGAGCCTGGAACGCGGGGTGCAGGGGGAGCTCCCTGAGAGTCTACAGGTGGGGTAGGCTGAGGCGACTGGAGGATGGGTTGGGTTTGAGCGGAAGCTGGCGTTTGTGCCAGTTGAGCAGCACTGGCTGCAGGGGCTGCTACGTCAGGATAGGGCTGAGGTTGTTTCGCTGGCGCAGCCGGTTCTGGCTGACTGCGGCTACCGGGTTGGGTACTGGTTGGCACTGGAGCAAGCTGTCCCCTCGCTACAGCAGAGAGCGTTAAGGTCGCCGCGATCGCAACGGCCACTGTCAGAGGTAAGCGGATTGGGTCTGTATTAGGCACTTCAAACACCACAAATAAACAGAGTTCACTGAATCGATCATTGCTTCTGAAGCAAACACTCCATCGGGCAATAGGTTACTGAATAGACTGAATAGGATGAGCTAAAACTCGCTCTAAAACTTGCTGGTAAGCAGTCTCTACACTGCCAAGATCGTTGCGAAACCGATCTTTATCCATAACCCGACGCTTTGGATCTGTGTCAGATTGGTTCCAGAGGCGACAGGTATCGGGGCTAATTTCGTCACCTAGCACCAGGGCCTGGCTGTGATCTAGACCAAACTCCAGCTTAAAATCAACCAGAATAATGCCACACTGCTGGAAAAATGGTTGCAAAACATTGTTAATTCGCCGAGCCATACTTTTTAGCTGCTCAACCTGTGCCGGCGTTGCCAGTTGCAACAACAACAGGCGATCATCGGTTAACAGAGGGTCACCCAATGCATCATTTTTGTAGTAGAACTCAACCAAGGGTTGCTTTAGAGGGGTTCCTAGCGTCAGTCCAGTTTGTTGACATAAACTCCCGGCAGCAATGTTCCTGACGACCACTTCCAGCGGTAAAATTTTTAGGGCCCGCACCCACATCTGGGCTCCCTCGTGATCGATAAAATGGGTGGGAATTCCAGCGGCTGCGAGCTGCTGGAACAGATGCGCGGCGATCGCGCAGTTCATCTCGCCTTTACGGGTGATCGTCCCGCGTTTTTGGGCATTAAAGGCCGTAGCATCGTCTTTGTAGTGAGCTAGCAATATCTCTGGATTTTCAGTTCGGTAAAGAACCTTTGCTTTACCTTCGTAAAGCTTTTCAAGGATAGACATGGAGTAAACCGGAACTAAAGCGATAGGGACGGTTGGGTAGCCAGCTAATCATTCTACCCCCTTCGCCTCATTGATAATTGTGTGATCTAAACTACTGGCATGTGGCAATAATTCGGCGGAAGTGGACTCGTAGTTAGGTCGGTGATCACCGCCTTAGAACCCATCTTACCTGCTACGGGTCGAACGTGAAGCTACTTTTTGAATCATCAGGTTTTTAAACCAGAACTATTGAAGGTGAAAAAGAATCCAAGTGTTAGGCTAATCAGTGTCGATTGAGCAGTAAATCAGTGGTAAAAGTTGACGGCTCTGTTTACGACAATCTTCCACTACAGATAGCTCAATACTTCGGTGAGCAGCTTGCCACCTTGGATGACAATATCGCCGGGAAATTAACTCTCAAGCATGGAGGAGACTCAGTAGGTGCTTTTACGGGTGACTATCTGCTAAAGGATTTAATACCAGATCAGCCAATAAATACTAGTTTGAACTCTACTGATGCTCCTTACTTGCAGGTCATTGATGCCGCTGATGAGCAGACAGTAATAAACTTCAACAATGAGGTTTCGTACCCCGCTAATTTGACCTCGCGGCTTTTGTTTAATCCTGTAGCTAGTATTGGCTCTCTTCTAAGCTCTAGCTACACACCGAGCGGAAGTATTAACAGCTTTGATATCCAGGTTGACTACAGATTTGACACCGATGGTTTTTTGAATGACCCTAATCGCAGAGCTGTAGTAGAGGCAGCAGCCAGCTCTTGGGAAAATATCATTAAAGATGAGTTTACTAATATTCCTGCAGGCAGCGAACTCTTTGTGAAAACCCTCAAACGGGAGCAGAAGAAAGATTCATCACCAATAATGAAATTGATGACCTGGTGGTGTTCGTCGGTGCTCAAGATCAGGAACTGGAGTTCTGGGGGAAGGAGGACCGTCAGGATTACTCACAAACAGTAGTTTAGTGGATCGTTACAATGGCTCTAACTTTGAGCCTTGGACGGGTTCTGTCACGTTTAGTAATACATCTGATTGGTTCTTTGATCCTACCCTCAATACCTCTGATGATATTCCCGACGGAAGCTATGACTTTTTCAGCTCGGCCTTACATGAGCTAGGGCACGTACTGGGAATTGGGACTTCTTCTGCCTTCCGAGCTTTGACTAACGAGAGTTCTTTTACTGGGTCCCCGCGCCACAGCAGCCAATGGAGGGCCTGTACCTTTATCGATTGATTTGAGCCACTTGATGGTCGACGGACAAAACACTTTGATGGACTCGAGCAGCCCACCGGGTTCGCGCTCCTCCATTGCCCCCTAGATACTGCAGTTTTGGCTGACCTTGGCTACTTGGTTTAATTTGGCCTCATTGAGAAACTGATATGCTCTCTGGCTCATGGTGGATCGCCTGGGGGCAGAGAGTATCTTGAGAAGTGTTAACAGTAGCGTGTAGAAATCAACCCCATGGCTCTCAAAAAACTAAAGGACCGTGATCCAAATTATTCAGAGGTCCTAGGTGATTATGAAATTATCGGGTTCGGGGTTTATATTGCGGAAACGGACGAGAAAAATTGGCTCGGTTAAGGATATTTTGTTGGATGGGGCGGATTACTTCCGGTATCTAGTAGTAGATTTTGGCCTGTGGATTTTCAATAAAAAAGTTTTGCTGCCTGTGGGCCAGGCTCGCATTGACTACAAGGCTCAGCGCGTTCACATACTCGGCCTTGACAGAGTGCAAGCAGAAAGTTTGCCAGAGTACAGCGATCGCGGGTCCCTAGAGGACCCTGACAGCTACCAGCAAGGCTCTCTCTACGAATTGAATGAACGGGACCATCCGTTCTTGAAGCGATATCAAGATCAGCTCAGAGCACGAGACCGTAATATCACCCGTGGCTCAGCGCCCAGCCAGCCAATTGCCGCTGAGCCGGTTGAAGCTGCAATCGTCCAGAAGCTAACCCCTCAACACCCTGATCGGCAGCCTCAACCAGCAACCCCTAGCACTGGGGTTTTTGCGAGCCGCAAGGCTACCCGTTCTGCCTGTTTGATTTTTAATCCGGTAGCGGGTCAATCGGATCCGCAGCAGGATCTGGCAACCATCAAACGGTTATTAGAGCCGGAATTCAACCTAGATATTCGCACCACGACTCCAGATATGGATGCGGCTCAGCTAGCTCAAGCAGCCGTAGAGCGCGGGGCCAAGATGATCATCGCCTCAGGGGGAGATGGAACACTCTCTGCTGCTGCTGGAGCCACCATCGGCACTGGCATTCCCTTAGGAGTAATTTCACGGGGAACCGCAAACGCCTTTGCTACAGCTCTAGATCTCCAAATTGATATTGAGGCAGCCTGTGAGACGATTTTGGGGGGGCACCCGGGTTGTCGATGCGGCTTACTGTAACGGCAAGCCCATGGTTTTACTAGCCGGAATTGGCTTTGAGGCGGGAACCGTGGAGCGGGCTGATCGGGAGGCGAAAACCGCTTTGGTATGTTGGCCTACGTTTTAGCGGGCATCCAAGAATTACGCAATCTTGAGTTCTTTAAAACCCGGATTGAAACTGAGGACAAAATCGTTACCTGCCGGGCAGCAGCCGTCACCATTGCCAATGCTGCCCCTCCAACTTCAGTCCTGGCTCAAGGACCGGCAGAATTGATCGTCGATGATGGGTTGTTAGATGTCACTATCGTGGCACCGACTAACACCATGGGCGCGATCGCGGATGCCTTTAGCTTATTACAGTCTGCTGATAATGATGCGGTGACGGATCAGCCTGATATCGGCTTCCTGAGAGCTAAAAGCTTCAAAATCACCACAAATCCACCGCAAGAAGTTGTCCTAGATGGTGAACACATTGGCCGCATCCCGGATGAAATTGACTGTGTTCCTGGTGGGCTGACGCTTCTTGTGCCTGCTGATACTTAACACCTAGTGGATAAATTGGCGGGTTTGCCCGAACAACATAATGAGTACAAAAACCCACCGGAGTAGCGTTAAACTTCAAGAACTGATCCTGTAAATTCACTGGAGCGAAATCATCACACTTCAGCTTGAATGCGATTGTTAAGTCGAACTCAAGACGGATTATGGCTCACCACCAGCATTTGCTTAAAATCCAGACAACTGGTAAGTCCCTGTGCAAGATTACTGCTAAAGTCCAAGCTGCAGTTGCCGAGTCAGGTATTGGCACGGGTGTTTGTCATCTCTTTTTGCGTCATACGTCTGCCAGCCTGTTGATTCAGGAGAATGCTGATCCAGATGTGTTGAAGGATTTAGAAACCTTTTTTTCTCGTATCGTTCCTGAGGGACAGCACTATCGCCATAGCACCGAAGGTCTTGACGATATGCCAGCTCACATCCGCACGGCTCTCACCCATACGTCAGAATTTATTCCTATCAGTCGCAGTAAACTCCTGCTGGGGACCTGGCAGGGCATCTATATCTGGGAGCACCGCCAGCATGGGTCTATACGCGAGGTCGTAGTTCACGTCACAGGCGACTAAGGCCGCTGCATCAACCCTGTAGAGCTGGTGTTACTGTTAAGAAGCATTGAGCTCCAACAGTTTCTCGCTTCCACTATGAACCCTCTACTGCAGATCAACTGGCAACAAGTCTTCTTCCAGGTTGACTGGCAAGAAGTCTTCTTGCCTCATACTTCTATTTTGGAACTAGGCTTGCGCGGGTCGCTGGTTTATTTTGCAGTTGTAGCTATCCTGCGCTTCATGCCCAGTCGGCAGGTCGGAGGAGTAGGAATTGCCGATCTACTTGTGGTTGTACTTGTGGCTACTGCGGCTCAAGATGCAATGGCAACCGACGATTCATCAATTACCGGTGGCTTAGTTCTCGTGATCACCATCATTGGCTGGAGCTACCTCTTTAACTGGGTGAGCTACAAGGTTCCCCGCCTGCAGCGCTTTCTCAATCCATCCCCCCTGCTCTTGGTCAAAGATGGGGAAGTATTTAACCAGAATATGGAAACGGGGTTAATCAATAAACGCGAGTTAATGAGCCAGTTGCGCCAGCAGGGGGTGCATAGTTTGAACGAAGTAGATCGGGCCTATATAGAGGGGGATGGCCGGATCAGTGTCTTCACCAAGGACTTCACGAAGAAGGAGAACTTCAAGAAAGACCAGGAAGACCTCAATGAAGATCAGGAGAATGTCAGGAAAGACGAGCGAAAACCTGCCCTCAGCAATAAATCCGAGTCGCAACTGGAGTCATAGAAATAACGATTCGGTGGCTCAACGGGCTCGGCTCGTAGTCGGTTGGCCTGCTCCGTTTTGTAGCACTGCCATTGAATGATCCTCATTTTCTAAACCAAAGACCTGGTTAAAGACTTTTTCTACCTTGTAGCCAGAATCAATTGACTCTAGTGGGTCTTTACGTAGACGGTGGCGCAAGCAAAGGGTAATCACCCGGCGAATGTCGCTGACTGTCACTTCGCTACGGCCTTCAAAGGCAGTTAGTGCCCTAGCAGCCCGGTTAGTGACAATATCACCCCGTAAACCATCCACATCCAGCTCGGAGCAGACTTGAGAGATTTGGACCCGCAGCCCATGATCAATCTTCACTGATGCCAGCCCCTCTTGGGCGCTGACTAACTTTTGCTGTAGTTGAGCTTGCTGAGGTTGATGCTGCTGAAGAAAAGCCTGGGGGTCTTGGTCGAACTGAGATCGCTGCTCAACAATTTCAACTCTTAAGGCCGGCTCTTTGACGGTACGAATCTCGGCATGCATGCCAAATCGGTCCAGCAATTGGGGGCGTAGCTCTCCTTCTTCCGGGTTGCCAGAGCCAACCAGCACAAACCGGGCCGGATGGCGAATAGAAATCCCTTCCCGCTCTACCGTATTCCAACCAGAGGCAGCGGAATCGAGGAGCACGTCTACTAAATGGTCATCCAGTAGATTGACTTCATCTACATAAAGAATGCCCCGGTTTGCCTTTGCTAAAAGACCCGGCTCAAAGGCTTTAACACCCTCTGATAAAGCTTTTTCAATATCAATGGTGCCGCAAACACGGTCTTCAGTAGCACCCAGCGGTAGATCAATCATTGGTACCTGCTTTTTGGCCACAGGCAACGTTTCCCCAGCTTCTAGAGCCGCTTTTACAGCGTTGCTCATCAGCTCGGGATCCTCTGGATCGCTGTTAAAGGCATCCTCTGCCACAACGGCAATTTCCGGCAGCAGATCGGCTAAGGCCCGGATGGTGGTGGATTTACCGGTGCCGCGAACGCCCATGATCATCACGCCACCAAACTTGACGTCAATCACATACAATAGCAACGCCAACTTCATCTCCTCTTGACCAACAATGGCAGTAAAGGGAAAAACAGCACGACGAGGAGCAATTCGGGCAGTAGTCACAAGGCCACCTTAGGGTTAAATTCTTAGAGACTGACAGTGTCTTTCATTGTGCCACATCAACTGAGTCCAGTTGGTGGCACAGGATTCTCCACCGGGCCAACTGCACCCGGCGGCCAGAAGCGAAAGCTTGCTCGCCCAATGATATTGCCTTCTGGCAGGAATCCCCAAACATGGGAATCATTGCTGTTATTACGGTTGTCTCCGAGAACCAGAAAGCTGTGCTCAGGAACTTTTATCGGACCTAATTCGTATTTGGGGGGCTCAGCCAGATAGTTCTCGGCGAGAGGCTGGTTGTCTAAATAAACCCTACCCTGATGCACCTGAACCACATGCCCGGGGGTGCCAATGATCCGCTTAATAAAAACCTGGTCAGCTCGATAGCCGATCATTTGCAAAAGTTCAGGCGGCTGGAAGATCACCACTTCTCCCGGCATTGGGGTGCGAAATCGGTAGGAAACTTTCTCGACGACGAGACGATCACCAGGGTAGAAGGTGGGGGCCATCGAATCTGAGGGAATGTAGCGAGATTCTGCTAAGAATCCCCGGATCAGTAGCGCCAAGAGCAGCGCGATCGCCACGGTCAAAATATTGTCTCGCTGGGAGCGCCATACTCTTAACCAAGCTGGCACAAAACCAGAATCTTTTTCATCCAATGTCATAGATGCTGCAAGCCAAAATTCCTTCTGGAAGACCAATGTAGATTGCTGGACGCTAATGCTTCACAAGCCTACTAGATTCTCAAGCTCAAGATCTAGTTTTTCCGGGAACGCAGTTAGAGCAGCTAGTGTATCCGCTTGAGGACGTACTCAGTCAAGTTAACTAGGGCTTGCCGGGAATCTGATTCTGGCAAGTCAACCAAGCACTGGACAGCCGTATGGGCATGTTCTGCTGCCAAAGCCCTAGCCCGCTCGATGCCATGAGTTGCCTTGACTAGCGCGATCGCAGCTTCTAGATCTTCCGGTTTCGAGAATTGCCGCTCAATTAAAACTTCCAGGTAAGGATTTTCCTCAATGGCAAACAAGACAGGTGCTGTCAGGTTACCATCTTTGAGGTCTGAACCAGCAGGTTTACCCAGCGCTTCTGGGGAGCCGATGAAGTCAAGGATATCGTCCCTAATCTGGAAAGCCAAACCGACATGGCGGCCATAGTGGTAGAGATCTTCAGCCAACTGAGTGGAAACACCACTGAGCACCCCTACCGCCTTAGCGCTGTTGGCAATCAAGGATGCCGTTTTGTAATAGCTTTTTTCTAAATAAGCCTCCAGGGATAGGCTACTGTCAAATTTGCTTAGCCCTTGCTGAATCTCCCCTTCGGCAAAATCCATAATTACCTGGGAAAGGAGTTTAACCACTTCTAAGCTGTCTAAATTGGCTAAGTACCAAGAGACTTGAGCAAACAGGAAGTCTCCTGCCAAGACGGCTATCTTGCTGCCAAAGCGAGTATGAACTGTGGGCACTCCGCGCCTGACTTCTGACTCATCAATTACATCGTCATGCACGAGGCCCGCTGTGTGAATCATCTCGCTAATCTCGGCCAGGCGACGGTGACGCGGTGTAATGTCTTGGCCCGGCAGTGTCGCCCGTGAGAGCAGTAAAACAATCGCAGGTCTAATGCGCTTGCCCTGGACCCCAAACAGGTGCTCCGCCGCCGCATAAAGGATCGGATGACGAGCGCCTACAAGTTTCTTGAGGTTCTCTGTTAGTAAGCTTAAATCTGCTTCTACAGGGGCGAAAAGGGAGGTCACTGAGGTCATGAATAAACTGACTTAGATGCCAGGTTAAGGTTACAAAATTTTACAGAATCCGCCTTTATTCTAAGCTAAGCCCCTTCTATTAAGAAAGGTGGATTGAGACAAGCTGTAAAAATACCTAGGATACTTGACTTTTGATTCATCGCCCGACATTTTTTGCCTTGCTGAGAAATAGCCGGGGAATTACAGATAATCTCAGAGATTATTGAAAATCATTGACAACAAGTAACTGATGTTTTTATGCTGCGGTGAGGATTACTCAAGTTACTCAGTTCGCTAGAGATGCCAAACGATTATTTGCTTAAGCAAGCGGGGCCTTGGACCCGGCGCAAGTTCTTCAAGTTTGGCATAGCCAGCCTGGGTGTCATCGGGGCTGCGGTTGCCTGGGAAAGGTTTAGCAAACCTAGAGCTGTAGTTAACATACCGCCAATTCCGAGTCGTTCTTTGGCAGCGGTGGGGATGAACCCGATGCTGCTGCTGCGAGACTTTGACTATGGCAGCCTCAAACGAGAGAACGGACGGACAATCCGGGAGTTTCACATCAAAGCGGAGACTTCAACGCTACAGCTAAACCGCGCTGTCTCCTTTATCAGTTGGCATCTGAATGGTCGTGTCCCTGGACCCACGCTTCGGGCTAACGCGGGCGATCGCGTCCGGGTGGTTTTCTCTAACCAGGCTGGCCACTCTCACAGCCTGCATTTTCACGGGGTCCATCCTGCGGATGCAGATGGAGTCCGCCCAGTGCGCCACGGAACGACTGAGGTTTATGAGTTTGATGCCGAACCCTACGGCCTCCACCTTTATCACTGCCATATTGCCCCGGTCACGCGTCACATCGGTAAGGGAATGTACGGTATGTTCATTGTCGATCCGCCCGGTGGCCGCCCGCCTGCCGATGAACAGGTGATGATTATGGCAGGTTATGACGTCAATGACGACGACCAGAATGAACTCTACGCCTTTAACGGCCTGCCGGACTACTACATGAACTACCCGATTCCGATTGGGCAGGACCAGCGTATCCGGCTCTATGTTCTCAACATGATTGAACTAGATCCGGCAGTGACGTTCCATCTACATGCCAATTTCTTCGATGTCTACCGTACTGGCATGACCTTGACTCCCAGCGAAAGAACGGACGTGATCACAATGGGGACGGCTGAGCGACACATTCTGGAGTTCTCCTACCGCTATCCAGGTAAGTACATGTTTCACCCACACCAAGATGCGATCGCTGAGCGTGGATGCATGGGCCAATTCGAAGTTGTTGCTAGTTCTTAGTAATGCCTATTGGCACCGATAAGTCAGTTCAATTGGCAGATTTTTTAGTTTACATAAACAACTAATTGAGAATTATTGACAACAATTCAGTAACACCATAGACTAACCCTTGCTGAAAATAATTATTAACTGTCAAGGAGCTCTGGCTTGGTAAAGTCCTTTGGCGGGTTCGGGTCCCAAGGTATGGTACCTGACTCCCTTGTTGCACCCCAGCCCTTGGCAGCGGTGGATGGGTGCTGCTCACAGCTTTGCTGCTTTGTTGGCAACAGTGGTAGCCGTTTATGCGGGACACTTAGCTTTCCCCTTACTCAGAGGGACTCGAAGAATCCTGCCTCAAACACGCACCCTGACGTTTTGGGAAACGTTTTTGGCATTCCTCTCCATGCTTGGTTTTGGTTGGATTGTGCTCCTGTTTGTCGTCACATTTCCTACCGCCTATCTATGAATCAGCCAAAGTGAAAAATTTTCCGGTATTCCCTTGAGATCATTGACACTTGAGGGCCAGCAGGAAAGTAAGTCTGAGCAATAATTTGAAATTTTGTGGAGTAAACGTCGTGCCTTCTTTTCGTTCCTTTTCTTTTGCCCTTTCTGTAGTCAGCTTGCTTGCTTTGGCTTCTTGCAACAATGCGCCAACTGCAACTAATACTTCCTCCCCAGCATCTACCCCTGCTACTGCAACTCCTCAGGCGAATACAGCTTCTACAGGTCAAGCAGAGGATATTGACTACATGACCAATTTAGGTTTAATGAAGGGACACCTGTTGGTTGCCAAAGAGCTGCTCGCTCAAGGTAAGCCCGATCAGGCCGAGCCTCACATTGGTCATCCCATCGAAGAAATCTACTCGGATATTGAACCGGAGCTCCAGGAACGCAACGTTGCAGACTTTAAGTCAACCTTGAACGGCTTGCACGACTTAGTGCAGTCCAAGCCCCAAGACCCGCAAGTAGAGACCGAAATGCAAGCGGCAATGGCGGCAATTGATCAAGCAATGCAGGCCGTACCAGCCGAGCAGCGCCAATCCCCTGAATTTACACTCAAGGTTGTCAATGGCTTGCTAGATACTGCCGGGAGTGAGTACACCGCTGCTATTACTGATGGCAAAATTGCCGAGGTAATTGAATACCAAGACTCTCGTGGTTTTGTCACCTATGCCAACACTCTTTATGAGAGTATTGAAAACTCGGTGAGCCAGAAGTATCCTGAAGCTCACCAAGCAATTGAGTCTGACATGACCCAGTTGAAGAAAGCTTGGCCCTCCGCAACGGCTCCGTCTGCCCCAACAGTGCCTCCTGAGCAGGTATCTCAGCTAGTTGACTCAATTCAGACTAACAGTCAAAAAGTGACGCAGTAACGTTCTAAGACTTTAGTCCTGATTTTGGTAGAAAAATCTAGTTCTTAAAAGTTCTTGGGCTAGAGTATCACCGATCCTAGTCAACAAGGGCAAGCAGGCCCTGCAATCATATCAGTCGTGAGGAGTGAAAGGATATGTCTCAAGTGTTGCGGAGTGCACTGCTCGTTGGCGCAGCAGTTCTCGGAGCATCTGCAATAGTTTCTCCTGTGGCAAGTGCTGCTGAAGTACCACCGACCCCAGTCAAAAACTCGCTTGCAAGTAGTGGCAACGATTGCCAATGTCAAGTACTCCAACTATGGGGTCAATGCTGAGCTGACCTTGGCAGAGCGCTTTGGTATCTTTGGTCGCTACGGCAATGGCGACTTGGGAGGCTTTGCGGAACGAGCAGATGTAGACTTGAGCCCACAGACGTTCATGGCAGGTATCGGCATCAGGGACCTGTTCAAGGAAGGGTCGTTGCTGGCTTTTGCTGTAGGTCAGCCTTTTATTGAGGGCAGGGTTGGGGATGCAACGCAGACCAACTATGAAGCGTTCTACCGGTTTACTGTGAGCGAGAATATCTCGGTGACGCCAGCGTTTTTGGTTATCACTGATGCCAACAATAACAGCGACAGTGACACCATCTATCAGGGCCTGCTGCGAACCGTCTTCTCCTTCTAGAGGCTGGAGAGCCCTGGCAGCCCACTGTACTGCTAAAGCAAGCGCAGTTGATCGCTATCCTCTACCAGCACCTGAACTGATGAGCTAGCTTCCGTCTCTTCTGTGAAATCCGGCCATGCTTCACGATCAGCAGCCAATAAGTTTTGGGCTGCTGACCGCATTGCGGCTGCAATATTCTTCAGATCCTCCCGGTTGTTGAGATAGGTCTCCAGAGCTTCTAGGGGATTAATGCCGGTGCCAACTCCTAATTCAGGTAGGCGAGGTCGGGCTAGTTGACTCACTAGTTCTGGATGGATGGTGTAGCTATGTGCTGAACTGAGGGCCTGATTGAGGGCAGCGGTATCAATCTGATCGAGCTGATCCGCTCGCAGTGTGTAAATTAGCCGAACGATCGCATCTTGGATCACTTTTGGTTGAATGACTTTGAGCAAAACAGCTTGGGGATCGTCTGCCTGAACCAGATCAACCTTCAGGGTCTGAAAGGGCCGTACCGGCAGCGAACAGAACTCCATTTTCGTTCCGCCTCCTACATCCACTAGTACGTAGCCTTTTGCTTCTGCTTCTTCACCAAAATCAACCCGCTCGATGCTGCCTGGATAGACAACTGGAGGGTCGTTACAGAGAATTTGATGCTTATGCACATGCCCGAGGGCTACATAATCAAAACAGGAGCGAGCTAGAAGGGACATAGGCACAGTGAATCCCTTACCCACTGCTAAAAATCGCTCAGCCCCATAGCGGGCAGTATCTGTCATCAAGTGGGCCAATAATACAGTTGGGACTTCCGGGTCTAGCTGCCGGACTTCACCTTCTAGAGCCACTGCCAGGCGGTTGATCAACAACTGGTTTACCTCTGCCAGGGGTAATCCCTCCGTTTCCGGACGCGTGAGGAGGGCAGAACGCGTCAGCCAGGGCAGAGTGATCACTTGTACCGGGCCATTGTTCGTTTGAATGCGATGAGTTTCCAGGCGATCGCCCACGATAAATCCAGGTACACCCAGAGTGCGATAGATGCATAAACTAGCACCGCCCTGGCCCTGAGAATGCTGGTCGTGGTTACCGACGAGCAAAACGGTCGGAATCTCAGCAGCGACTAAGCGGTGAAACTGGTTGGCAAACGCTTCCTGCACCAGCGGTGGGGGGGTGGCATCGGGGAAGGCATCGCCGCCAAATAACACCAGATCTACAGGTTCTGTAATAGCCCGGTCAATGCAGCGACTGAGTGAAGCGACAAAATCTTCAAACCGGGTATTCAGTCCCGTAGCTGGATTTAATCGTCCGTGGGCAAACCCACTTCCCAAGTGGACATCCGATAGGTGAAGGATTTTTACCATGGCGAGCTTTCCGGTATAAACGCCTGAGCCAGGAGCAGAGCAAGTCCAACATTACCCAATAGAAAAGTGGACTTAATACCAAGGAGTTTAGCTCAAGCCAGGTAGAACAGCGCTGCTGGAACAACCAGGCCAGTTTTAAAGCCGAGTTAGTGAGAACGACCGGCAACAAATCGGGCTTGATCTAGAGCGATCGCAGGGCAACGACTACTGAAACCTGTCATCAACTTTAAAGCAGCCGTCTTCATCAGTTGGATTTGCAATGATCGCAAGCCCAAGCGACGCAGAACCACTAGCGGTAGCCAGGTGTTTGAGAACATTCTGTCTAGAAAATCCGTAAAACTGAGAATTACGAGATTTTCCAGACGTCGCCACCGTTCGTAGCGTCTGAGAACTTTTAAGCTAGCAATGTCTTCTCCCTGTTGATGGGCGGTCTTGAGTACCTCAGCCAAGGCTGCTGCATCCTGAATTCCCAGGTTAAGCCCCTGACCACCAACCGGATGGCAGCAGTGGGCTGCGTCTCCTACCAAAGCTAGACCCGGTAGAATGTAGCGGCTCGCCTGCATCAGTTTGACCGGGAAAACGTAACGGCTGCCAACGAGGGACAGCTGACCCATTTGATTGCCATAGCGACGATTCAGCTCTTGGAGAAATTGAGTATCATCTAGCGCAGCTAGGGCTTGCGCTTCAGCATGGGGTGCCGTCCAGACAATCCGACAGCGGTTCTGCGCCAGGGGCAGAATTGCAAAGGGACCACTCGGCCAGAAGCGTTCGTAGGCAATGTTTTGGTGAGATTTTTCTGGGGCGATCGTTGCCACAATACAAGACTGCCAGTACTGCCAGCCGTGAGTTCCAATCCCTGCGCTTTGTCGGATCTGAGAGTGAACCCCATCGGCAGCAACTACCAGACGCACTCGGATGGCAGCCGGAATCTCTAGTAAATCATCACTAGCGGTGAGAGTTAATTCAACACCCTTGGGTTGGTATACCGCTTGCGCTACTCTAGCTGGACATAACCACTTGACATTGGTACAATCCCGCAAAAACTCCTGAAGTGCCTTGAGTAACACCCCATGCTCTGCAACATACCCCAGCACTGAAGCACTGGTTGCAGGCAGATCCTGTGGCAGAAATTCAATCACCTTTGGGAAATCACTATCTGAAAGCCGGATCTTCCGGTAGGGAGTCATTTGTGATGCAACCCTGGACCAGACATCAATTCCTTGGTAAATTTGGCTGGACAGCAAAGAAAGGTTATAGGCTTGACCCTTAGCAGCAGCCTCCGACTGGGACTGAGCTTCAATGAGGGCTACGGTAAGTCCTGAGCCTTTAAGGGCGCAAGCAAGAGTTGTCCCAACAATACCGCCGCCGACAATTGCTAAATCATAGTCATAGTCCTGTTCAACAGGGTTCTGCTTCTGCAGCTTCGATACGGTTCCCAAGATTTGTTACGAGACTTAACGTTCCTTTATTTTTACCCACGTATCAGTGGGAATCAAGCAAGTTCCTTTAAAAACTGATCAGGTAGATCAACAACCCGCAGTTGCGGGGTATCAATGGGCTTTTCCCTAAGTGACAGTTAGAAAAGTGTCACTACAACCATCCTTGCCACAGTTGGGGCACTGTATAGTTCATTTAGTGGGGAGTGGAATTAATGAAAAAGCGCTTGGGGTCGAAACATGGCAAGACTCCCAAGCGCTTTTTCTCTAGCTAATAGCTATTGATCTCAGTAACTTGCTACAAGGTACTACTTTTTCCTAACAACAGGGAAATACAGGCAAT
>JAUJON010000341.1 GCA_030447595.1 Thermosynechococcaceae cyanobacterium YX3bin19
GGTGGTACTACTGGTAGCCGGAGCAGTTTTTGAGCGTGTCTACCATATACTGCAGCAGGGCTACCTCTCTGTTTTGCGTCTTCAATGAAGAAGCGGCCAAATTTTCAAATCTTTTTAATCAGGGTGTTGGTTTGCCCTGGGCCTGTAAAGCCTTCGGCGATGATTGCTTGGTCTCGTTGGTACCAATCTTCTGCTTTTTAGTTTAGCTTCAAGAGTTCTGGTCATAATTTCTCTTGTCTGAGCATCAGAGCTTCTCCTACGAATCTGTGAATCTAGGCAGGTTACAATTACAAGGGTGTCTCCCTCTTGATCGAAAAACTCAACCTCGTAACCTTCTCCTTGACCATGAACCATGACAACCGTACCCTTATCTCCTTCATGTAACCCATACTTTGGAAGATCAGTTTTGAGTTCAATGGTTTCGTACTCTTGGATCATGATCGCTTACTTTTCTGAGGGTAGGCACTGACCAGTCGTGGGAAGTCTTCATCAACTCTAACCATCCAGGCTGAAAGAACCATAGGAGTTCGACCAGTGGGAGTAGGTAGTTCACCTTCCACGCGGTACTTAATACCAAAGTCTGTTTCTTCAGTTTTAACAGCTTCATGACTGGCTGCGTGTTGGAGCAATGCGGCAGTCAGAGAGTCAATGTCAAAGCCCATTTCTAGAAAGAATTTGGCTTTTGCCTTGCCATCTTCGTGTTCAAGATTAAGAAGGTATTTCATTACTTTTTCCTCCGGGATAATAGCTTTTTCATAACCTGGTAGCTTCAAACCTCTCGCCTCTGTATGAAATTGGGTACATACCAGCTCATCTCTGAGCGATTACCATACTTCTGCGCTGAAGTAGGTCCAGTCCAGCTTAAGCAATCACTGGGGATTGTCCTCCAGTAAGTTCTGCGTGTCTTTGCTCTCTGGCTTTTTCTCCTCCCGGCTCTGTGCAGCTTCATCCTCGGGCTTCTTTTCTTCCTTTGGCTTTTCAGGTTCTTTAGGGATTTCAGCTATTTTTTTCGCATCGATTAAGACTAGCTGCTGCCCACTGCGTTCCACCTCAAAGTTATAGAACCAGCCAACGGTAGCATCAGGTAGAAAGCCTTCTAGCCTGAGAGCGTAGGGCTTCACCTTTGACCACTTACGATTAGGGCGAATAGAAACTCGAATAAATCCTTGTTTCTCGTTGTAACGTGTCACCTGGCCTCGAATGGAGAAACAGTCAGCTTTGACAGGTATCGGGCCAGCTTCCTTCCTCACGCCACTGATGTTGCAGTGCAACTTGAGATCCTTAGTCCTGGGATAAACCTTCCAGTAGTGAGATTGCTCCAGATCTAACTGGTCTTTACAGGTCTGCCACATACGAGGCCGCATCTCTGCTGCAAAGGTTTCTCCGTCTAAGGTTTGCAGAACTCCCACCTCTGGTTTCTCCTCTGAAGGTAGGTAGCGGCCCTGAATCACCCCCACCGCCCGATATTCAGTTGGGTGCGCTGGCGTTGGAAAGTCTGGGGGTTTGCTGGTGGTAGTCATACCGGCTGAGACTCTAGCGATCGAGATATTATTCTCGCCTAATTACCGGTCCCTCCTTGAGCTGCCGACGGAGATACCTGGTTGTA
The DNA here is from genome assembly GCA_030447595.1 of Thermosynechococcaceae cyanobacterium YX3bin19. Classification (GTDB taxonomy): domain Bacteria; phylum Cyanobacteriota; class Cyanobacteriia; order Thermosynechococcales; family Thermosynechococcaceae; genus JAUJON01. Next base: position 1,607 of record JAUJON010000341.1, read on the forward strand.
AAGGTTGCTGAAAGCTCCGTCCACTCATGCCAAGCCCCACCAGAGTAAACCAACATTTCATTCTCAATAATGTTGCTGTCTGAGATGATTCCGGCTTCTAAAGCCAGGTTGACCCATTCCCTAAACTCTGCCAGGACTATTAATGAGGGGGTGGGAGTTGAAGAACGCTCTATCAGTTTCTGCGAACAGATGCTGGTCTGTCCACCATGCTCAGCGACAATATAGGAGTGTTGCTGCGGACTAGGAGGCTTCCTTACTAGCTGTAGGGATAATGCTGCAGCTTTTACCTTTGGCCGAGTTAGATCCTGCAATTCCTGGCGTTTCTGTTCTACTTGTAACCTCAGCTTTGCCAGTGGGTAAGTAGCAGTCAGTGTCTCCCAACATTCTTGTCGTCCATCAGGGGTGTAGACGTACTGCACACCCTCTCTCATCTCACTAGCACTTACTAACCTCAGCTCATAAGCTAAGTTGAACCATTCAGTAAAGCCTTCTACGGCTTTCTGAGGGGCGCAGGCATCTTGAGTCTGACTAGGCTTCCACTGCTGCTTGATAGCCTCTGCCAGCAACCCAGCAGGGTTTTTCAAAGGCTTCCGTGACTCTAGGCTTTGTTTGAGCACCCCCAAAGCATTTCTAATTGTTTCAACCGTGGCGCTTAAGACCAGCTTCTTAAGGTTCTGATTCA
>JAUJON010000342.1 GCA_030447595.1 Thermosynechococcaceae cyanobacterium YX3bin19
CATTGTAGCTGTCAATCACACTACTTTGTTTTTTCTAACCCACCTATTTTTTGTTGTTGTATAACCCACACTTGCGCTGTTGTTATTTCACAATTTAGTTTAAAACCCCTGTCCTTTCTGTTTTTTTTTGCAAGGGCCCCTGTCTCACCTCGGCCCCATTTGCAACAAAACCGTTGTTCAAGCCGATATTTTGGGAAGCAAGTTCACCGTACGACGCGGTTACCCCATGCTATGAACTCCCCGAGCGTGAAGACAAGAACCTTCTTCTCAGGCTTATCCTCGGGAATAAGGTGCCTGGTTGTGGCAGCATTCTTGAGCCATGCCACGGCTGCTGGTTTCGCTCCGCCGCCGTCAAGGACGATGACCACAAGGTCCTCGGGCATCGCAAAGATGCAGTTCAAGTAAAGGTACGGGAATTTTTCATCAACTGAGCCGCTTGACTGCTGCCACTTGCACTCAATTCGAACGGACAGAGAGAGCCGCTTTGACTGAAGTAAAAACTCACTTTTCGCTTCGTGGCCATAAATGGATGTGTAGGGGGCATGGCGAAGAAGAAGCTCCTCCCCGTAGTGGCTTGGTGCCGCCATCCACTTCCGAAATGAGCACTCGGAGAACCCGTGCTGGGTGAAAAACGATATGATTGACGCCTCAAGAACCTGGCCCTGTCTGTTTGCAATGCCGCCCTGAAGCGTCTCTTTTTCCTCTGCCATTAACTATAGTTTCTTACGATCACCTCTTCTATTTTTCCCCGCTTCGAGGCTTTTGAATTAATCGCGCGTGACGCTTGTACCCTCTCAATTTGGTATCGACCGTAGAGGCCAAGGATAAGAGGTGCCGTAGAGTTTGAAACCATCCAGAAAACGCCCTTTTTATCAAGACGGTCACAGAGATTCCGAAGTGCCTCTTGGTCTTCTGCTCCAAAGCCATGCTTTGCGTAGCTCGTAAAGTTTGACGTCGCCGTTAACGGTGCGTAGGGAGGGTCGAAGTAGACAAAGTCTCCTGGCTCCGCTACCTCTTCGATAGAGAGAAACGAGGAAGCACGAATTTTTGCACCTTGAAGCGTCTCACTACACGCTCGAAGGTTTTCAGCATCACAAATTGTGGGGTTCGCATAATCACCGAAAGGGACATTAAAGAGCCCTTTAGAATTCACCCTATAGAGGCCATTATAACAGGTACGGTTAAGGAAAATGAACCGACTTGCCCGTTCTACCGGGCTCCATGATGCATACTCTAGACTGCGATCCGCTTCACGGACCTGATAGAAATACTCCTCATTATGAGAGTGCTGAGAGAGGCTTACAATAAGCTCTTCAACTCTCTCTTGAATGACTAAGTAGACGTTAACGAGCTCCTCGTTCACATCAGCGAGAACCGCCCCTTTCGCAGAGAGCGCAAAGAACAAAGCCCCACCGCCGAGAAACGGCTCAAAGTACCTCTTGTAATGCTTTGGAAGCCTTGGGAGGAGCTCAGGGAGTAGCTGGCTCTTTCCCCCTGCCCACTTGAGGAAGGGACGGGGTGAGTGTGAGGAAGGTTCTCTTTTTGCGACCGCCGCATGTGAATGTTCTCTCATTGAGATTGTAATCCCTTTCCTCGTTAAATGAGATCAGAAAACTTCTGGAGATTCGAAGCTGTTGCCGTAAGCCCTACTAAGGTGAGGTTTTCGATGTACTCCTTTACCGTGTAGGGAGGATTTTTGAGTCGTCGTCGTACCTTCTGGACAGCAGAGACAAACACTCCTGGAGAGAGGCTTAAGTGATTAGAGAGAAAGTCATCAGGGTGTTGCGCCTCAATGCCGTAGGATACGAGGGCTTCGGCGGGAAAGTCCTCAAGATTTACTGTCACAACAACGTCACACCGGCCAATGATAGCGGCGCCAAGCACATGCCTGTCGTCCGGATCAGGAAGAGAGAGAGAAGGAATAAGCTTTTCGTACCCTGTGACAAGACAGTCCCTGGTTGCTTCATTCATCCGATCACGTGTTCTCTCCAGTGCTCGGCGGTCCCGATGCGGCTCCTTCCGTAAGAGAGCCTCTATCCATTCCCTGTGAATGTCAGTGCTCCATTTGGCACGGAAGAGATCGGTAACTGAAAGCTGAAGGAAAAGATCGCGCATCGGCGCGGGGTAAAGGACGTTCGCGTCCAGGAGTGCCGTATAGTAACTCATGCCGTTCGGTAACCCATTCCCTCCCTTTGGGCCTCTTCGACTAGTTCATCAAGGATGGCCTCGCGTTTTCGATCAATTGAGTCCTTATACGCTATGACGTCTTCCATCAGGATC
>JAUJON010000343.1 GCA_030447595.1 Thermosynechococcaceae cyanobacterium YX3bin19
GGGCAATATGTAGTGGTCAGGGACGAGGTGGAAACTTCAGCCGAATGCACCATTCGCTGGACTATGTTAACGGCAGCAGACGTCAAAATAACGAGTGCAAACCAGGTTGAATTAACTAAGGATGGTAAGAAACTCCGGTTGAAAGTACAACACCCGGCTCAGGTAGTGATGAAAACCTGGCCAACCGACCCTCCCCATGCCTACGATGCTCCCAACCCAGGCACTATGCTGGTAGGATTTGAGGTAAAGATGCCCCAAAATTCAAAAGGTGAAATTACGGTACTACTCATCCCGGAAGGAGCCGAATCGAAAGCTGCTTCCAGGAAAATCGCCCCCCTGGCAAACTGGCCTAAATAAGTATGGGTTTACCCGGTTGCCAGGATAGCCAGTAGTATACTTCACTCAACACTATCCCTTTTCTGGTTATTCCGGTAGGGAACTCCAGGTTTAAGCCCTTAAAAGTTTATACCCCAGGTTTTCTACCGGAATAACCAGAAAATGTCTCATTATTTTATTAATTCGCTTATTAAACCTATGTTTTTTATTAGAAATACCATAACCTTTCATTTATTGGTACGTTGTAAACCAATACCAATATTTTGGTACGTATTTAACGTGTTACCAATCGGACTTTATTTTTTATCCAGAATCTGATTGGTAAGCTGATCCTGTATTTGTTAACTAAATGAAAAAGCTATGCTGCTGCGCATTGAAAAAAAAGTTAACTGCAATGGGAAAGCATTACCTTTCAGACAATTAAGTACCCAGGAAAAGTCCCGCGTTTTTTTTCATCTTTCGGTAATTCTAAGCCGCCTGGCTACTGTTAAATGCCTGTATCATCCCTGTGATTCCATCAGTGTTACACTGACCCTGAAGAATGACAAAATTCAGTCAACGATTCAGGTCTGTTGCAATTGTTTTACCCCTATTATCACTTACATCCTTCATGACAGTTCCATTGATTTCCATCCAGAACCCCGACAGCAATGTCATTTTCACCAGTATAATTAATGGTATAGCTAATCTGCATTTTTATGAATCTATTACTCTCTCGCCATCTCATCTGTGATGGGATACCGGTTGACTTTCATTCCCTCTCACTGGCCGACCAGAAACGGGTAGTCGAAAATAATACCAAATTATCATCTCTCACTGCCAACCTGCAGTGCCGGTATCATCCTGAGTATGCCACAGAGGTACATACCTGTTTTGAACATGGCTTGTTGCATAATACCTTGTTTTCCTGCTGTCGTAGCTTTAGCTATACCCTTCAGTGGGCACTCAAGAGTACTTCTTACCCTTGTTCCATCCAGACTATGGAGACTGTGCAGTAGAAATAGCTGATGGATTAAGGCTGCCATTTTTAGCTTATATAAAGAATTTTATAGGATAAGGCTTTTTCTCAGTCGCTGGCGAGAATCAGCTTGCTAATTGGCTAAACAAGCCTTACCCATAATCCTAGCTAAGAAAAGCCTTGCCCTGCATACCTGCTGAACAATAGGTAACCGGGCAAGGCAAGCATCAGCCAAAACCCAGGACTGCCGTTCACTATATTTTAATTTCAGGCAAAGGCTATCGCCGGACTGCATGCAAATACAGCTAATAGATGGCGGACTAAAACAAGTGGTATACGGGTTTACTGTCATGCCTGCGCGGGGCACAACAGGAGAAAAGACGCTGCCAGAGCAGCAAGTAAGGCGGGTTACTGTCTGAGTCGAGGCAGGGAGACAATCAGGTGCTTATCATTTTTACGGACCGATACAACACCCACCCGATGGGCGCGGCCGGCGCAACTGACAAGCAAACATCCGGCAAATAACAGTACAAACAAAAGACCTAGCATTCGCATAATGGTAAGGGTTTGAAGAGTTTGAAAAACAGCCTGATTGTACAGCGTACCGGCTTTATGGATCGGTTTGCAAGGATCGTTCCACTTTTTCAATTACCCTAAAAATCGGTTCTGCATTTGCAAATGTATCCTCTTTAAAAGCTTACTCGCCCAACCTCCCGGCCCCTTTTTACGTTGCAACCTCCATACTTACAACAATTAACTTATATCATGGATAAGCTTAAAAACCTGGATGATTTATTCGAGCACGAACTGAAAGACCTGTACAGTGCCGAGAAACAACTACTGGAAGCCCTGCCTAAAATGGCTAAAACTGCCTCCGATCCCCAATTGAAGCAGGCATTCGAAAAACACCTGCAAGAAACCGAAGGACAGAAAGAAAGACTGGAGCAGGTATTTGAACTGCTGGAACTAAAGCCCGGCCGT
>JAUJON010000344.1 GCA_030447595.1 Thermosynechococcaceae cyanobacterium YX3bin19
TAAGACCCGTGGCGATCGCGTACACACCTTTATGAAACAAGTCAGTGATCAACTCGTTTGCCTGCCACTGCCAGGGAAAAGGAGCAATACCCAAAGCTTTATAGAGTAGGGCATCCCCAACCCATAGCAGGCCAAAAAATAAGGCAATTGCTGTAACCCCGGCAACCCCGGTCAGTGAGAGCAGCCCAAACACGGCTCCAAGAGCGATGCCATGCGCCCAGTGAACTGTAGTTGATAAGCTGGTCATCTCTTGACCATTTTTGGGTGAAAGACCAAGAAGTTGGCTGCCGACTTGTCCGGGAACGATGCTGGGTTCACGCCCCGTTAGTTTTATCTCAACCATTTGAGACAAGGTCATAACAAGCGTCCCGATTAACCCAGCGAGAAGACCTTTGACCAATGCACTTAATGCTGTAGTCATATTTTCCTCGCAATGTTCATAAAAAAATTACCATCAAGCTCTACCCCTGCTTGGTAGACATACCAGCATCCAATGGCAACTCTGAGAACCCCCGCTACCATTTGTAAGCGAGCCCTCATTTTCCGGCTACGAGTGCTGAACTGCCTGATTCTGGTGCTGGAGCTTCCAGTAAGTGCCCGTGCAGTTGTACCCACCATGATCATCAGCGTCACACTGAAACCCAACCAGGAAGCAACACTCCCAGAAAGTGCCACCCCCATCAGTACCGTCAAACCAACAGCCATCAGAATCGCTGTGTAGCTTAGTCTTACATGCTTGAAACCAGAAACCAGGCCTAAGCCAAGCAACGCTAGCATCCCAAATTCTGCAAATGATGACTCAACTCCTGTATGAGCTTCTAGCGTTTGAGCAGCAGCGGGTTCCACCGCCAAAAAATTGAATCCTGCCGGAGCGATCGCCTTATAGCAGATCAACGCACCTAGACACATAATGATGAAGGCGCTAGCAACCGGCAGCAGGCGGAACAGTGGATTGTTAGCTGCCCCCAGTCTTGAACGTTTGATCATCCCCCCGGCGTAGACGAACACCAAACCAATTACAGTTAACGTTGCCGCCAACCCAATACTGAAAGCTCCGACCCGTACCAGACCATAGCCACCGCGGTGCAGCGCGATCGCGCTCAGAAGAACACCACGCCCTGAGGTGCCTGGTACCAATCCTCCGGAACTACCCAATGCTAGGAGACTACGCAAAGATAAAGGAGTACCATCAGCTCCCGGTGGTAGATGGGTGTGGGGCTGCCCCCTGTGAGAATGCCCGTGTGTGTGTTCCTGATCAGGGTGTGTGGGGTCATGGAAGTAATCGTGTGCCTGGTCATAGCTCTTATACTGATGATGGGTGTGAGGCTGGCCGTGCTCGTGGATGTGGCCCTTCGCTCTAGTCTTGCCGCGTACTGCACGCAGCCGGCCCATAAACAGGCTGAAACCGATCGCCGCTACGATCGCGCCAGATACAAAACTCAGGATGGGGAACAAGTGCTCAGGCAGCACATACTGCGAGGCAAACAGCGTGACAAGACCCAGCGCTAAGACACCAGCTGTATGGGTGATCGTTACTGTTAACCCCAGGAAGGCAGCATGAAGCGGCGTACCCCGAGAGCCTACCAGATAAGCACCCACCACCGTCTTTCCATGACCGGGTGAAAACGCATGTACAGCACCGAGCGTGGCAGCAAGTAGCAAACCAACGAGGGCCACCCTAGGCGTTAGCTGCGGCACCGCAATCAATTCAGCAAGCCGATCGCCCTGGGACTGCGCCACCGGTTGGCCGTTGCGGGTGCGGAGCGCCACCGCATCTACCGGAACTGCCCCCACCGTCCAGGACAATTCTGCTGCCCGCTCATCCAGAGGTGCAGCCAGACGCTCTTGGGGATAGGCGCGCAGTTCTTGAGTTACGGCATTACCAAAGGCAGAACTGTCAAAAACAGCCACGCCCCTATCAGGAGCAATAACAATTTCGCGCCATCCCAGGCGATCGCCATGATTATGGTTCTCGAAGCGCAGGCGATGGGTGCTGCTGTTGGACAGTGCGCCGCTAAAATCACCTTCTACTCGCAGGGTTAGCAAACCACCGGCCCCGGGTGGGGTTGTCACCTGCTTGTTCGCTGTTTCAAGCGGTATACGGGTTCCATCGACGGTGAGTACAAGACCATTGGCGTACTGGGGGGTCACCCTCTCCAGGTAAGCACTGAGTTCGGCACTTGAGGGCTTTCCATCTCTATCAGCGTCAAGCGCTTGCAGTTCCTGGAAAGTGGGAATTTCCGCCATGTCAACTACATAGTGAAT
>JAUJON010000345.1 GCA_030447595.1 Thermosynechococcaceae cyanobacterium YX3bin19
GGTCCCGGTCACGATCAGAAGCGGCCCAATGATCCCAAGATAGAGCCGAGCCGTGGGGGGGCGGCCGCGCGCCCCCCCCCCCCCCCCCCCCGCGGGGGGGGGGGCCGCCCCCACCCCCCCGCCCCCCGCCAACCCCCCCGAGATAACGTCGCCGAGCCGCCCACGGAGTGGCACGCACACGGCGCGCCCGCCCACACCCAGTCCCCGGCTTTCGTGGTTGACGCCCCTAACAGAGACGGGTGCCTGCTGTTGATCTAACCCAAATTCTTGGCGCTGGGTCGCTGGCGGGGTGAGAGCGCGATCGCTCTTGGCAGTAGCCAGCAAATTTAATCAGTAGGCTTCCGAGGCATCATTCGCTGGTGCTTGGACCGGAGACTGCATCCGCCAAATTGAGGTAGCTTTCTCACCCTGGGCTGGCCCTGTCTTGGCTCGCACAAACCTTAGAGTCTGCTGTTGGGTTTTAACCGTCAAATCCTGTACCTGATCTTCTTTAAAGGTAAAAACGGGCCGAGCAGTAACGCTTTCCCCTGGAGCAGAGGTATTTCGGCGTTCTAAGTAATAAACAGTGCCACCCAAGCCCAAGGCCAGGACAATCAAAATCCAGGTACTTAACTTCATCATGCTAATGCGGTTGCTTGTCCTGCTGATCATGCCGATGCTAAAGCCTGAAATACCTATCGGTGTCGCCACCAGAGTGTTGCTGCGGTACCGAAGGCCGCTAAAGGCAGAATCCCCACTGCAATCAAAGTGACCAATCTGCTGCGTTGTGGTGTCAGGTTGATTCTCCGGTTTGTCTGCTCTTTGGGCCGGACTGATAGGGTTCGCTCATCCGCCTTACTCAGCCAGGTGACAGAATTAAGAAAGACATCCCCGTTGAGCTGTTGATTAAATAAGCCATCCGTGGCAAAGTCAACGTCGCCAATCACCACCAAGCGGGACTCAGGGGATACCCTTTGAGTCGCTGCGGTCTGCTTGGCTGAGCGGCTGAGGGCAACGCCTAGCGTTAAGGGACCTTTGCGATCGCGATCAGGATTAAATTCCAAAGATTCACTTGCGGCATTACTTTCAGCCCAGCTTTGCGCTCCTGTAATCAGTAAATCCGTGGCTTGGCGATTCGGTGCTGGCTGCGCTTGCACAGGTTGAGCCAAGGGGTAGAAGGAAGCCTGTTCATTAAAGTCTTGAGTAATCGGGTGTTCACCGTACTGATTCACCAATGGTACAGCCGGACCCAGACCCACTAATTGCCCCTGGCCGGATGCATCTACCACCAAGCGATTATCAAGTTGGACCCCCCAGTCTTTGAGCAAGCTCTCTAACCCCGGTTTAGTTTGTGGCTCAATCATTAGCAACAGACCGCCCCCGCGGTTGAGATAGTCCCGTAGGCGCTGCACTTCAGCTGCAAACAAAGCCTGTTGTGGAGCTGCAATAATCACTATTGAGGCATCCTGGGGGACCTGCTGGCGCTGCCGGAGATTCAGCGGTTCAGTTGTAAAATTTCTGCCTTTGAGGGCATCGAGGGCCTGAGTCAGACCGCCTTGGTTAGCGGCGGCTGCTTCCAAGGCTCGTTCTCCATGGCCTTGTAGGAAGTAGACCTTAGACTCACGCGTACTGGTTGCCTGTTCGATGGCCGGTGTCAAGCTAGGCTCAGAAAGAGTGGTCTCCAGGTGCTGAACTCGCCTGCCAGACTCGACAATTACTTCTCCTGGCGGTTGAACCTTGTACTTCTGGACCAAGCCTGGTTGGGCCTGGGGGTCAATGAATTCAAAACTAAATAATGACTGTCCCTGTCGTTGGTATTGCTCCAACAAAGTTCGGGTAGCCGGTTGTGGCTGGCTGTCAAACACCAAAACTTTTACAGGCTGCTTCAAGGCTCGCAAAACTTGCTGCGTTTGCGGGGCCAGGGTAAATTGCCTGTTCTCTGTTAAATCAATGCGGGTTGTCTAGCGGGTGCTTAAGAAGTTAACCAGCCCGAGAATCACCAGCACCGCCAGGGTGGGTTGACGCGGGATGCGCCAGAGCAATTCGGCGTAGGCCGTGAGGAATATTACTCCTAGGATGCGGTTCAGATTCACGAACAGCACCCCACCTACGCCCTCCAGCCGCCATCGGGTCTCAATGAGCGTCATGAGCACGGCGCCCGGCGAGGAGGTGTAATATACGCTCACGATCTTGAGCATGGCCTGAATGGCCCCTCCAGCATAGAAGGTCAGGTACAGTATTCCGGCGAGCAGTGCTGCGAGCGCGAGTGAGTAGGCGATCCGCCAG
>JAUJON010000346.1 GCA_030447595.1 Thermosynechococcaceae cyanobacterium YX3bin19
CTGTATCCCACAGATACGGTTTATGCGATCGGTTGTGATCTTAACTCTAAGTCAGCAATTGAACGGGTTAGACGGGTTAAACAGTCATCGAGTGCCAAGCCTTTAACGTTCTTGTGTGATTCTCTCTCCAACATCGCTACCTACGCACGGGTCAGCGACTCGGCTTACCGGATCATGAAGCACCTGATCCCAGGACCCTACACTTTCCTGCTGCCGGCGACCAAGTTGGTTCCTCGGCTGGTGCAGGACCCCAAGCGCAAAACTACTGGGATTCGCGTACCGGATCACACCGTTTCCCTAGCATTGCTGAAAGCGTTGGGCAACCCGATCATTTCTACCTCAGCTAACTTGCTCGCTAACGAGGCGCTCTTACCCGCGGAGGCCGGGACCGAGGAGGCTCGATTTGAGCTGTTTGATCACTTCGATAAGCTGGTAGATTTAATAGTCGATGATGGTTCTCAACCTGGATACCAGGTCTCAACAATCCTGGATCTGTCGAATCCAACGCCAGTAGTAGTACGGCAGGGATTGGGCTGGGAGGCGATCGCTGATGCAGGCTTTTGAAGACAGGATCAGCGTTGGTGACCCAGATAGGGCTGGCATTAGTGAGAATCCGTAGATGAGTACCTTGATTGGCAAGTCACTGCAAGAAGGCAAATACACCCTCGAACAGGAATTGGGGCGAGGCGGCTTTGGCGTCACCTTCAAAGCGACTCACCATTACCTGGGTCAAACAGTTGTGCTCAAAACTCTGAACGAAGCATGGTCTCAGCATCCCGACTTTGAGCAGTTCCAGCAGAAATTTCAAGCGGAAGCGCGACGGTTGGCTCTATGCGTTCACCCCAACATTGTCCGGGTCAGTGACTTCTTTACCGAAGCCGGGCTGCCCTACATGGTGATGGACTACATCCCTGGTCAAACGCTAGCAGAAGTTGTATTTCCCAAGCAGCCGCTACTTGAGGCGATCGCACTTCACTACGTTCGCCAGGTTGGCGAGGCGCTAAAAGTTGTGCATCAAAACGGTCTACTACACCGGGATGTCAAGCCGCAAAACATTGTGCTACATGAAAAAACTCAGCAGGCGGTCTTGATCGACTTTGGAATTGCCCGCGAGTTCACGCCAGATGTGACCCAGACCCACACCAATCTGATTTCTCCCGGCTACGCCCCGGTTGAGCAATACCTGCCTCAGCAAAAGCGGACCCCCGCTACGGACGTTTACGGTCTCGCTGCCACCCTCTATGCCCTCCTGACAGCTCAAACTCCGGTTGCTTCAATTTTGCGGGATCGCCAACCAATGCCAGAACCTCGGCAGCTTCAGCCTCGGCTCAGCAAGGCAGTCAACGAAGCGGTGATGCGGGGAATGGCAATAGAACCTCAGCATCGGCCTGCCGAGATTGAAACCTGGCTGGCACTGTTACCCGCTGCGGGTTCAGATGCGGGCAATCCCACTTCGTTAGCAACACTGGCAGTGGGCAGACCGCTGGTAGCAGCAGCCAGTCCCTCTCGAAAACCTGCAGGCTTGAATCCCTGGCTGCTCGGCCTCGGGGCGATCGCAATCCTAGCAGGAACGGGGGTTGGGCTGGGGTCCTTGGGCTCTTTTACTCGCCCCCAGTCACCCGCTCCGGCTGCGACTCCTGCAAGCCCAGAGCCAGAAGGAGCTCCGACGAGCGACTCCGAGGCCTCAGTCAGCAGTCCTGTCCCGCAAGTGTCCTCTACCCCAGAAGCAGCTCCTACTGAAAGCCCACCTGAAACGCCCATGCCATCAGGGGCCTTGGACTTGCCTTCAGTGACGAATTCCCAATCTGAGGCAGAGCCTGACTCGGGAGCTGAAACTAGAGCAACATCCCCCACGCCCACACCAGCACCACCGCCGTTCTCACCTAGCTGGGAAAAACCCCAGCCAGCAACGCAACAGCGGGAAAAAGCTAAGCCAGCGAAAAGCAGCTCCCAAAAGTCTCCTATAAAATCTAAATCAAACGATGACAATTCCGATCAGGAACGTCCTCGTAAGCGTGAGGATAAAGAGCACAAGGACGAAAAGGATAAAGAGCGCGAGGGCGAAGACAATGCTAAACCCTAGCTTGCTGCCAACACGATCCTAAATTGAACTTGCTCTTGGAGGCTTCTCCATCGTCCCTAGAGAGCCTAGTGTACCTTTATCATCGACAGCCTTAGTCGGTTTGGTCGGCAGGGTTGTTCTAGATAGACCCCTGGCAAGAGATTCTCACATAGCTCAGCTAGAAAATCACACAGGTTC
>JAUJON010000347.1 GCA_030447595.1 Thermosynechococcaceae cyanobacterium YX3bin19
CTTCTTCCTGCATGACCTGCTCGAGTGGTTTGCCGGTGATTTTTTCTACTATACGTCCCAGGTATTCATAACCTTCGCCTGAGTATTGATAGTTAGCCCCAGGGGTAAATAATAATTTGGTTTTTTTCCGCTTTTCCAGCCTGGAGGACCGCCAAATGCCCAGTTAGGCAAGCCTGTTTGATGTGAGAAGCTGTCTGAAAATAGGTATAGAAAGGAAAAAGGCATCCAAAAAAAGATCAATTTTGTAGCGTGGAAAACAAAAACGATCAATCAGGATGCCTCAAGACAAAACTACAAAGAAAACAGCAAAAAAGTATAGTCAGGAATTAAGTGATAGCCAATGGGAAGTCTTACAGGAGTTGCTTCCTAAGCCCAAGAAAAAAGCAGGCCAAGCGGGTCGTTACCCATTAGAGCTACGAGCCGTAATCAATGCCATTTTATATGTGCTAAAAACAGGCTGTCAGTGGCGTATGCTACCCAATGACTATCCTAACTATAAGAGTGTGTATCATTATTATAATAGTTGGAGTAAAAAAGGGATCTGGGAAAAGATCAATGGGCAGTTAGTGGAGAAAGTACGCCAGAAAGCAGGACGAAAAAGTCGTCCTAGTGCGGGTTCCATCGATTCTCAATCCGTAAAAACCACTCAAATAGGGGGAGAGGAAAGAGGATTTGATGGAGGAAAGCTAATCAAAGGTAGAAAACGGTTTATTTTAGTGGATACATTAGGCTTACTCTTAGCGGTAAAAGTAGTAGCCGCTAGTGTCTCTGAAAAAGCAGGAGCCAAAAGCTTGTTAGAGAAGATTTACAAGAGCAAACTGCTTAAAAAGTTGTGTAGTCGAATCGAATTAGTATGGGTAGATGGGGGCTATGAAGGGGATGAACTCTATGATTGGGTGGCCAAGCTAACGGGTTGGATATGGCGAGTGGTCAAGAGAAACGATCAACAGAAAGGATTTGTCCTCTTACCTCGTCGTTGGGTGGTCGAACGTACGGACCTGCTACGAGCGTAAGCATCGGCTACATGCCTGGCTAAGTTTTAATCGGAGATTATCCAAAGATTACGAGAAGCTCACTCGTAATAGTGAAGCAACCATCTATACTTCAAACGGGATGAATTACCGATTTGTCAAAGAGTTGGAAGTTAAGGGTTAAAAGAGATTCAAGTTCTTTTTGATGGCTAGTGTTGGCTTGCCTTAAGGTCTGTTCAATAGCAGTAGAGAAACTAGGAAAGTCTTCATAAAACCGAGCATACAGGCACGTTTTCTTGAGCCACTTCCACAGGCGTTCGATAATATTAAGATTAGGCGAGTAGGCAGGCAGGAATAAAAGATGAATGGCTAGGTTTTCGGCTGTCTGCTTAACGAGTTGACAGTGTTGATAACGAGCATTATCCAGGACAATATACAAGGGTAAGTGTGGATATTGTTGGCGGAGTTGGCCCAGGAATTCCACTACGGTCTGTGCGGTAATATAAGTAGTATTAGTCAAAAAGGTAATTTGCTTGCTAACCGCATTTACTGCCCCCAGCACATTTAATCGCTTTCGAGCGGAAGCACTCCGGATAAACAACCGGGAAAATGACCATAAGCAACACAGAAAAACGCCCATCACCAAGTGAGCCGAGTCCATAAACAGTAAGTGAGCTTTGCCTTCTTTGACTTGTTGCATAATAGGGGTGAAAGAGTCGCTTAACCACTTTTGTTGCTGAGCAGGGTCAGCTTTGGCGGGTACTTGTCCAGTTTTACGGTATTTCATGCCAATCTTTTTCATCCAAGTGCGCACCTGAGTAGGGCTGCGTTCGATACCAGTTAATTCTTTAATCCGAGCTAGGGCTTGATTACTGCTAACCGGCGGTTGTTGTTGAAACGATTCCTGCAAACTCACTTGATGCTCATCCAAGCTGCTGGTAGGCCCTCGGTAGCCGACTACTTTTAGCCCGGCTAAGCCCTGCTGGTTATAGCAACGCACATAATCAGTAACCGTGTCGGGATGAACTCCAGCTACTTGAGCAATCTGTTGATTAGTCAAATTCGTCAGGGCTCGTAAGTGGATTACTTCCATACGCTTTTGTACTAACAAACATGGATAAAGATATTTTTCGTACATTAGCACTGACAGGTCACCTTCTTTGATCTTCAGGGTAAGCATGTAAAGTAGTGTTTAGCGACTCTAATTTACAGCTTACCTTTTTATTTCCCTTTTTCGGTAATCCTCCCCGTTTGATGTATATTTGTTTGGAACTGGCTAGCACGTT
>JAUJON010000348.1 GCA_030447595.1 Thermosynechococcaceae cyanobacterium YX3bin19
CTATGTAAGATCCAACCGTTGATCGTACCACGTTGGTCAGCTTCGTCTTGCGCCTGTCTAAATAGTGCTGAAAATTTGGGCTGGTTCTGTGGTGCTCTGACTCCCCTTTCACGCTTCTTGTAACGGCCCAGCTGGCGGTAAATCACCGTTTTGAGCACTAAATCGGGCTTAGTAGCTGTTGAGGCCGGAATGCTACCAAACGCACTCTACAGTTGACGCTGTTAGACAGCCTAAAACTTAGTTTTAATTAGTGTACAAAAATGAAGTAAGGATTATGGCGCATGGCTCTCAACACGCTAGAACAGGTCGTCCGAAAGAAAGTAGTAAGTATGGAGAGCCGATATACAAGGGCCTGAACTGCTGAAACGCTACCGCTCGAACCAATCGTTGGGAGCCGTTGGGCTGCGGCCAAGCTGGCAGATGAAAGCGGAGCAGACCTCCTCTGTTTACACCACTTGTTGGTAGGAGTTTTCCGTTGTCAACCCATGACAGGAAAGTAGAGCCATGCCCTAAGTTACTTATTGTTAAGACTTTTAGCTTTGTAGAATGTTTCTAAACTATCTTGATCACCCACAAAACGCCAGTGCCAAGGCTCATAGCTGACGCCTTGAGGATTATTTTTAGAAAAAGACAACTCAAAACTAAACCGCGCCGCATTGGCCTGGAGCCAATTAAAAGCAGGGGTTGTATCAAAATTTGGATGCAAGTGAGTTTCTGGCTGAGTGCCATCGCCAATGTCCACGGCATATCCAGTGTGGTGTTCACTGTGCCCCGGCGGTGCACTAGTTTGAGCACGCTGGGTTGCGACCTGGCCTCGCTCTGCTTTCACGTCGAAAAATAGGTACTTTTGGTCGGCAATGGAACGAAAACCGGAGATCGGCACCAAGTTGATGCCCTCGGCTTGGGCGGCTGCAACCATCGCTTGAAACTGTTGCGCTGCGGGTAGCCGCAGCCGGATGTTCTCATACCTAGCAATCGGCTGCAGTTTGTTGGCAGGCGCTTCGGTGTAGGGTAAGTGCCCTAAAAGATTTTCAGGCACTTTTGGGCTGGCAGCGGTGACTGGCTTGGGAACAGGATTTGGCTGCTGAATCTGGGGGCGCGATCGCCAGCTTAATCCAAACCCTAAAGCGACAAGTGTGATCCCTAGGGTCCCCCATCCTAAGAGAGTGAGTTGGAAACCAGTCTGACGCGTTTTTTTTGTTGGCCGCCGCAGCGCTTCAGGAATATCTTCAGGCATGATTAACCAAGCTCATCGCTACTTCCTAACAGCAGTATTTACCCGATCAGGTTAAAAACATCCGGCTTTGTCACTGGGCACCTTTACTCAACTACCTAAATTACAGCGGTTTGAATGACGGTACAACAATGACAAGCCACTGAATATAACTGTACAAGCAAGGTTCTTGTCTATTTTGTACGTTATGCAAGTGAAAACGCTGTAACATCTCAGCTGTTGAGCTGGTTGAATGACTGCCGGGTTCCCGATACGGAGGATGACTGGGACTAAAGCAATGTCTCTCTTAAACCAGTCCAACCAAAGAAGATGTAGGCGATCGCCAGCAGTAAACTGCTAAGACCAATCAGCACAGCGTTCTTGATCGCATTCGTTTTTGTTTGCTGCTCCAGTTGTAGCTTACGAGCGCGAATGGAAGTCTGGAGTTGGGGTTTGAGGGCTTTAGACTGCTGCTGCAAGTAGCTGCTAATCGCACCTGGCTCACTCTGAAATCGCTGTAATAAAGTTGCTTGTTCTTCTGGCACTTGACCACTCTTGATCGCGGTATCCAGTCGTTGGCGATCGCTAAGCAACCTATCGATCCGGCTGCGCTCTCGGCCAATTTCAGTGGCAACCCGGTTGTCAATCTGGGTTTCTGCTTGGGTTGACTCTTGATTAATCTGCCTGAGGGCTTGGTTACTAGCCAGCCGAGTGTTATTGAGATGTAAGGGCACAAGCAGAAAAAAGATCAGGCCCAATAAGCTGGAAAGACCTAGAGCAAAAAGCCTAGCAAGCTGCCAAACTTTCGGCTTCTCAAATACGGCTCCGGAAACTCGATCAATCCAAAAGCCGGTGAACAAAAAGGCAAAACCGACCAATGGGACAATTCCTCGGTCTACCAATTGATTAGTGACACTGATCTGCCACTGTCTGTCTAAAATGTTGAACGGTATCAGTAATACTAGGTAATCAATCAAAGAAGACACAATCACAACGATCCCAAAAATCCTGAGTATTCGAGAAGCAAAAGGTGGCAGTTGGTTA
>JAUJON010000349.1 GCA_030447595.1 Thermosynechococcaceae cyanobacterium YX3bin19
GCCGGAAGCTGACGGCTGCAAATTAAAGTTTCTCCGCTCTTTGGACGATAACATCGGCAGTAATATACTACACTCACCAAATTGTGGTATAATAGCGTTATGAGCGAACAGCCCAAAACCCTCTTAGAAGCCATCCGCTACTTCTCCGATCTGGACGTTGCTACTCGGCACGTAGCCGAAACGCGCTGGCCAGACGGTCCCGTTTGTCCGGCTTGTGGGCTTGTAGACAAGAAGCACTACTACCTGAAAACCCGCCGCGTTTGGAAGTGCCGGAGTTGCAAGAAACAGTTTTCGGTGAAGGTCGGGACTATCTTCGAGGATAGTCCTGTGGGGCTGGACAAGTGGCTGGCCGCCATGTGGATGCTCGCTAACGCGAAGAACGGGGTTAGCTCTTACGAGATCCACCGCTCCATAGGCGTTACTCAGAAAACGGCTTGGTTCATGCTCCAAAGGATCAGGCTCGCTATGCAGCAAGGGTCTTTTGAGAAGCTTTCGGGCGAGGTCGAAGCGGACGAAACCTTCATCGGCGGTAAGGCTCGCAACATGCACAAGAAGAAGCGCGAAGAGAAGATCGCGGGGCGCGGTTCTTCCGGTAAGGTGGCAGTTATGGGCCTGTTAGAGCGGCACGGTGAGGTTAGGACTAAGGTTGTGCCGGATACCAAGAGCCGCACCCTTCAGGTAGAGGTTCGGGAGAATGTAGAGCCAGGGTCGGAGATACACACGGACGCTCTTAGATCTTACCGGGGCTTAGACTCTGAGTACATCCATAACGTAGTAGATCACGCCGAGAAGTACGTTGACGGCCACGTTCACACCAACGGCTTAGAGAACTTTTGGAGCCTCTTGAAGCGGTCCCTCAAAGGTACTTACATCGCCGTAGAGCCGTTCCACCTGTTCCGGTATCTGGACGAACAGGCGTTCCGATTCAACGAGCGGGAAGGCGAGGATAAGGACAGGTTCGCAAAGACGCTTGCGGCCATCAATGGACGGAGAGTAACGTACTCAGAATTGACGGGCAAGAACGGAATTCCGTCGCCAGAATAGACGTTTTACCTGCAAATCGCCTATTGTATCTAAGAACCTCACGGCGTATACTACAGTGTAGCAGGACCGAACCCGTCTACAGAGGCGTTGGTGTAGGCCCTGCATTTTTTTGTCCTTTTCGTCTAATAAGGACGTATAATCCCTTCAGGGTCGCGGCGGTTCGCATCGCGAAATTTAATCGGCGTAAGGATATCGAACGACTTGTCAAGTCCTAATGCACTCTTAGAGGGTAGAGGATTCTCGCGACGAAGTAGTGCGTAAGCGCAAAAACAACCATTTGGACGAAGTAGGATCGTTTCGAGTCCTTGAATATCGGGTCTTCCACAATCCTGTCGGTCGGTATGTTCTTAGTTATGCTGCCCGTTTCTTCCCAACGTCCAAGCTGGCTCGGTATATGGTTGTGAACACTCATGCGGCGTGCAAGTCTTGTGTACCCTTTGTCCTTGCCTTCGTCGCAAATCAGCAGAGCGTGGCTGTCCCACACTTGCATGGTTCGGTTGATTCTGTTGAGGAGCCACTCAAAAGCCCTTTCTTCCTGTTTAGCGGGAAAAACGGCGTTGAATAATCTGGCTTCAGGTAGCTCAGTGGCAAGCGCCAAAACCCCATTGAAGATTTCGCACCGGCGAGCTACTGAGACATGTTGATCGGCTATTCTTCCTCTACCAGATATAAACTTCCAGGCGTGTAGCTCTTTAGAAACATAGATTCCATCGGTTGCCTTTAGACCACCGCGATGTTGTTTCAGTTGCGCAAAAGATCCAAGCCAGTTATCGGCAGGTATGGCTAAAGCGGAGAAGGCGCAAAGTTTCTCATCTCGCGAATCGTCTATATAAACTATGTGCATAGATTAGCCCAACTACAGTCGCCGCGCCGCGAAAGCTCTCAGTCTATCCCGCTTGCCTTTCTTGCTGCTCTTCGCGCCGCTTTTTGTCTACATCCTCTTTGGGAACGGAAAGAACCTGTTTCAATAGACGTTGGAAGTTTTTAAACTCAGAGTTTTCCCCGTCAAGGTTCTCGCCGTTCTTCGTACCGTCACCGTTGTCTTTGTTCTCTTCGGTCATACCGACCCGCCTTTCGTAGCGTGGTCGGTATTTTACTAGCTGGCGCGGATCAGAGGGTTAACAGGTATTTGGTGAGCCAAGTATATCACTGCCATAACATCCGTGTAGGATAATAGCGTCGCTAAGAGGGCGGGTATGTTAAAGGCTG
>JAUJON010000350.1 GCA_030447595.1 Thermosynechococcaceae cyanobacterium YX3bin19
CAGATTTACTGGATGAAATCTACACCAAGGCGGGGAATTTAGGTATTTGGGCGGTGGTACGGCGGGCAGCTGGGTTGCGACAAATGGTCGATATTGGGTTATCAGATCAGGTGACTAAAATGCTGGTGCGTGGCAAGCAGATTGCTGTAGGTAAATCTTATAGTGAAGCTTCGCTGATCTCACGTCCGATGTCTAACAACGAAATCATTGAAAAAATTGCCCAGTTTTGTGGGGAAGATATTCGTGATCGCGTCCTAACTCAAGAGATCATGATTTATTGCGGGTTGCTAATCCAAGCGGAACAGGAGCTATTTAATGGTTTATTAACACTGAGGGTAGGTTATTTAATTCTCTTGATTACCAGCGAATTGGCACGCAGGTTGGGTGCAACTCAAGATGAAGCTTATGAACACTTGATGCAACTGTCGCCATTTGAAGTAAAAACACTGCTACGTCAGGTATTAATTGGCTATGAGGGAATGAATCAGCTATTGCGCCAGCAAGAATCTCTACACATCAAACAAAAAGAGAGAGATATTGATTGGCTAGTGCTACCAGAAGTACAAGATGCAGAATTTTTGCCAGATGGAGGTTGGCAGCAGCAGCGGCAATGGAATGGCTCCATGAATCGCGTTCCTAAAGACTTTTTCCAGTGTGTTTGGCAATTACTGAAACACTGCCAGGGTGTAGTAATCGGCGATAAGCTAGAGCGTCGCAATCGCTTGGGTAGCGATTTGATGTTATCAATGACACCAGGGGAAAAGAATTTTGCTCTAAAAGTTGAGCATTTACTAAACAAAATTGAAGCTCCTGAATACAGACAACTTAACGTTGAAACGTTAATGGAACTAGCAGCGATCGCCAATCGTAACCCCAATCTTCAGATCGAAGAATACATTGTATTAGATGTACTAATTGGTCATGCAGTACGGCTGGCATGGCTAGAAAGCTTCCCGGAACGGGTAGACCGCTACGATGAATACAAAGCTGCCGCTTGGCGCTCGTTCTACAACGCCTCTCCTAGAGAGTGCGCTAGTTATATCGTCAAAGCTTTCCGTTTCCTGACACAGTTTGGTCAACCTAATGGTGCTTAAAGGGCGAATACTGGCTTGCCGTCCCGATGGAGTTTTGTGAGAATGAGTTTGGATGCTGATAGCACAATTAATTTAGTGCGGGTTCTGATAAAGGTACTACAGTTGTAGATAGAGTAGGAGAGAAAGATAACTGCGGATAGTAGTGCTGCAAAAACTAGAGAGGTGGTAGAGTGGGAAGCTCGTGCCCTGATATGACCGCTCGGTTGTGGGTTGTGTTACCAAAAATGGTGAATGTCTGGTAGAAGTAGCAATTGTACTTACTGGGCTTCGCTGCCGACACCTGCTCCATGAACTCCAAGTCTCCTTTTAAATGGCATCATTCTCTGCCAGAAATTATCCTGCTGAATGTGCGGTGGTACTGCCGCTACGCTCTGAGCTACCGCGGCCTGGAAGAGATGATACTGGATAGAGGTGTTGAGGTAGACCACACGACAATTCACCGTTGGGTTCAAGCCTACTAATGGGAATTTGAAACAAACGGCGGTGAAATTGACTTAGAATGTCGACAGTGATTGAGTTTTACGTCAGGCTCGACAGGAGCAACGTAAGTGAAAGACCATGTACCAGCAGCAATGCCGCAGTGTTTTGAGAACTGGTGTCGTCGTTTCGATGATGTGTTTTCCCGTCAGAAGCAGCGGCAGGAGTTCCGTATTTATCTAGGGGGACTGTTGGGGGAGAGCCAACGCAAGAACCTGAGCCAACTCGCTATGAATACGGTGGATGGAGCTTATAACAGCCTGCGGCACTTCCTGACCCTCGCGCCTTGGGATGAGCAAGAGCTGAACAATCGGCGGTTGGAGGTAATGCGTGCCTGCCGTCAGACAAAGCTCCCGCAAAGGCTTTACCCTAATTGTGGATGATTCTGGGCATCGTAAGAGTGGAGATAGTACGCCTGGGGTTGGACGGCAATATATTGGTGAGATTGGCAAGACTGATAATGGCATTGTGTTACTAACGACACACTTATATGACGGGGTACGGAGTTTACCTCTCGATGCTGCTTTGGATCAACATGCTAGTTCTCTAGAACACGGCAAGGAAGACGTAAACTTTGTCAAGAAACCGGACTTAGCGCTGCAACTGATAGAGCAGTGTTTGGCAAGGGTTTAGAAGCCAGGAATCACTTTAATTGATGCAGGCTATGGCAACAATACGC
>JAUJON010000351.1 GCA_030447595.1 Thermosynechococcaceae cyanobacterium YX3bin19
ATTCTGGACGAGGAGCTGTTTGAGGTGGGTGCTGTCTCCCAATCGAATCAGCGACGTGAACAGTTACCGGAAAAGCGAAGAGCTCTTACTAATAATTTGAGCTTGAGTCAGATTCCTAAGCCTCGAGAGATTAAAAAGTTTCTAGACGAGCATGTTATCGGTCAAGACGAAGCAAAAAAGATCCTCTCGGTAGCCGTCTACAATCACTACAAACGCTTGAGCGTGGTTCAGGACAAAAGTAGTGGCAAGGCAAACGCCGATGATGTCATTGAACTGCAAAAATCTAATGTACTGCTTATTGGTCCTACTGGCTGTGGGAAAACCCTTTTAGCTCAAACCCTGGCGCAGCTGTTAGATGTTCCCTTCGCTGTTGCGGATGCGACAACGCTAACTGAGGCGGGGTATGTGGGAGAAGACGTTGAGAATATCTTGCTCCGGCTCCTCCAGGTCGCGGAGCTGAATGTGGAAGAAGCGCAGCGAGGCATCGTCTACATAGATGAAATAGATAAGATTGCTCGCAAGAGTGAAAACCCTTCAATTACCCGAGATGTTTCTGGGGAGGGAGTGCAGCAGGCGTTGCTCAAGATGCTAGAGGGGACGATCGCCAATGTTCCTCCTCAAGGTGGCCGTAAGCATCCCTACCAAGACTGTATCCAAGTAGATACAAAGAACATTTTATTTATTTGTGGTGGGGCATTTGTGGGTTTAGAGAAGACGGTAGAGCAGCGGATTGGCAAGAAGGCGATGGGATTTGTGCAGTCTGGGGAACCTCAAGCGAAGGAAAAGCGGACTGCAGATATGCTAAAGCACCTGCAGCCAGAAGATCTAGTCAAGTTTGGCATGATTCCCGAGTTCATTGGCCGTATTCCCGTCCTTGCAGTCATTGACCCCTTAGATGAAGATGTCTTGACTGCAATCTTGACAGAACCCCGTAACGCACTGGCTAAGCAGTACCAAAAGCTCTTAAAGATGGATAATGTCCAGTTAGAGTTTCAACCCGAAGCAATTCGGGCGATTGCTCGGGAAGCCTACCGCCGTAAAACCGGTGCGCGCGCCTTGCGAACCATTGTCGAAGAAATCATGCTGGATGTGATGTATGAACTTCCCTCTCGCAAGGATTTGACTCGCTGTTCTATTACCCAGGAAATGGTGGAGAAACGGTCCACCGCCGAGCTCTTGCTCCATCCTTCCTCAATGCCCAAGCCTGAGTCTGCCTAGTGTTCTTGTTGATCCGTTAACCCTGCATCAAGCAAATGCTTCACACGACAGTTCGGGGTGTAGACCACTACTATGAATGGATTCGCGGTAGCTCCCCTGACATAGACAATTCTCCAGCGTCAACCCAGCACTCTCAAGCCATCAAACCAGTGATGGTGTTTCTGCATGGCTGGGGTGGGTCTGCCCGCTACTGGGAAAGTACGGCTAAAGAACTTTCAGATACCTTTGACTGTTTACTCTACGATATGCGCGGGTTTGGTCGCTCGCTGTTACCCAAAGGGCAACCCACCACCGCAGAAGAATTAACCTATGAACTTGAGACTTATGCCATTGATCTCAAGGAGTTACTGGATGCCTTAGGCTTGCCGCAAGTGTATCTGAACGCCCATTCTACGGGAGCTTCAATCGCCACGTTTTTCCTGAACCTTTATCCAGAGCGGGTAGAGCGGGCAATTCTTACCTGCAGTGGCATTTTTAAGTATGACGAGAAGGCATTCAGCCAGTTCCACAAGTTTGGCGGCTATGTCGTTAAATTTAGGCCTCGCTGGCTGGCCAGCATTCCCTTAATGAATCGGCTGTTTATGGCCCGGTTTTTACATCGTCCTCTGCCGAATGCAGTCAGCAAAGCTTTTTTAGAAGATTTCTTGCTAGCCGATTATGAAGCGGCGCTAGGGACCATGATGACTGCGGTTAGCAAAAAGGCGGCAGAAGTGATGCCCCAGGAGTTTGCCCAGATTTCCGTTCCCACACTGTTAATCGCTGGGGAGCACGACATTATTATTCCAGCAGAAATGGGGCGGCGCGCCGCAGCTTTAAATGAAAACATCCAGTTCGTGATGATTCCCGACACTGCTCACTTTCCCATGCTAGAGGACCCAGATGCCTATCTGAAATCGGTGCGGGTATTTTTGCAGCAGTTGTCCGTATTGAAGGCATAAGCTAAGATGAGGTTTATGAAATTATTTCACTAAAGTGACAACAAATAATTCTATTGCAGGCTGAGTTATAGAGTGGAAAGATTTGACTAAT
>JAUJON010000352.1 GCA_030447595.1 Thermosynechococcaceae cyanobacterium YX3bin19
TTTAATGGGCGAACAGCCCAACCCTTGGGACCTGCTCCAGCCCCAGGATGCGACGCACGGTAATCCACTGTTTCCAGTGGCGCAGACTATCCCTTCATCCAACTGGTGTTGGAGTTCGGCGTCTTATAGCGACCATAGATTTGGATTGCTCCAGCGATCGCTATCGCAGGGCTTACGCTCCTGCAGTCGTTACGGGGTCAAAGAAGCTTCGCTTCTCGACTTCCCACGGGATTGCCCTTCGGTTCGCTAACCACGGTTTAACCGTAGCTGCTGGGTATGACAGATAACCGAGAGGGTTTCCCCGTTATTAGCCGAATGTTTCTCAGGCAGTTACCCACCTGAGGGCCCTAAATCTGAGCCGACATCGAGGTGCCAAACCGTTCCGTCGATATGGACTCTTGGGAACGATCAGCCTGTTATCCCTAGGGTACCTTTTAGCCGATGAGCGACGGCCCTACCACGAGGAGCCGCCGGATCACTATCTCCCGCTTTCGCGCCTGCTCGACTTGTAGGTCTCGCAGTCAAGCTCCCTTGTGCGATTGCACTCGACTCCTGATGGCCAACCAGGATGAGGGAACCTTTGAACACCTCCGTTACATTTTAGGAGGTCACCGCCCCAGTGAAACTACCCACCTGACACTGTCCTCGATCCGGATAACGGACCTGAGTTAGAAGCCCAGAACATTCAGGGCGGTATTTCAAGGTTGACTCCACCTGAACTGGCGTCCAGGTTTCACAGTCTCCCGCCTATCCTACACAAAACGCCCCAAACTCCAATATCAAGCTGTAGTAAAGGTCCTAGGGTCTTTCCGTCCTTCCGCGGGTAACGAGCATCTTTACTCGTATTGCAATTTCGCCGAGTCCCTGGTTGAGACAGTGCCCAAATCGTTACGCCATTCGTGCAGGTCGGAACTTACCCGACAAGGAATTTCGCTGATTCTGTTACTTGTGACCTCTTCTTAACGAAGAGGCGGGTCGGTCATTTCTGCCGACCTCCTTACGTCGCCGCAAGGATCGGACCATCTCATCCTCTTCGAAGCGATTCAGAAGAGGGCTGGCGTATGGTCTCTGAGGATTCCCAGTACTTCGGATGGTTTCTGGGTTCAACCCACAACCCCATCCAATGTCCTGAGCCTTTCCTGCTGGTTTTCCGGCGTGGCCCTTGTCAAACCACCCACCGTTCGGATTTTCACTGCCATCCACGTCCTCACCCCTTTTGAGGGGTGTGACATGAAGCAGATGACGAGTACCGAATGGATACATCCGGGTTTTCCAGCAAATAGCCAGCTGCACTCACCAACGTCACCGTTGGGAGGGGCAGCACCCCTTGCCTGCCAAGGGGTTTCCTACCTTAGGCATGCTGTTACCTCCACTCAGCACTGAGTTGAGTGGCGGGGCGGTCATTTCTGCCGCCCTCCTCATGTCGCCATGAGGTTCGGACTGTCTCATCATCCGTTGTAAGCGGATGCTCGGCGTACAGTCTCTGAGGGTTTCGCAAGTACTTCCTCGATGCGATATCTCCGCTGTTTTCCCCGTTGATTCATGGAGAAAGCTCGTTCCACAATTCGGCGAAATCCCGCGTCCGTTCGATGCTCCTTGTGCTGCATCGCCAGGACGACTTCACGGAACTTCACGAAGTCTTCGTGCTTCTTCGAGTTCAACGGATACCGCTCAAAGAATGGAATGATCACCGACTCCAAACCTCTTCGACCCGAGACTGCGTATGTCATAACGCTGCTGTGGGGTCCCTTCGATGTGATGTGACCACAACCAAAGTAGTCCCTCAGCTTCTCGAGCAATTCGAGGTTGTCACGATGCTGATAGATCTGGAATACAGGAGCTATCAGCCATTGAGTGCCATACCGGACCGTCGGATGCGGATGGATGCTTACGCTGAAGCAACCCTCTCCGTCGACGAACCCGCATATGTACTCGGGCGTCAGTGTTCCTTGCGGCCTTCCCTGCTGATTGTCCGCACCGGACACGTTTTCACTTCCCATGTCGCCACCCTATTGATGAGGTGTGACACAAGTAGTAGTGCCGGATACTCGGAGTTCCCAGCATATAGCCGAGTTTTGCAACCGCCCAAAAGTTGACGGTTATAGTTACCGCCGCCGTTTACCGGGGCTTAAGTTCAGAGCTTCGCTGGGACCGAAGTCCCGGCTAACCCTTCCCCTTAACCTTCCGGCACCGGGCAGGCGTCAGTGCGTATACGGCGCCTTACGGCTTAGCACGCACCTGT
>JAUJON010000353.1 GCA_030447595.1 Thermosynechococcaceae cyanobacterium YX3bin19
GCTTCATCTCGACGCCCTGAGCGATTGTTGCCTTTACCTTTCTTTGCCATATCTGCCTCCTGAACATGCTAGAAGATCTGCTTTTCGTAAGTATAGCTTTGGCGTCAAATTAGGGATGCTCACTATGTATATCTTGCTTTTCACCCATAACCCTTGCTCGAAACACATGGATGCGGTCAAGGCCCAGGCGCTCGGCGTGGGCCTGCACCTGCTGTGCGCCTGTATCGTGCGGGTCAAGCACAATCCCGCCTGAGAGAATGACGACTGTCATGCTGGCATACTGACTAACTGGTATACTGGTTTACCAGTTAGTCAATGGTACGGCGTACCAGTTCACTTTTGCCGGTACGTTTGCCTGTCGTTTTCTACAGCTTAATCTTCCAACGATTGTCCGTGGCCTAGAATAGTGTACTTTGCTTGCCTAGTTGTTTCCGCACTTCGCCCTTCAGTGTATGTGCTTCAATCAATTGCGCTACTTGCTTCTTCAATTCGTCTGGAATAGTTGGGCAATCAAATGGGCAGTTGCGGATCACGCGCATATCGAAGGCTCCTTCAGCAGCGTGACTGACTAGCTCATCTAAATTCTCTAGCGTGGTATCCGTTCGCTTGATAATCTCACGTTGTACGTCCTGCGTAAAGCCACCAATTCTGTCCCACACGGCCAGTTGGTCCTCCGGTTCCTCGAAACGTTGGGCCAAGCGAGCAAGCGCTTCGGTGTTCTTAACTTCTCCTGCGCCGAGGCGTGATTGCAGTTCAGGGGCGAGGGTAAGGAGTTGAATGTACTTACGGATAGTAGCGGCTCCAACTCCGGTTTCGCGGCTTACCGTTTGCACGTCGCCGAACTTGTTGAGGAGGGCTTTGAACGCCCGCGCCTTGTCCGTAGGATTCATGTCGGCGCGATGTACGTTCTCTACGAGTGAGATAGCTGTTGCATCTGCTTCGCTCAATGTATCACGGACGATAGCAGCAATGTGTGTCCAGCCAAGCTGCTTACACGCGAGCAAGCGCCGTTGTCCAGCTACTAACCCAAAGCGTCCATCTGGTCTCTGAAAAACGGTGATTGGGCTTAACAACCCCTGCTTCTCGATACTGCGGGCCAGATCTTCAATTGAACTATCTTGTTGCCCATCCTCAAGGTTTTTACGAACATTGAAGGCTGACAGGTCAATATCACTGACGGCAACGTCCTTGACTTCCATGCTGTAACCTCCCGGTCATATATTGGAAAATGGCTGTCGTTTCCTTTATACTGGTATACTTGTATACTGGCTAACTGTTATACTGACTTACCAGCAAATCGATTGCTCGACGTACCAGTTCACTCTTGTCTGTACGTTCACCGGTTGTTTTCCGAAGCTTAAGCTTTAGTTCTTCGAGTGCTGCTTCATGCTCAGGTGTCAGATAGAATGTTGCCTTTATCAATGGCTGTTTTACTGGTGTACTGGTATCCTGTTGTACTGGTGCACTGGCATTCTGTTGTACTGGTGTACTGGCTTGCTGGTTTACTTTGGCTGCTGCGTTTGGTGAGAAAAAGGCATCAGCACCCATACCTCGGATTGATGTTCGTTTATTATTTGGCACGACGTAGAACCTCCTGTGCTGCATCACGATAGGCAGCGGCACCTTCACTTGTTGGATCAAATTCAAGAATGCTTTGTCCACCTACGGCTGCGTCAGCGAGCGCGACCCGCATCTTGATCGGTGTAGGGAAGACCTGCGCTCCGTACAGGCGCTGCAATTCCTCTAGCACTTCCTTCGCATGGCTGGTACGGGCGTCATACATGGTAGGAAGCAATCCAAGCAGCCGCAGCGCCGGATTACTCCGTGCGGTGACTTTCTCGATGGTCCGAAACAAGAGTTGCATGCCACGCAGGGCAAAGTATTGGCATTGGGTAGGGATTAACACCTCGCCTGCGGCGGTGAGGCCGTTGATCGTGAGTAGCCCTAACGAGGGTGGACAATCGAGCAGGATGAAGTCGTACTGCTGCTGCAAGGGTGCCAATTTCTCCTTAAGAATACTCTCGCGCCCGATCTCGTTAAGTAATTCCACTTCAGCGCCCGATAAGTCGATATTGGCGGGGAGGAGATCGAGCGACGGCTTGGGGTGGAGCACCACTTGTGCTACGGCGATCTTCGGGTTGAGCATCACATCGTAGATGGTGAGGTCAAGGGCGGAGTGAATCACGCCCCCTCTGACGGCGAGCGCGCCTTGCGGGACAAGATACACCAGCTGGACACGC
>JAUJON010000354.1 GCA_030447595.1 Thermosynechococcaceae cyanobacterium YX3bin19
CTCACGCCAAGCAGACTGCTTCTCTAAAATTTTTTGTTTAAACTTAGGTGCCAGCAACAGGTTAGGCAGCTCTGGATCTTCCTTGAAAGCATCTTGAATATCATTGAGGAACCTGGCTCGGATCATGCAGCCACCTTTCCAGATGCGGGCACATTCGCTGAGGTTAAGGCTAAAGCCAAATGCTTCGGAAGCGGCACTGAGAAGATCCATTCCCTGAGCATAGGAGCAGATTTTAGAGCAATAAAGGGCGTCACGAACTTTATCAATGAACGCTCCGCGATCGCCTTGATAGCTTTCTGTTGGACCTGTGAGAATTTTAGAAGCTGCTAGCCGCTCTTGTTTGTAAAAGGAGACAACACGGGCATTGACTGCGGCAGCCATCGTGGGAATAGGAATAGCCAGCTCCAGCGCCCCTATTAGCGTCCAACGACCTGTACCCTTTTGCCCCGCAGCATCCAGAATCAAATCTACTAGAGGCTTACCCGTTTCTGAATCAACATACTTAAAAATGTTGGCAGTAATTTCAATCAAAAAAGAATCAAGTTCTTCAGTCGTATTCCATTCCGCAAAAACCTCATGTAATTGGGTGTGGTCAAGCCCTAAGCCGCGATTGAGTAGATCATAGGCTTCGGCGATTAACTGCATGTCGCCGTATTCAATGCCGTTATGCACCATTTTGACGTAGTGACCCGCACCCTTGGGGCCAATGTAGGTGACGCAGGGTCCATCATCCACCTGGGCTGCAATCTTGGTCAGGATTGGCTCTAGGGCGTGGTTGGCCGCTTTAGTTCCTCCAGGCATGAGGCTAGGCCCATTCAGTGCTCCCTCTTCGCCACCACTGACGCCCATCCCGACAAATTGCAGTCCCATAGCCTCTAGCTCCTGGGTCCGGCGATTGGTATCGTCATAGAAGGAATTACCGCCGTCAATAATAATGTCACCCGGTTCCAGAAGTGGTTTGAGCTGGTCAATCACTGCATCTACGGGTGCCCCAGCTTTCACCATGATGAGAATTTTGCGAGGCCGCTCTAGAGATTTGACAAGTTCTTCTATTGAATAGGTGGCTTTGACTTGCTTACCCTGGGCTCGCTTGTCCATAAAGATATCAGTCTTTTCTGGGCTGCGATTGTAAACTGCAATAGAAAACCCATTACGCTCAACGTTCAGCGCTAGGTTTTCACCCATGACTGCTAGACCAATCAGACCAAAGTGCTGCTGTGTCATAAAACTCTTTGCCTACTCTGCGTCGTCTGGGAAGTGTTTATTCCCCCTTCAGGTTAGATCGATCCCCTGATCTTGTCGAAGAAAGATTTGAAGGAGTTCTGACAACTTAACCCAGATAGGACGATCTTGAAGACAATAGAAAGTAGAGTTGTATTGATCTTGACATAGGGAGTACCAGTGACATGCTTGCATACCTTCTGGCATGGATTATTGGCCTTGGGAGCCTGGGGATTTACCTGGCGGCTTTCTTTTTCCCGGAAGTGCATCGCAAAAATGACTTTATCTGGAGCGGTATAGGGTTTTTCTATGCCTTGGTTCTGTGGGTCTATGCTGAGCGCCTCAAGGGCGGCCTCCTCTTGGGACAAACCGCCAGCGTTGCTCTACTGGTTTGGTTTGGCTGGCAAACTCTAAAACTCCGGCGAGAACTAACCCCATCAGAGCAACAGACTGCCCTCCCGGATACCACCGCTGTTCAGACCAAGGTAGGTGGAATTACCAGTAACCTACAAAGAAGACTGGCGGGTTTACCCATTCGTAGAACTGCTTCCCGCCAACCAGGTGTTGCTGGTTCCACAAATCCTTCTCGGCCTCCAAGTACAGCTCCTAGTCCGTCTAGTCCCGAACCCAGCATTACTCAGTTAGAGACTGTAACTCAATTCCCCGATTCTCCAGTCGAGACCGCTGCCCCAGCACCCAGCTCTACCCAAAGTGAAACAGTTGCCCGTGAACCCGAAGTTCTTTCTAGTACTGGCGTTACATCAGGATCTCCACCTCCCGCAACTACTGACACACCCGATACTGCAAAAAAGCCTACTCAAACAAAGCTGGTCGGTTTGCAGGCAACTGCAACCAATTTAGTCACTAATCTAAGAAATCAGATTCAGGGAATCCTTCGGAGAAGAAATTTCAATCTAGGGACGCTATCGGCAAAGCAGGGCAGCTCTTTGCAGAAAAGTAAACCAGGCTCTCAAGCTGTCAAGCCCGCCGCTCCTGAAGTTTCTGCAGCAGACA
>JAUJON010000025.1 GCA_030447595.1 Thermosynechococcaceae cyanobacterium YX3bin19
CCACACGACTAGGGTCGGCATCTCCCCACACGTGGGGCAGGGCAACACCTCGGGAACGGGATGGTCATCATCAACCCAGACGACCCTGACCGTCGGCGCGCCACACTCGGGACATTCACCGAGGCCCAGCCGTCCCTCCAGGCTACGAAGCCGACTGTTGTATCTGCTCATGCTCGCCATCCCTTTCGACTCTCAGCGGCCTGCTCCAAGGCTTCGAGCCGCTGCTGTACTTCGCCCAACTCGTGCAGCCGTACCCACGCGCCGGCCAAGCTTGCGACGGCGTGGCCTTGTGACGGCGAGACCTTCGACTGAAGCACGGCACCCATAGCCGCCTCGACGATGTCCACGATGTCGCGCAGTTCCCGCGGCATGCGCTTGGCAGCCCGCCGAGCGTTCGACTTGTTCTGACCGCCACGGCGCCTACCATTCGACGTACTTTCCTGGAGGGCGGCGTCGTGTGCAAAGCACCGGCCCGAGGCCGTAGGCGTTGCCCTGCAAGGCGTTCCGTCACGACGAGTGGAGCTGCAGGTGGGTGCGTTCACGGTGAAACTCCGATGCTAGGTGATGGTAGGGCGGTCATCCTGCACCTATTGGGATATGCTGCGGCCAGTTGTTCAGGTCGTGCGGATTGAACTCGGTCATACCTGGCAGGGCGGTCGGCTTCACCCAGGGCTTCGAGGGCTGCTGTGTTGGGATTCACCTGCTTCACCGCGTGGGTACTCTCTGGGTCGTAGAAGCAAAACTGCAGCACAGATTCCAGGGGCTGGAGGCGCTGGAGGGGCGATCGCAAAACTGCAGCAATGTCCTCCAGGCAGTGAAACTGCACCCCCGCTTGGGTAAGTTGCACAAGCAAGCGCGCCTGGTGAATCGAAATGCCGGGCAGCCGCAGCCAGTCATCTACACTGGCCTGGTTAACATCAATTCGCACCCCCAAAGCTGCAGCCAGCTCAACCTCTGCCAGGGACTTAAAGCGGTAATGGGGGTCAGTCAGAACCTGAGCCTGAGTTAAGTTGGCCCTAGTGGGTTGTGACCGTGCCAGGGAGGATAGCCAGTTAATAAACGTCATAGTTCCGGTTGTTGGCCACTGATTCCGGCTCACTCCAAAAGCTGCCGACGCTTCTGTTCAAATTCGTACTCAGAAATCAGTCCCTCCTGGCGCAAGCTATCGAGCTGACGTAGGGCCTGGGCGATCGCGGTGACCCTAGCCGGATCGGTACTGGCCTGGGAGACAGCTTCCGGCAACAAACCCGAGTTGAAGTTTTGATCAAATTCATCTCGATCTTGGGATAAGTACCAAACCCCTTCAATGACGCTGGCCGCTTGCGGAATCGAAGTCCACCAGAACAGCAGATAGACAATTCCCCAGCCGTAGCGCTTGAGGTAAAACTTGTGCAGTCCGGGAATTGCTATGCCGCCAACGGCAAGAATAATCGCAAGTTTTTGATCTTTGGGTTTGCTCATAGCACCGAGGCCAACGCTGCAATCGCCAAACAGAAGAGTCAGGGACAACCTACTTCTATCATATGGGTTCTGATTTCAATCCGCTTCGCACTTGGGTCGCAGCTGCGAGGGCGATTGCTTGGGGCAAAATTTTGTGTTCTTGCTGCTGGATACGAGCATGCAGTGTCTCTGGCGTATCACCCGGCAAGACGGGCACCGCCGACTGCTGGATGATCGGGCCACTGTCGACCTCCAGCCGCACGAAGTGAACCGTGCAGCCAGAAATTCTCACCCCGTACTCTAAAGCTTGTTCTATAGCTCGCATACCACGAAAACTGGGCAGTAAGCTGGGATGGATATTGAGAATGCGATCGGGAAAATCATCAATTAAAACCTGCGTCACGCGCCGCATCCACCCAGCCATCACCACCCATTCCACCTCAAACTGCCGCAAGGTTTGGACGATTCGTTCATCCAATGCCTCCCGGGATTGAAAGTCTCGGTGATCTAGCAATTGGGCCGGAACCTGCCAGCGATGGGCTCGCTCAATCACCTTTGCTGCTGGATTGTTGTAGATGAGTACCTGGATTTGTGCCTGTAGTTCTCCTGCGGCAATCGCCTGAGCAATCGCCTCAAAGTTGCTGCCACTACCTGAGGCCATGATTCCCAGTTTTAAGGGTGAAGGGGGTATCGACAGATTCTGCTCTACCTGAGGGCAGATTAGGCTCGACAGGTGCTTACTCGTGGCGGGTGGGGTTGACATGGTCATAGAACAAAGTAGTCACTCTGCTTAATTACTTCTAGGCTGTTAATTAACGGAACTGTGCCATGAAGACTTGAGAATACTCTATAGTTTATCTGCGTCGAACAGTTTAGATTGCTTACCCCCTTGACACCCAGTAGCCGTGGGATGAAGCAGCATCGATTGACTGAGCCCCTGATTGCCTGGTTATTTCTTGCACCTGCCACAGTGCTGCTAGGTCTGTTTGTATTGTGGCCGATCGCCTACCTGTTCTATCTCAGTTTTACCGCTGGTAACTTCACCCTTGCCGGTACTCATTGGATTGGTTTGAGAAACTACTGGCGACTGCTGCTCAGCCCTGATTTTTGGCAAGTGCTGGGTAACACGGTTTACTTCACTGTAGTGACAGTGATTCCCAGCCTAGTCCTCCCGTTAGGACTGGCAGTACTCCTTAATCGAGCGTTTCCCCTGCGCGATGTGCTACGCACAGCCTACTTTATTCCTTCGATTACCTCTTTGGTTGCAGTTGGGCTGGGATTTCGCTGGCTATTTCAAACGGAGGGGCCCATCAATGCTGTACTGGGCTACCTGGGGATAGAACCGATTCCCTGGCTTGGTAGTGCGACCTGGGCCATGCCAGTTCTCATCTTGCTGAGTATCTGGAAGCAACTGGGTTTTAATATGGTTGTGTTTCTGGCGGGGTTGCAGGCAGTGCCAACGAGCCTTTACGAGGCGGCGATACTGGATGGTGCCAATGCTTGGCAGCGGTTCCGGTATATTACCCTCCCTGGATTAAAACCGACGCTGATTTTTGTCACCGTCACCACAGCTATTTTTACATTGCGAAGCTTTGAGCAGGTCTACGTTGTGACTGGGGGAGGACCGCTCAACTCCACGAACATTTTGGTTTACTATATCTATGATCAGGCCTTTGCCCAGTTTGATTTTGGCTATGCTGCGGCAGCCGCAACAGTTTTGCTAGCTGTCACTCTAGGTTTGGTGTTCCTACAGCTCCGGTTCTGGCGGGAGGAAACTTAACTGGAGCCCGTTAAGACTTGGAATGCCGTCGCAGAAAGGAGGGTAAATCTAGCTTGAGGCTTTTTAAGAAACTAACCGGTTCTGACTCGCTTGAATGGGAAACTGTCAGCCCAGACTCTGTATCAGTTTCACTGCTGCTGGAGATTGTTCCCAATTCAGAAAAATGGCGTTCTTTTAAAAGTTGTTCTAGCACAGCCTTGAGCTGGAGCACACTATGTTCTGCGCAGAGGCATTGATCTTTCCAGTGCTGCACCGCTGCTTCATATTCACTGGCCTGTTGTGCTTGCATCAGAATCTGTTCCTGCATTTCGGCAACTTGCGCTTCTAACTGAGCATTGCGGTTTTGGTCGCGATCGCGCTGGCCCTCCAATTCTTGACAAGAGTGTTGCAGTTTTGCTTGCAGCATTAGCTGGCTAGAAAATTCGGTCTCCAAGGCTTCAATCTTCGTATGGGCATTGAGTAATTTTCTGCTGAGACCTTGAATCACCTGGTTCTTTTCGGATTTAGGGATTTGCGTTTGTTGTAAAGCTATCAGTACCTCTTGTTGAGCTGCAAAAGCCGCTTGGCTTCGTTGAAGTTGAGATTCTAGGTCGATGACGGTCACCTGGCGATCGCTAAGATGACTATGAAGCAGTTCAATGTTTTTCTGCGCTGTTTCAAACTGGTCAATTAAGTTAGCTGCCAACCGTTGCGCCGCAGCTTCCTGAAACTCAAGGGCTTGAGCTTGCTGTTGTTTAGCTTCTAAAAGCGTTTGCAGCTGGGCAACCTGTTGCTCTAATTGCTTTCGCTCAGCTTGTGCCGCTGCTTGTTCTTGATCAAACTGCTCTTTCAGTTGCTCCAGCTCAACTTGTCGAGCTTCAACCGCATGCTGGTCTGCTAAAGTCGCTTCTTGCCAGGCCACTCCCTGTAAGTCTGCTAATTGAGCTTTAAGCGCTGTAATAGCCTGTTGTTGTATATGAGAAATCTCTTCAGTAGCAGCAAGCTGATCTTTCAAAAATTGCTGATTTACGAGCTGCAGTTTCAGCTCATTGATATACACTTGGCACTGATCGATAGCCTGTTCTAGGTGATGGAT
The DNA here is from genome assembly GCA_030447595.1 of Thermosynechococcaceae cyanobacterium YX3bin19. GTDB lineage: Bacteria > Cyanobacteriota > Cyanobacteriia > Thermosynechococcales > Thermosynechococcaceae > JAUJON01. Next base: position 4,296 of record JAUJON010000025.1, read on the forward strand.
TCGTTCAACTTGATTCAATTTGCAGCTCCGCTCCCGATTCGAAGATGCCGATGAGTTTAGCTTTTGAACTGTAGTTTGAGATGTTTTAGTAGTTTTCTCTGTGCTACAAAGCTGTGGATCAGACACCAAACCATTCAAAGCCGGATCTTTCCAGTCAAGGGTTAACTGCTTACCCACGTTGTACTCCTGAGAAGCAGTAGATCCCTGAGCGCTCTTTTCGCTAAAAGAGTCAGCCTGGGTCAAGTGTTGTTCGCCATTCACTGCCTCAAAACTGTCATTTCAGCCTCCTGACCCAGAGAGCCTCTGAAAAAAACTCTATTTGCCAAGTATTATTCTTTCTCAGTTTAGTCTAGATGCAAAAATGTTGATAAACGTCTGGGTTTGCTAACGTTTAGCTTGCCTGTTAATTCTGAGAAGTTTTAGCTTACGCCATAGCTCGGCCCTTAAGCTATTGATATTGCGCCTGTAAGAACACCCGGGGGCCGCAAGGGTGAATTCACTTCTCTATAAATCACTTTGGGGAGATAGTAGATCACTAGAAAGCGCTCCCGGTGTTGAATTATAGCCATTAAGAGACCAGCGATATTCAACCCGCAGATGAGCCTGCGTAAAACTGTCTTCCAGTCGTTTTTGCTGGACTAATGCCTTACGAAGATAAACAATCACCTGCTGGACCTGTTGGTGTTGGTAAGAAGCAGGATTCAAGGCAGGTAAGGTCTGACGCTCCAGTAATTGCAGAAGCAGCTCGTAATGAATATGAGAAGGAAGGGGAATTGACACCATGAACGGCCTAACCACTTGGGGAAAAGGATGGAGTTATGAGTTAACCCTTGAACAGCGCTGCAATTTTACTTTGCATACGTTCAATTTCGTTAGGCAATCCATCAATGAGATCAGAAGAGCACCGCACTAAAGACTCTCCAATCAAAACAGCCTGAACGCCCGACTTAGCAACACGCTGAATATCAGCAGAGGTATGTAGCCCAGACTCACTGACTACTAGAATGCCCCGTTCCCGGAGTAAACCTGCTCTTGATGCCAAAACCTCGCAAGTTGTCTGAAGATCAACGGAGAAATCTTCTAAATTTCGGTTATTAATCCCAACGAGGGTTACTCCCGTGAGTGCCAGTACCCGGTCTAGTTCGGCTAAAGTATGCACTTCAATCAATGTGCTCATGCCCAAGAGGTGGGCAATCTTAATAAAGTATTGCAAGTCCTTGTCAGAAAGAATTGCCGCAATCAATAAAACTGCATCCGCTCCTTGGGTTCGAGCCAGGTAGATTTGGTAGGGATAGATGACAAAGTCCTTACACAGGAGAGGCAGTTCGATGCATTGACGGACTTGAGCCAGGTTTTCAAAGCTGCCTTGAAAAAACTTTTGATCGGTTAACACTGATAAACAGGTAGCACCGCCAGCTTGGTAGGCCTGGGCGATCGCTACAGGGTCAAAATTTGGCCGCAATACTCCCCGACTAGGCGAGGCTTTCTTGACTTCAGCAATTAATGCAGGCTGAGTTTTTCCTTGTTGCAAAGCGCTGACAAAGTTTCGGGGCGGGGGAGCAGTCACGACCTGACGCTGCAGTTCAGCCAGGGACAGGCGCTCCCGCATCTGAGACACTTCTGTCTCTTTATGCCAGACAATTTCTTCTAAGATGTGTCGGGGTGCAGCATCCTCAGTCAGAATTTGGTAGCGCAGATCCTGCACGGCTACGGCTGGATTCGGGGGACGGCGACGAATTTGCATGAACCAATCAATTGACAGAACTAATGAGTAGCAGCAGCCCGTTTGTAGGCTTCATCCAATACTTCTGATAGGGTTGGATGGGTATGGACAAGGAACGCGAGATCGTGCACAGAAGCGCCTTGAGCGATCGCGTTAGACGCTTCGTGAATTAAATCTGCGGCATGGTATCCCAAGATGTGAGCGCCTAGCACTTCCCCAGTGTCCTGGCGGTAGATAACCTTAGCCAGTCCATCAGTCTCCACCTCTGCTAAAGCTTTAGAGTTACCTTTGAAGTAGGTCCGCACGGTACCCACCTCAAATCCCTCTTCTTTGGCAAGCTGCTTAGCTGCAGGTTCTGTCAGACCCACAAAGCTAATTTCCGGGTGAGTAAAGGCAGCCGCCGGAATACTTTTGTAGTTCATCGTGCGATCGCGGCCACAGATATTTTCTACGACGGCTACCCCTTGAGCCGAAGCAGCATGAGCCAGCATTACTTTACCTGTAGCATCTCCAATTGCCCAGAGATGGGGGACCACTTCACCCTGGCTTAAAACCGCCATTTGCCCATTGATAGGTATAAATCCGCGTTGATCGGTTTCTACACCGACTGCGTCTAGGCCAATATCTTCTGTCGCTGGAATTCGGCCGGTGGCAACAAGGCAAGCATCAACTTCTATGACCTCGACGACTTCCTTGGTTTTAGTATCCGCCAACTCAATCACTACCGGGGAACCGGGAGTCACTTTTTTTGCCAGCACTCCCACCTTGGTTTCAATATCTCGCGGCGCGATTAGCACTCGCTGGGCCTGCTTGGCAATATCCGGGTCAAAGGTGGGCATCAATTGGTCTAGCGCCTCAATGATGGTAATCTCACACCCCAAGGCAGAATAGATATCGGAAAACTCTAGGCCAATGTAGCCGCTGCCAATAATGGCAACCCACTGCGGCAGCCACTCTAACTTCAACGCCTGGTCGCTGGTAAATACCGTTTTACCATCCACTTCAATACCGGGCGGTACCCAGGGAACAGAACCACTCGCGAGGATGATGTCTTTGGCGGTAATCGTCTTCTCGCCCGCTGCCATTGCAACCGTTACTTTTTGAGAGCCACTGATTTTTCCCCAGCCAGTAAGCACATCCACACCCAAGCGCTTCAGACTATTAGTCAAATCATTGCGAATCTTGGCGACTAGATTATCAGCATGAGCCGCAATCTGCTCCCGCTCAAAACTCACCTCCCCCAGTTGAATTCCTAGCGCCTGTAAATGGTCTTTAGCTTTTAGCTCTCGTACCCGTCCTGATGCAGCCAGTAGGGCTTTAGAAGGAATACACCCCCGGTTGACGCAGGTGCCTCCCATCTCCGTTGCTTCGATAATTGCCGTCTTCAGACCACAATCAACAGCATGGAGGGCTGCGCCATGTCCACCAACGCCAGCGCCGATAATCACCAAATCGTAATCAAATTCCTGACTCACGTGCCCTCCTGTGCTCTTCATTTAAATATTCTCAACTGGATTGGCTTGATTCGACAAGCACTGCAACGGGTGCCCAGCCCAAACTGGCACCGAAAATGAAGCATGATTAAGTATTTCAGCCTCTATAAGGTTTGATTCTGCTCATCGGTAACGCTACTACATCAGATGTTTTTAGTGAGACCAGTTAGGGCAGAATGCCAATAGAGGCCGATAATTCAATCGGTTGATTCAATTGGTCGATTTCACTTCAAACGAAGCCCTAGGAACGGCAGAGAATGGACCGTAATTGAGTGGCGATCGCCGTGGGCTGCTCAACCATTGCCAGGTGACCGCAGTTAGGAATTTCGATCACGCTAATTCCAGACTGAAACATGGGATGAAAGCTGGCTAAATGATGGACATACTTAGACTCCATGATTGAGTCCTGTTGCCCAGTAATGAAGTAGACTGGCTGTTTAATGTCGGCAACTATCCGAGGTAAAAGGTGGACTTCAACCTCCGTTGTCGGCTCTAACAAAGCACCGAGAGCAGCTTCTGGGTGGGCCTCAACAAAATCAACAACTCGCTGGCGCCCCCAGCGGCGATCAATGGGTTGAAAGACATTGGCGCGGCTGAACAGCAAATCAACTAGGGGTAAGTAAGCCAGCCAGCGGGGCCTAAATTGGAGAATTTTTTGTACTACAGACCGGAATCGTTCAAACTCCTCCTTAAGATAAATTCCTCCACCTGAGTAAACGCAGACAACACCCTAAAAAGCACTCTCCAAGCGCTTAGCAGCCAAAACACCAATGCTCCCTCCCAGAGAGTGACCAATCAACCAGGCACTGGAAATGCCAAGCCGATGCAAAAGGACTTCTAGGTCCTGAGCGTAAGCTGCTGAACTGTACTTTGCAGCAACTTCCTGGTTGGGCAATAATGCTGTTGAGTCCAATGGCAGTTGCCGCTCCGGCTGTTCTTTACTTGCAGCCTGGGGGGGTAAGGAACTGCCTGGCTTCATAGTTTTCCTGGGTGAAATGGTTTTCGAGTTACCAAAGCCCCTTAAGTCGTAGGACAAGCACTGGTATTCTGGCGATAATTCATCGATTAAAGGTCGCCAGTAACTACGGCTTAAAAGCCAGCCGTGAATAAAAACAAGAACATGGGGACTTGGAGTGGGAGCTGTTAGCTCATAAGCATGCTGGACTCCCAGGATGTCAATAGTTACCATACCCCTAACCTGAAGCCAGCAGGCTCAGAACTAATTGGGCAGATTACATCCGCCGAGAACCATATCAAAGACCTATAGCCATTTTACCACTGGGGAAATACTTTCCTCTACAGCCGGGTATGCTTTAGGTTTTCTCAATTAACAGTCTGCCAAGATATGAGCGATATACTAGCTAGTACAGCAAACTCACTCTTACCTCAAGCAAAGCTGCATGGGTTTTTGGAAAAGCTTGTTTAGTGGCTCCCAGGCCTCCCCATCCCCGAGTGTTCAGATCGACGCACCTGCTGTTGAAGTTTCTGGTAACTTCAACTATAACGGTCATAAATCTTCCGAATCACGCATTTTTTTTAGTACGGATAGAGAGATAGATCTCTACGAACTAGAGGAGCTATGCGATGCGGTAGGCTGGTCGCGGCGTCCGTTGCGTAAAGTAAAAAAGGCACTTCAGCACAGTTTTTTAGTGATTTCTATGTGGGAAGAGCGAGGCAGTGTCCGGCGACTGATTGGCTTTTCTCGGGCAACTTCGGACCATGCATTTAATGCCACAATCTGGGATGTCGTAGTTCACCCAGATTTTCAGCATCAGGGCATGGGCAAAGCTTTGATGAAGCAAGTGATTAAAGAATTACGCAGTCAGGACATTAGCAATATCACTTTGTTTGCAGATCCACATGTGGTTGATTTCTACCGTACTTTGGGCTTTATGGCGGACCCAGAAGGAATTAAAGGGATGTTTTGGTACCCCAGTAGATAAGTTGTAGTTTAATGGTCACAGCTGGCTCTTAAACATGCAGCGGACTGGAAACCAGGCAAGTTCTGGCTATGATACTATACTGGTGATCAGCAGTTCAATTGAACGGGATGTAGCGCAGCTTGGTAGCGCGCCTGCTTTGGGAGCAGGATGTCGCAGGTTCAAATCCTGTCATCCCGATACTTGCAGAAGTTTATCGAATCACCCCAGACCAATCCTGTACTGATTACAACAGCACTCGACGAGAAGGGATGGTGATAGGTCAATGGAGTATGGCTCACTAAGAACAATGAATGCCTCTGAAAAAGGGCTAGGAGCTGTCTCTAATCTGCAGATTATCCGAGGTCCTTACCTTCAACAGGGTACTGAGTCGAGCATTGTCATCTGCTGGGCGACAGGCACGCCTATTCTAGGTAAAGTCTGGTACGGCCCGGCACCGGAGAAACTTGATCTAACATTGGCAGAGCCAGTGCTAGCCTCCAACCATAAAGTGGAGCTTAGAGGACTGACGCCGGACACCAAATATTACTACGCTGTCGGGACTCCCGAATCAATCCAGGTAGGCGGAACGGAAGATTACTACTTCGTCACCGCTCCTGCAAAAGCATCTGTGCTTGAGTCAACACGGCCTACCCGGATCTGGGTTGTCGGTGATTCCGGCCGCGCCAATGATGTTGCCGCACGAGTCCGCGATGGCTACCTGAGATTTACCGGCTCTCGTGCCACAAACCTCTGGCTAATGCTGGGGGATAATGCCTACGACACCGGCACCCTTGAGGAGTATCAGCGGGGTGTCTTCGACACATATTCTCAGATACTGCGTAGCAGTGTTCTTTGGCCTGCCATCGGCAATCATGATGCCGGTAGCGCCAGTTCTCTTTTACAAATAGGACCCTACTATGAATTGTTTACACTTCCAGCTCATGGGGAAGCGGGTGGTGTTGCCTCTAGGACCGCTGCCTATTACTCCTTTAACTACAGCAACATTCACTTCATTTGTCTAGACTCCTATGGTAGCGATCGCTCTCCCAGCGGGCCAATGTTCACCTGGCTGGCCCAAGATGCGGCTGCCTCGGAGCAAGATTGGACGATTGCTTTTTGGCATCACCCACCCTATACCAAGGGATCTCACGATTCTGATGTTGAGCTGGAACTGGTGGAAATGCGGGAGCGAGCTCTGCCCATTTTAGAAGGCGCGGGTGTAGACCTGGTGTTGGCAGGTCATAGCCATGCCTATGAGCGCTCTTACTTGATTGATGGGCACTATGGCACCTCAGACACGTTTACTGAGGCAATGAAGAAGGATAGTAGCAGCGGCCGGGAGGACGAGTTGGGGCCTTACGAAAAACCCTACTCAACCCCTCGTGCGGGAACGGTGTATATCGTCGCCGGTACTTCTGCCCTAGCCGACTCCGTCTCTCCCCATGCAGCAATGTACCTGTCCTTGAGCACTCCCGGATCACTAGTCCTAGATGTACAGGGACTACGGCTAGACGTTACCTTTATTGATGACCAAGGTGAAGTGAAAGATTACTTCACCTTGAAAAAGACGGCTGTAAGCACTGATTAAGCAACTGCAGTGGTGACTTGCGGCCAGCGACCGACTGCTTTACCCACAACTGCCATTGTCTGGGCCAAATCGTCAAACTGCTCTGGCGTCAGCGACTGAGGACCATCCGACATCGCTTTCGCTGGGTTTGGATGAACCTCAATCATCAGAGAATCGGCCCCGGCAGCGATCGCGGCAGTTGCCATTGCCGGTACATACTCAGCTCGCCCAGTACCGTGGCTGGGATCAACCATAATCGGCAAGTGGGTTAGCGATCGCAGCACGGGAATCGCCGCTAAATCTAAGGTGTTTCGGGCGTATTGACGGTCAAAGGTACGAATCCCCCGTTCACATAAGATGACATTAGGATTACCGCCAGCCAGAATATATTCTGCTGCCATTAACCAGTCCTCAATTGTCGCAGACATCCCGCGCTTGAGCAGCACCGGTTTGCTCTGCAGTCCTACCCGCTTCAGGAGAGAGAAGTTCTGCATGTTGCGGGCTCCAACTTGCACCACATCAGCAACTGCTGCCACCTTGTCAAGGTCCGCTGTATCCATGACCTCAGTAATAATTCCTAGACCAGTGGCCTGGCGCGCAGCAGCCAGTAGTTCTAAAGCACTTTCCCCATGCCCTTGAAATGCGTAAGGAGAAGTCCGAGGCTTGTAGGCACCACCCCGGAGAAAGTGGGCTCCGGCTGCCTTGACCCGTTTCGCCGTCTCCACAATCATGGCTTCGTTCTCAACGGAGCAGGGGCCAGCTACTAATACAACAGGATGGTGCTCACTAAAGTGGACTACTCCATTTGGAGTTGGCACAGCAACATCACTGGCTTCTCCGTGGCGATATTCACGGCTAACGCGCTTAAAGGGCTTTTCTACACGTAAAACTTGTTCAATCCAAGGGCTAAACTCTTGAATCTGCAGCGGGTCATAGTGAGCAGTGTCTCCGACGAGTCCAATCACGACTTTGTGCTTACCGACTATCCTCTCAGCATGCAGCCCCCAGGTACTTAATTCCTGGGTGATCCGGCTGATTTCGATTTCGGGAGCACCACTTCTCATTACAACAATCATGTCAAAAGCCCTTATCCAACTTAAATTTAGCGATTACAGGTACGACAAGGTATTTATTGCCGAATTAGCTCAACGCCACATCTTAATTGTGGCTCATTAGCAATGCTGCAAAAAAACTAAGATTTCTTATGCTGCCGCTGCTCTCGCCATGCTTCTCTCATTCTGCCAAAGTTTAACTTAAACTCCGACCAGCCCAGCGTACTGCCAGATTCTTCTTCCCAGGACGCAGAAATCACACCGTAGCTGAGCCCTACTATCCCTAAACCAAACAAGCCTAACGTAGTTATCAAAACAGCACCTACCGGTAAGCTAAACCAATCTTCACGCACGACCAAATAGCTAAGGGGAAAAGCCAATAAACCTAATGAGGTCGGCACCCCACAAAACAATGCCATCCGGCGCACCATCCGCTGACTCACTACAGTGGGAATTTTGTCTTCCTTAGAAGTAGGTGAGTCGCTCTTGACAGGGAGTTGAGTTGCTGGCCGCTTCTTGTAATTTTTTGTAGGTTCAAAGGGTAGCCGATTCCGCTCATTAGCTGGTTCTTGCGATTTCGAGGCCATGTTTACTACCTAGTCACACCACGAATACCCAACTGGGCAATTAGAGTACGATACCGCTCTTGATCTTGCTTCAACAAGTAGGACAACAACCGCTTCCGCTGACCAATCATTCTGAGTAAGCCGCGCCGAGAGGCATGGTCTTTCTTGTTCTCCCGCAGATGCATACTCAGTTTATTAATTCGCTCCGTCAGCATAGCGATTTGAACGTCTGCTGAACCAGTATCAGTTTCGTGAGTTTGGTACTGGTCAATAATTTCGTGTTTACGCTGTTGCAATAAGGCCATAGGTCAATCTTTGTATCGCAAACCCTAATCCTATCATAGCCCTCCTAACGAGCCTAGAGTCCTGTCATTCCTGCCAAACCAGCACCTTTGCTTCGTACTCTCCCAGGTCGATAGTTAAACCTGAATCCCCGACTTCAACATCGTAGTTCCCCGTCCACTCATGCCAGGTTCCTACTTCAGAAAAATCGGGGATTTGGTATCCTGCTAAAAACTGATCTGAGAAATTTGCCACAACCGCAACGCGATCGCCAGCATCATTCCAACGGATATAGGCCAGGACATTACTATCTGGATCTTCATGAAAGAAGTTGATGTTTTCGGTGTAGAGGGCATGATTCTGCTTACGCAAGGTAATCAAACCCCTGTAGTATTCAAACAAACTCCGGTTGAGATCATTTTCTAGCAGTGCCCATTCCAGTTTGCTCGGATCAGGAGATTTGGGCTTGTACTCGCCGAATTCTTCCCCCATCCAGATTAAGGGAACACCGACTGCCGTCATTAGCAGCACTGCCCCTAACTTCACCCGTTTAAAGGCAGCTACCTCAAAAATTTCTCGCTTTGCCAGGTCGCTCATGACGCGCTCGTGGTCATGATTGGTCAGGTAGTTTACTATATCAGTCGTCCCTAGATACCCCTGGCGCTTGCCGTCCAGTGCGTCCTTCAGCCGCTCTAGATCAAAGCTGCCCCCACAAATATGCTCTAGCACACACCAGTAAAAACTTTCGTGCCAGCAACCATCCATCGGCCCCTCTGGACCGACAAGGTCGGTGGTCTCCGGGATGTGCTCGGCGATGTTGTAAAAAGGCTTCGGTCCGGCAGTGTGCCGCGCCTCTTGGGCAATCCAGCGCATAAAGTCGTAGTTAGCAATTTGCCGTGCTGCATCGAAGCGAATCCCGTCAATGTGGTACTCCTGCACCCAGAAGCGCACCGTGTCCCCGACAAACCTGCGAGCGGGGTAGGTCTCCAGCTCTTCGTCGTACAACTCGTAGTTGAACTCCGGCCCCCAATTGTTTTCCGGGTCACGGGGCGAGTGGTGATACCAGTAATCGTGGTCGATCTGGGTCAAGGGGCTTTCAGCTTCCGAGTGGTTGTAAATTCCATCCAGGATCACTCGCATGCCCCGCCCGTGGCACTCATCGATCAGCTGCTTTAAGTCTGCCGTTGTGCCATAGCTGGATTCAGTCGCAAAGAAGTAGCGCGGGTTGTAACCCCAGCTATGGTCTCCCGGATATTCTTTCACGGGCATCAGCTCAATCGCGTTGACCCCAAGTTCGCAGAGGTAGTCTAGTTTTTCAATTGCATCTTTGTAGGTACCGTGTTCTTGAGCGTCGTTCTCGCCTCCGGAAAAGTCTCCAATGTGCATTTCGTAGATCACCAGTTCATGGTCAGGCGGCAGAGGCTTGTCGTCATGCTGCCAGACGTAGGTATCCGTGATCCGTTTACCGTCTTTGACCCGAACTACCCCAGTCTCACCACCAACCGCATCGATATCAGTGGCGTAGGGATCATTAACCTCTACCCACTGGTCCGGTTCAAAAAACCAGGATTTAGATTGCACCCGGAATTTGTACTGGTATACCCCATCCTCTAGGTCCACCGAGGTGCGAAAGTAACCATCCTTTTGCTTATGCATGGGAATCGCTTCCCAGTTAGAGAACGATCCAATCAGGGCTGCTCCTTCGTTATGCGGGGCAAACAACTGAAACTGAATTGCACTGGACATAAAAGCCCTTTGGTCCTAAAGGCGGAAGATGTAAAGAGAATTTTAGCACTACTCCTATTGATTACTGGTTGACTACTGGGCTAATGGTGCCCAGGCAGCCCAGTCCTGGGGCTTGAGATAGGTTGCAACCAACTCGGCCTCCGGCGTTCCCGCTTGCGGCTGGTAATTGTATTCCCAGCGGGCCAAGGGTGGCATGGACATGAGAATCGATTCAGTGCGCCCGTTCGTCTGGAGACCGAAAATTGTCCCCCGGTCGTAAACTAAGTTGAACTCTACATAGCGTCCCCGGCGGTAAAGCTGGAAGGAGCGCTCGCGATCGCCATATTCCGTATGCTGTCGCCGCTGCGCGATCGGCAGATAGCTGGGTAAGAAAGCCCCGGCGCAGCTTTGCACCAAGGCAAATAAAGCCTCCCAGGAGCGAGGCGCGACTGGTCCTATGGCTGCGCTCTGCCTGGCTGCTGGGCCTTCTGCGTCTGGCCCCCGGTAGATTTCGCCTGCTTGTCCATCCTGGTAGTCAAAGAAAATTCCGCCGACGCCGCGCATTTCCTGCCGGTGCTTAATGTAAAAATACTCATCGCACCAGCGTTTGAAAACCGGGTAGTAGTTTGGGCTGTGGCCATCACAAGCCTGCTTCAAGCACTGGTGGAAGTGGGCTGCATCCTCGGCAAACGGGTAGTAGGGAGTTAGGTCAGCGCCCCCACCAAACCACCAAACCGGACCCGCTTCAAAATAGCGGTAGTTCAAATGCACCGTGGGAATGTAGGGATTGCGGGGGTGCAGGACCAACGAGGTTCCCGTCGCATACCACTGATGGCCCTTAGCCTCCGGTCGCTGCTGCAGCACAGAAGGGGGGAGGGCGCTGCCCCAGACCTCGGAAAAGCCCACGCCCCCTTGTTCCAATACAGCGCCCTCTTTCATGACGCGCGATCGTCCGCCACCACCTTCAGGCCGTTCCCAGGAATCTTCCAGGAAGGTTCCTTTGCCGTCCAACTGCGTCAGGTGAGCGCAAATGTCATCCTGTAGCTGGCGCAAAAAGCGGCTAACGGTTTGCCGAGACCCTTCAGGCGGCAGATTGTCATGAGGGATACTCTCGGCAGGGGGGTTAACTGAGGGGACCTCAGGTGTAGTTGTCATAACCTTCGATTCAAGTATCTGCAGCTTAAAATATTTTAAGCGGACTAATCATTTAGCCTACAGCAATTTTCCTCTGTATCAACGGCCTCGTGCCCTCATGCAGTAGCTATGCAGTCTTCGCCGTGGGCGTGTTACCAAGAAAATTACTAAGTACAGGCTTACCTGCACTCAGGAGTGAGTAATATTTGTTTAAAATGAACGCTCTTTAGGGGGGTGCTGACCTTCAATAAGGTGCTGTAGAATCGGGTGCCTGCTTCCAAGACAGGGCCTGCACAGACATTTCTGACACAACAGGACATTAGAACATTTTCAGCGTTAACGGGTCCAAATATTATGCAGCGTCACTCCAATTACTTGCAATGGCCCCTGGCTAGGACCTATCGTGCCCTTAGTTCAGCCCCGGTGGAATTGATCTGGCAAAAAGTCGTCGATTTGGCAGATGTTTCCTGGCATCCCTTACTAACCAGTACCAATGTTCCCTATGGTCTGGTAGCCAAGCCGGGATTGATTTACGGAGCAGTCATGCGTCTGGTGCCCTTTCCGATTCGAATTTTTGTCGAGCGCGTCCGTCCTGGAGAACTCCTCAGTATTCGGATTATTGCCATACCCGGTGTGGAAGAGCGAGTCACCTATCAAATTGAATCGAGTGTGTGTGGTACCTATATTTCGTACTCCGTGATGCTGCGCGGCTGGCTGTCACCGTTGTTTTGGTCTTTGACCCGCAAGTATGCAGCGCGGGTTGCAGAACTGTTAGCCCAAGCGGCAGAAGCAGAAGGGTGTCAAGGGGTTCGAGGATCACCCAAGGATACTTGTTTCGACTTTTAGGCAAAGAGAATGCAGACGGCTTTAATTACTGGTGCTTCTTTTGGAATCGGGGCAGCTTTTGCCCAAGAACTTGCCTCTCGTCAGGTCAATCTGGTTTTAGTGGCGCGTTCGGCAGAAAAGCTTCAGCAGCTGGCAGAGACCTTTACAGCCAACTATGGGGTGCAAGTTCGCGTTATTGTCCAAGATCTAACTCAGCCGGATGCAGCGACTGAGGTGTTTACCGCAGTTCAGCGGCAAGGAATTGACCTGTTGGTGAACAATGCTGGCATTGGCGACTATGGACGGTTTAGTGAGCGATCGCACCAGCAACAAGCCAATATCATCAAGCTAAATGTGCTGGCCCTGGTTGAGCTAACTCACTTGTTTCTGCCGGGGATGCAGCAGCGAGGCTGCGGGGATATTATCAATGTCTCTTCGATTTCGGCATTTCAGCCAATTCCTTACCTCGCTGCTTACTCTGCTAGTAAGGCGTTCATTCTCCACTTTAGCCAAGCTTTATGGGCAGAAAATATATCTACTGGGGTGCGAATTCTGGTGGTTTGTCCTGGCCCCACCAAAACTGACTTCTTTGCCAAGGCGGAAATGGACATTAGTTCCGAGTTAATGGGCGCTCAAACCTACGAAACCCCGGAAGATGTTGTGAAAGCCGCCCTACAAGCGTTAGCTGCCGGTAAATCAACCCTTGTAACTGGGGGCTGGCGCAACCGGGCGATCGCCAATGCCAATCGGATTGCCCCCCGTGAGCTGCTGCTTAATGTCCTAGAGAGACGATTTAGACCCCAGCCGCAGCCGGAATCCCCTGAACACTAAGGGTTAAAATGGGAGTGGGGCTGGTGCAAGCCAGTTTCATGATCGTGACTGCCCCAACCCTATTGAAAACAGACAATGCTTGATACGCTTAATTCCGCTTCGGTTTTAGAAATCCTGCGTCCCGTTCAAGACCCTGAACTCCACAAAAGTTTGGTGGAGTTGAACATGATCCGCAACGTTGAAATTGCCGATGGCAATGTCAGCTTTACCTTGGTGCTGACAACCCCCGCCTGTCCCCTGCGAGAATTTATCGTTGAGGATTGTAAGAAGGCAGTGCAAACTTTGCCCGGCGTTAGGGATATTCAGGTAGAGGTTACAGCCGAAACTCCACAGCAGAAGGGATTGCCGGATCGCACTGGCATCAAGGGAGTCAAGAATATCCTGGCAATTTCCAGCGGCAAGGGGGGAGTTGGTAAAAGCACCGTTGCGGTGAATATTGCCGTTGCCTTAGCTCAGTCTGGCGCCAAAGTTGGTCTAATTGATGCAGATATCTACGGCCCCAATGCGCCAACGATGTTGGGTTTAGACGGAGCCAGCATTGCCGTCCGCAAAGGTCCCCAGGGCGACATTGTCGAGCCGGCTTTCAACCACGGCGTCAAGCTTGTTTCCATGGGTTTTCTCATTGATAAAGACCAGCCTGTGGTCTGGCGCGGACCGATGTTGAACGGTGTTATTCGTCAATTTCTCTACCAGGTAGACTGGGGTGAACTCGATTACCTACTAGTAGATTTACCGCCGGGAACTGGAGATGCCCAGTTAACTCTGGCCCAGGCAGTCCCCATGGCAGGTGTGGTAATTGTGACTACTCCCCAGACTGTTGCCCTGCTCGATGCGCGTAAAGGGCTGAAGATGTTCCAGCAACTGGGTGTATCAGTTCTGGGTATTGTGGAAAATATGAGCTACTTTGTGCCACCGGATATGCCAGAGAAACAGTACGATATTTTTGGCTCTGGGGGTGGGGAGAAAACTGCTCAGGAGCTAGGAGTACCGATGTTGGGCTGTGTGCCCCTGGAAATTCCTCTGCGTCAGGGAGGTGATGTCGGATTGCCAATTGTAATTGCTGAACCGGACTCAGCCTCCGCTCAAGCCCTCTGCGCGATCGCCGAGCGAGTTGCGGGAAAAGTCTCTGTCGCTGCCCTGGCTTAGCGCAGCTCCGACCCAACTGAGGGTTTATCTCAGCAATTACAGCTGTTCATGCTGCGAGCGTTTGTAGCCAGCACCACAAGACTCTTCAGGGGTCACAAGTCGGCTTAGAATTTCTTCACAGGCAAGGGAAAACTGCTGTACTGTCAAATACAACCCGATTGATTACTATGCTTAATGCGTATCAAACGGGAGGCTCCTACGTATCGAACCTGTGGATGAGACCAGCCGTTTTTGCCTGAGTGCTAAACCCGACTCAATATGCTGCAACGCTCCTTTAGACGCATGGCTTGGAAGTCACGGCTGCGGCCCTGGCAAAACCTAGACTGGCTTCTGTTTGCTTTACCCGTGATCCTTACCCTTCTAGGAGGGACAGCAATTCGCAGTGCTGAACTCTATCAAGGCAAAACCGACTGGTGGCAGCACTGGCTGATTGGCGGATTAGGCTTAGTCCTCGCAACCGCGATCGCCCGCTGCCGCTACGATGGTCTGATTCGCTGGCAGTGGATTGTCTACGCGGCAACAAATCTTTCGCTGATTGCCGTCATGGTTGCCGGGACTGCAGGCTTGGGAGCGCAGCGGTGGATTAACATTGGCGGCTTTTACGTTCAGCCCTCAGAGTTTGCCAAGATCGGCATCATCATCACTCTGGCAGCTTTATTGCATCGCCAAACGGCTGACACCATCCCGGCAATTGCGAAAACGATGGCCGTCGTGGCAGTGCCTTGGGTGCTGGTGTTCCTTCAGCCCGACCTGGGAACCTCGCTTGTCTTTGGGGCGATCACCCTGGGAATGCTCTACTGGGCCAACGCTAATCCTGGCTGGATTATCCTGATGCTCTCGCCGATTGTCTCGATGATTTTGTTCAACTTGCCTTTGCCTTTCAACCTATCCTTAATTCTCTGGTTAGCTTGGGTAGTGGCAATGGGTATTTTAGGTTGGCTAACGATTCCCCTACCCCTGTTTGGAGCCTTTGGCGGAGTTGTTGCCAACCTGGTCTCAGCAGGGGTAGGGCATCTCATGTGGGGATTATTAAAGGATTATCAGAAAGATCGGTTGATTCTGTTTCTTGATCCAGACAAAGATCCCCTGGGTGGTGGGTATCACCTGATCCAATCCCGGATTGCCATCGGGGCCGGCCAGCTTTGGGGACGGGGGCTAAATCAAGGCACGCAGACGCAGCTCAGCTTCATTCCGGAACAACATACCGACTTTATTTTCTCAGCCATTGGTGAAGAACTGGGTTTTGTTGGCGCTTTGATCGTGCTCATTGCATTTTGGCTGCTCTGCCTCCGCTTAATCCTGATTGCCCAAACGGCCAAGGATAACTTTGGCTCACTCTTAGCCGTTGGGGTTTTCTCAATGATCATGTTTCAAGTCATTATCAATATTAGTATGACGATTGGTCTAGCCCCCGTTACCGGTATTCCCCTACCTTGGATAAGCTATGGCCGTTCGGCGCTGCTGACCAACTTCATTGCCATTGGCCTGGTCGAATCTGTCGCCAATCATCGACGGCGACGTAAGTACTAAGCACCAAAGACAGGCTAAGCTAGACGTCAAACCTACAGCAAAGTTAATCTCGCAACACTACTCATCAGATCATGGACAACCAAATGATTCTGCCCGGTTCAGCAGTTCGGATCAAAAATTCAGGAGATACCTACTACGGTTTTGAAGGACAAGTCCAGCGAGTCAGTGACGGGCATGCGGCTGTTATTTTTAGCGGCGGGAATTGGGAGAAAAATGATCAGTTTCCGTCTCGCAGAACTAGAACTGGTAGATGCCTCTAAGGGCTGTGAAGAAAGGGAAAAAATAAGACTTTATTACGACTCCTAAAGTATGCGCCTGCCTTTGCCACAATTTACGGTGCAAAACCGTCAACCGAATCACGTTGCTGAGGTGATTGAGACGGCAACAGTTGAGTTTTTGGCCCAGTGCTTGGAGCCGGAGAATTTAAGCTTACCGCTGATGCCTGCGTTTGGCAGTTGGGTGAAATCAGCGGATGAAGAGACAGGTAACCAAATCTATGCAGTGGTTTGCTATGCGACTACAAGTCCGATTGATTCAATCCACCGCGCCCGTGCTTTAGGGCTTTCACTGCAAGAATTGCGAGAGCAGCAGCCCCAAATCTTTGCGATGCTTAAAACTGAGTTCAAAGCGGCGATCGTTGGCTTCCAGTTGGGCGAGCTTGTTTACCAGCATCTGCCTCCTCGTCCCCCCTCAATTCACCAGGCAGTCTACCACTGTGCGCCTGCCGAGATCCTTAACTTCACTAAAAGGCTAGATTTTTTACGGACGCTTTTACAGATTCCCGGGGTACCCGTTGACGCCCTTGTTGCTGCAACCATTCGTGAAATCTATCAATTACGCAGCCTGGACCGCACATGGCTAGTGCAAGCCGGACGTTCGCTCAGCCTCCTCTTGAAAGAAGATTATGATCGCCTGCAGGCAATTCTCAGCCAGATTCATCCCTGAATTGGCTCTGGCCTTTTGAGAGTCCTGGCAAACCATAGACATTCATAAGTTCAGACTCTTTGGGTAAATTCTTGACCAGGCATGGCTTCTTCAATTGCTCCCAGGGCGATCAAGGTGCTTCTTTGAGGTGCTGTTAACCCTGTGGCACCCGTGATGTTCATGCCCTCATAGGGCCTTTCAGTCCTCAAAGTTTGTAGACACTCACCCGTTTGCACATCCCAAAACCGGAGAGTTTCATCAAAACTGCTACTCAGTAGGCTTGCACAAGGGCCTGAAGCAATATTCGCTTGATCTAGGTAGCCTAGTGCAGAATCAGGAGACTGGAAAACTAGGGCAGACACTAAGTTAGTGTGGCCGTAGAAGGTGCGAAGGCACTGCCCGCTTTTGGTGTTCCATAGCTTCACCGTGCGGTCGAAGCTGCCGCTGGCTAAGTACTGACCACTAGCGTTAAAGGCAAGCGACACTACCGGACCCTGGTGCCCCTCAAAGGTATGCAGACATGCGCCAGTGTAAATATCCCAGAGTTTTACGGTCTGGTCATAACTGCAACTCGCTAAACAGTTGCCCTCTGGACTAAAGGCAACTGCCCAGACACTATTGCCATGACCTTGAAAGGTCTGGTGACATTCACCTGTCTCAACGGCCCAGAGTTTGATTGTGGTGTCAAAGCTACCACTGGCGAGCCATTGATTGTCTGGGCTAAAGCTGACAGTAACCACTGGAGCCCTATGCTTCTCTAAGGTTTTGAGGCACTCACCGCTATAAACATCCCATAACTTGACAAGTTGGTCGTAACTACCACTGGCTAACTGATGGCCCCTAGGGCTAAACACTACTGACCAGACCCAACTGGTGTGACCCGACAGCGTCTTCAAGCATTTTCCAGTCTGAGTATTCCAGAGCTTAATGGTACGATCAGCGCTGGCACTTGCCAAGCTCACCTCATCCTGTTTCTGGGCCTGCTGAGGGGCAAACGCCACGGACCAGACCCGGTTGGTGTGCCCCCGCAACGTTTTAGCAACCTGCCCCGTTTGCAGATTCCAAAGCTTCACAGCTTGGTCTTCATGTCCAGTCGCTAACAGTTGCTGATCTACACGTAGCGCCAGAGACAAAATACTGTTATTGTGACCCTTCCAGACTTTTGCACACTGCCCGGTCTTGAGATGCCATAGCCGGGTTGCATGGTCGTCGCCACCACTGGCAAGGTACTGAGCATCGGAATTAAATGCCACCGACCAAACACGATTGTTGTGCTCTTGCAATGAGAGGCACTGCTGGGAGGCAAGATCCCACACCTTTACGGTCTGGTCGTAACTGGCACTAGCCAGCAATCGACCGTCCGGGCTAAAGGCAACAGCTGTCACCGTGGACTGGTGTCCTTGCCAGGTTTGCAGGCATTGCCCAGTGGACGTTAGCCACAATTTGATGATGCCGTCGAAGCTTCCACTGGCAATCGTTTGCCCATCTGGGCTTACCGCGACAGTTTTCACCCAGTGGTCGTGTCCACTTAAAGTTTGACGACACTCCCCTGTGTCTAAGTCCCATAGCTTCAGGGTTTGATCCTCCCCACTGCTCACTAAGGTGTCGCTGTTGGGACTAAACGCCACAGACCAGACCCGCCCCTGATGCCCTTCCAACACTTTTAGCAACGGGTTTTGATTAACACTGCTGAGTTGCCAAAGCCGAATTGTGGCATCCTGACCGCAACTTGCCAGCACTTGACGAGTGGGATGAACGGCGATCGCATTTACAGTACTGGTGTGGCCCTTCAGCAGTTGCAGGCATTTGCCAGTCTTGACATTCCAGAGTTTGACTGCATAGTCATCCCCTGCCGTTGCCAGAAGGTAGCCGCTGGGACTATTGGCATAGCCTGCGCTTGGCGCAAAGGCAACAGCCCAGGTCCAAGCGGTATCCGCTTTGAAGGCTTGTAGTTGCTTACCACTAGCAATCTCCCAGATTTGTACTTCCCCACTGGTGTCACTGGTTGCTAGCAGTTGATCATCTAGACTAAAGGCAACACAGGAAACCCCGCCAAACGTTTCGGCAAAGATGGACTTGGATAGATCAGTACCTGTGAAATTGACCCGATGCAGGTTCACATTCACCAGGTAGGCTTGCCAGACGCTGAGCTCCGAGAAATCGTAGCCTGTTAAATTAAGTTGGAGTTGATGCAGCAAGTTAACAATGTTCCCCGCACCATACCCAGGTAAGGTGGCAAATTCCTCTCGGAGCTTGATTAAAACTTGCTTGAGCTTATATTCAAGCTCTTTAGCTTTGAAACGAGCATGGAGCTTGCTAGCAACTGGCTCTAGAATGAGGCGGATCTGGCTGTTTCTGATATAGTCACTGGCTTGGGCTTTGATCAGTGCATATTTTGTCAAGAACTGTACGTCTTCTGTGGCGATCGCTTCATAGGCCTGTTCAATCAATTGATCCGTCATGTACTCCATCACCACGGGTTGTTGAGTGAAGCCTGTTGCACTTCTTTCAATAAGAGAACGCAGTCTCAAAGATTCCAGTGCCTCTAGCAGCTTTGCTCTGGATACTTGTGGCACAATATCCGCCTGTAACTCTGAGGACGAAACCGGATCACGGTTAATCGTCAGCCAAAACATCACCTGCTTTTCTAACTCTGACAGCCGATTGAACTGCTGATCTAAAAGCCGGCGAATGCCATTGAAAACTGTAATACCCTCTTTTAGAAATTCAGCGATATTACCGTCAAATAAGGCTTGAATCGAGTTAGAGATGATCTTTAGCGCTAAGGGATTACCTCCGTAGCGCTGAATGAGTTGTACTTTTTCAGCCTCGCAGCTAAAAAGGTCCCCTACCTGAAGCAGCTTTTGTGCTTCCACTTCCGGCAACCCCCCTAGTCTGAGAGTGCGCACGAGTTGTGTTCCGCCTTCCTTGGCGTCCAACCCTGTGGGCTTCTCCCGGCTAGTGAGTATCAGGCAGCTTTGGTGGGAGCTTTCCGCCACACGTCTCAGGAGCAGGCCGTACCCTTCATAGCCTTCTCGGTAGCGTCCTGCATAATCGCTAGTTTGCAGAATTGACTCAGCATTATCTAGGACTAGCAGACAGCGAGAGGACTGTAGATACTCAAGCAGCCGTGACACCTGAGCATCTAGAGTTTCTGGCAAGTGAGTATCTTGTTGGTGGGAGAGGAATTTGATTAGCGTAGCCAGCATCTCTTGAGGGAGAGGAGCATTGCAGAGGGAGCGCCAGAACACGTACTCAAACTGGCCTTGAACCAGGTTTGTCAGCTTTACAGCTAAAGCAGTTTTGCCAATGCCTCCCATGCCCAGTACCGTGACTAGGCGACAGCGCTCTTGCACAACCCATTGCTCTAAAATCGCTAGTTCTTGAGCACGCCCATAGAACAGGGAGACATCCACTGCCTCTCCCCAGTCTTGATATTGATTTTTCGTAAGTGCTTTGGCGGCAGTAGTGTTACTGCGTAGCTCAACAAGTCTTTGAACTTGATGTGGTGCTTGCCGTCTGAGCACCGAGTGAAGATTAGTTGGTAGTCCTAAAGATGTAAGGATAGGAAAGACGAAGCTATTGCAATCTCAATT
>JAUJON010000355.1 GCA_030447595.1 Thermosynechococcaceae cyanobacterium YX3bin19
AGGAAGGTGACGTTTTTCCATTATCATGGCCTTGCTTGGCAGGGTAGAGCAGAAACTGCGTGATATCCTTTCCGACACCCGGGATGAAATTTTTTATTGTAAAGTTGTTTGTCCATGTTATCCACAAGTCCCCATTAGTTTCAGTTTGTTTTTAGTAACTTCGTGATAATGATTTATCTGTTTTGTTCAACTGTCTTGGTGTCACTATATTCAATTTGATAATGTGGCTCCAAATAAGGAAAGAAGAGAAGAACCATCACTATTGATTAAATGATATCAATTGGCGTCTTCTCTTTGGGTGTGGTGTATTTTCTTTGTTGGGGCAACATTATGTACACACATGCTCCTCCACACATGGTGCAAGGCACATTGTTGCCGGCGTGTTGCCCGCTGTGCCTGAAATGGATTTCCTTTGCTTTTTCCGGATCTATTGACAATGATAACTGTTTTTCCCAATCAAGGGTTCTTCTTGCCTCGGTCATTTCCATGTCCCATCTTATTGCCCTTTCTCTTATTTTTACCAAGTCTCCAGCATGTGCAGCTATCCTGTATGCTATCAACCCTTCTTTAACCTCGTTCTCGTTTGGAAGCCCAAGGTGTTCAGCAGGTGTCAGGTAACACAAAAGGTCCACACCTTCAGCAGCTGAAATTGCAGCCCCAATGGCACTTGCAATGTGGTCATAGCCAGAGGCCACATCTGTAACCAGGGGTCCAAGAACATAATACGGAACTTCCCCTATCAGTGACTTGGCCAATCTCACGTTTGCAGATACTTCGTTCAGGGGAACGTGACCCGGACCCTCAACCATCACCTGGACATTGTTTTCATAAGCTGTTTTAGCCAGTCTGGAGACATTTATCATTTCTGAGACCTGCAGCTCATCATGGGAGTCAAGTATGGAGCCAGGCCTCAAAGCATCACCTAGGCTAAAAGTCACATCATATCTTTTTGCCATTTCACAAAGGTAATCAAAATGCTCATGGTATGGGTTTTCTTTGTTGTATTTCAGCATCCATGCGGCCGTTATGGTTCCGCCTTTGGAGACAACACCCGCATGCCTTTTGACGCTCATGATTCTTTTTGCCAACTCTAGCGTTATTCCGGAATGGATTGTTGTGTAGTCGACACCGTCTTTTGCGTGTTTCTCAAATGCGTTTAAAAAGTCATCCTCCGTTATGTTGAGCGGGTTTTTGTATTTCACAACACCATGTCCATAAGCCTGGTAAATTGGCACAGAGCCAAATGTTACGGATGAGGCCGCATCAAGTAATTTCTCCCGAATCAGATCTAGATCCCCGCCATCGGAAAGGTCCATCATCGTATCTGCCCCGTATTTCATTGCAACCTTTGCTTTTGAAATCTCTTCATCTAGGTTCTGATACAAAGTTGACGTTCCAATGTTTACATTAACTTTTGTTTTTAGTCCCTTTCCAATCCCAACCGCCTTGATTTTCTGCTTTCTGGCAGTATTTTTTGGGATTATTATGGAACCATTGGCAACATTTTTTACAACAAAATCTATATCCAAATCCTCATCTTTTGCCACCTGTCTCATCTCTTCAGTGGCAATTCCCCGTTTAGCCGAACTTAGTTGTGTGCCCATTTTTTATTATGTGGTTACGGACTATAAATGATTTGAGTTTTGGTCATAGGCAAAATTTGTTTACATGTGCCAGACCTTATGTATCAGGGTTTAGATCCCCGAAACGTATAAAGAACTTAAACCACGTTTGAGATGCTGCTTCTGTAATAGCAACAGCCACTCCGCCACCACTTGTAAATAGGTTGCAGATGCTGAGCTAATCAATGTGCCAGAAGCAATAAGAAAGTTCCAATTGGAGGGTAGCAAAGGTAGTGGTTGCAATCCAAATGATTATCCATTAACTTACACATAAACTAAAAGTAGTGGACCTGCTGTTAATCAGGTGGCGATAACTCACAAATTCTAGATTGCTTGGAGAACCGATGAATAAATCTAATAAAGAATACAACAAATATCAAAGCCGGCGCCGCTTTAGGCGGCGTCAATACCTACAACCAAAGATATGGCAACACAGAAAGATTATAGATTATAAGTCAGCATACAGGCTTGAACAATCTCTAACTCCTAACTAACTTTATATCCACAGCTTTTGAGACTTGAGAG
Source organism: Thermosynechococcaceae cyanobacterium YX3bin19 (assembly GCA_030447595.1). GTDB lineage: Bacteria > Cyanobacteriota > Cyanobacteriia > Thermosynechococcales > Thermosynechococcaceae > JAUJON01. The sequence continues at coordinate 2,148 of JAUJON010000355.1, forward strand.
GAGACTCTAAACTGGATAAGGATTATCTATCTTTCTAAGGGTTATTGTTCTGTCCATTCTGTTTTTTTTTGTTTTAATTTGCTATA
>JAUJON010000356.1 GCA_030447595.1 Thermosynechococcaceae cyanobacterium YX3bin19
AATATACTCAGCCTCGGTTTGAGCAACAGTATCTGTTACCCCCATCACTGTGAGGATGCCATAAGAGTGCCACCCTCGCATAAATTCTCCAGGAAAAGTAACTATGGGTAAATTACAAGCAATCGCCTCCAGCGTAGTATTACCTCCAGACCAGCTTAAAGTATCTAGAAAAATATCAGAGACTAGATTAAGGCTTAAGTAATCAAGCTCAGTTAGTCTGGGCAAAATATTACAGAACTGTTCACTGTTTAAACTAAATCTAGCGAAGGCACGTTTGAGCCGCTGGCGAAACTTTTCAGTTACAGGATCAGTATCATGAGATAGAAAAACAAATTGGGCCTGTGGAACTCGGTAAGCAATCTCAGCGAAAATATAGTCGTATTGGGGTAAGTATTTATAGAGTGATTGGCATGATAAATAAACAATAGCACTGTCAGAGAGTTGAAAATCGCAGCGGCTTTTTACTTGCTCTGGAAGATTCAGCTTACTATAGGACACACCAATATTAGGTAGGCAAATAAGTTTTTCTGAGTAGTGCTCCTGGGCCTTTTCTGGCTCCATCGAATCACAGGATAAGAAATAGTCGATTGTTGGTAGCCCGGAAGTAATTGGATGTCCCCAAGTTGTACATTGAATTGGAGCAAGACGTAGCCCAGCAATTTGTGAGGTTTGAGGATGCATTCCAATAGCAGTAAAAATTAGTACATGTAGATTATCAGAAATAATTTGCTTGCAAACCGTTTCTAAATCTTTAGGGATGTGATGAAAAACATTGCTATAGCGTTGGAATTCTTCACTCATACTATCCATTTTGTTACCAAGATAGTAAGAATAAATTTCAAAACTTTGCTTATCACTATTGCGAAACCAGCCAAGTGATAACTTACCTACTGTATGCCTTCGCATGTCTGCTGAGACATAGCCAACACGAATTTTGCCGTCTTTGTTCAAGTGTGGCATGGGTCTTGGGTTCACCCATTCCGGAAAGTTGGCAGCCAAAACTTGGTGAACAATATGTTGCCCATAACGGCTTTGTAACTTCAAGTCGTTTAATCCTTGATAGGCTAAATAAAAGTTTATATGCCAACCAATTTCAATAAGAGCAGTTTTTCTAGTCTCAGGAGTCGCCAGAGATAACTCCTGAATCCAATCTTCTAGTGCTAACGTAAACTTCTGACGATACTTAGTGATTTCCTCTTGTGTATCGTAAAGAATAGGTAATTCCAATCGTTTCTGAACCTTGACAATCTTTAAGTTGTGTAAAATATCAGGATTCTGAGGATCAATTTCTAAAGCCTTTTCATAGGCTATTTTCGCATCATCTAATCGGCGTTGGAGTAAAAGTGCATTTCCTAGGTTAAGATGACTACCAAGATGATCAGGATTAACAGCTAGTGCCTGTTGATAAGCTGATTCACCTAGTTTGAACTGGCTCTCTCGACAAAAAAGATTACCTAAATTGTTGTAGGCATCAATGAAAGAAGGTTCAAGGCTAATCGCTTCTTGATAAGCTACAGATGCTTCAGCAGTATTCTCTAGCTTCTCTAAAACCATGCCGAAGCCATAGTGAACAACTGGTTTAGACTTATCAAGTTTTAGCGCTTCGAATAAAGCATTTTGCGCCTCTTGGTATTGCTTTGTTGCGTAGTAGAGCATTCCCAAGTTGTACCAAGCATCAAAATCACTGCTTTCTTTTAGTAAAAACTGCTTGTATTTTCGTTCTGCTTCTATGAAGTGCTTTTGATGGTGTAGGTCTAGTGCTTCTTGATAAAGTAGCCTTAATGCTGCTCTATCCTTTTGAAGCTGTAGGTCTAACTCACAAATACTACGAATGGACTCGATTACTGATTGGTGTCGTACCCGGCTATAGATTGGCTCAACAATCTTATGTTCTTGTTTTGTATTCCAACTTAAGACCTGAATGCCATTCCCAAACGTGGAGTCGCCGTTTTTTGATGTAGGCAAATCCAGCAACAATTGACACTGAGAGTGTGCATCTATGAAATCCCAGTTAGCCTGCTGAACTGGGCTCCAGTTGCTATCGTCTACAATGATCAAGGCTTGTTCAGCAAGGAAGGGTCTTACTAACAGTAGCCCTAACAGTTGAGACCTATAGTCATGTGCACCATCGTATAGATAGACCCCAATTTTGTCCTCTACACCAATGTTTTTAAGATCGCTGAAAAAATCTTCAAAATCCTGATTACAGAAAAAAACTTGTTCTTCAAGACCA
>JAUJON010000357.1 GCA_030447595.1 Thermosynechococcaceae cyanobacterium YX3bin19
CGAGAATGAGCATGTGCGGCGCATCGCGCGTGATCAAAGCCAGCGCCAGCCGCGCACGTTCGCCGCCGGAGAGCTTGCGCACTTCGGTCAGCGCCTTGTCGCCGGAAAAACCGAACCGGCCGAGCTGGGAGCGGACGGCGGCGGGCGCTGCGCCCTTCATCAGCCGCGCCATGTGCTGGAAGGGCGTGTCGCCGCCGTCCAGCTCCTCCACCTGATATTGAGTGAAGTAGCCGACCTTGAGCTTCTGGCTGCGCGTGACGCCGCCCTCCATCGGGGCAAGCTGCGCCGCCAGCAGCCGCGCGAGCGTGGTCTTGCCGTTGCCGTTGCGGCCGAGAAGCGCGATCCGGTCGCTAGGGTCGAGCCGAAGGTTGAGGCGACTCAGCACCGGCGTCTCGCCATAGCCGACCGACGCCATGTCGAGCGTGATCAAAGGCGGCCGAAGCTCCTGCGGGTTCGGAAAGCCGAAGGACAAGCTGGGATCAAATTTATTCAGCGCTTTTCGCAGGCCGGTTTTCGTGCTGCCGCTATGTTTCCGGTTTATGGAATGGCAGAAGCAACGTTGGCTGTTAGTTTCCCTACCTTGGGTAGTCAACCCGTGACTCAGTGGGTAGACGGCGAGGTGCTGGCGGAATCGGGCAGGCGAGTCACAGTAGAGCGTTCCAGCCCCAAAGCTAGGGGCGTCGTCTCTGTTGGAAGAGCGGTGAGGGGCCATACAATCCGAATCATTAACTCTAAAGGAGTGGAGCTACCGGAAAACTCAGTCGGTCAAATTCAAGTTAAAGGCCCAGCAATCATGACGGGTTATTTCGCAGACCTGAAGGAGAGCGCAGCGGTGCTACAGGATGGCTGGCTGAGTACCGGAGACTTGGGATACCTTTGCGAAGGCTTACTCTACGTCACAGGTCGTGCCAAAGAGATGATTATCGTCAATGGGAAGAAGTTTTATCCTCAGGATGTCGAGCTACCTGTGAGCCGGGTTGAGGGGGTTTATAAGGGTCGCTGTGCCGCCTTTAGCGCCAATGGCACCGGACAACAAATGACCGTTGCGGTCGAAACGGACTTGGATTGCGAATTAAAACGAGCGGTACTGATTCGCAACCTGCGATCGCTAATCTCAAATCACCTGGGACTCTTTGCGTTGCAGATTTACCTGCTGCAACCGGGAAGTCTACCCCGCACGAGCAGCGGCAAGCAGCAAAGACTACTTTTAAGCAATCAGCTACAGTCGGGCCAGTTGCAAGACAAGCTATGGCCAGAACACCATTCCAGCAATCAACAGCTTTGTGCTTCTTACGCGTCCTAGTTGGATGCCCATACCAGCTTAGGACGATGGCTTAAGCAGGTCTAAGCGCTGGCTCGGGCAAGAATTTTCTTTCACCCGCTTACGGCGGAGCGGCTTGCACTTGCATAACCCACGGAGCTTCGGTTCGTTGGGAAGCGGTATTCTGACAATGTGACTGTACTTCACTCGCTCGAGAACCGCTGTAAACAGTCCGGCACTTTCACTAAAGTCAGTGTCCACTCCTGCCTGATATGGCTCATAGCCGTCTTGGGCCTGACTCTAGTGAATCGGACTTGCTGTCGACAGCCAACCTAACGGTCTTCTAACACATAGCTCACTGATGCTGAGCGCCTTTAGGGTGCAAGTTTGCTCTGCCTACTATTACTGGCATTGCCAACGTTTCCAACAGAAGAAGTGATATCCAATATCCAAGAAGGTGAGCGTGCTGTCGGAGTCGGGGCAATAGCTCAAGTAACTCAAGAAACGTTTTCTAATTATTTTGGGGGGATTCCTAATGAACCGTGATCTTAGTCGTATTCAGACAACGGTTAAAGACATACTCTGCTGTGAACTACACATCGATCCGCAGTTGATTACTGAAAAAACAGGCCTGCGGGACATTCCAGGCATTGAATCACTGAAATTTTTGCGGGTCATCTTGTGTGTGGAAGAGCACTACGGGATTGAGCTGGAAGAGAAAGTTGTTTTCAGCGTCAACACCCTCGAAGACATTGCTGTCGCAGTAGCGAACTGCCTGGAAAGCGAGCTACAAGCATTTAGAGGTGGACAGTATGCCTGAAGTAAAAACTGTGATCAAGTATTCTCAAGGCGAGCAGGGCGCGACACTGCAACACTACGACCTAGAACCCAGGATCTTTGAGCTTTTCCTAGACCCGTACATGAATTACGCCAGCGGTTTTTACTCCTCGGGAGATGAGTCCCTTGCTGAA
>JAUJON010000358.1 GCA_030447595.1 Thermosynechococcaceae cyanobacterium YX3bin19
TTGAGGTCAAGTGTCTCCCTCCTCACTCAACCCACAAACTACCAGACACTATCTACTTCCGGTGAAGAACGTGAAATAGAGATACGTAAAGGTTGGACGGAGTTCCTGCAAAATGACTTGCCCAAGATAGAGGCAGTCCTCAAGAAAGAAACTTGGGTTTGGGAGTCCGTTGAGACTGATGAGGATCACCCCGATACCCCAAGCACGCTCGTCTGGAGAGAGGGTGATGATGCGATCCACGAACGTGAACCCGATGGGTAGCACCATAAGGTATTCCACCTTCCCAAGGACAGAGCCTCCTCCTAACTTCGTTGAGGATGTGGTTGCTGTCTTCAGGAAGCACGAAAACGAGTTAGCCACGGACGTTAACGGTCAGGGATTGAAGAGCGATGAGGTCCTCGCCTTACTTGGACCCGATCTGGTAGAGATTGGTTTCCAAGTCGAGACCAGCAAGAAGAAGGTGGGCAAACTGCAACGACCGGTCTTCTTTGGGGAGAACGGCACCCCTACCTTGAGGTACGAGATAGATGCCTACCACCCGGATTTGAAGTGTGGCTTAGAGATCGAAGCCGGAAGGGGGTGGATGGGCAATGCCGTATACAGAGACCTGATACAAGCTGCAGTGATGGTAGGGGTGGAGCATTTGTGCCTAGCTGTATGCAACATCTACAGGTACAAGTCCTCCGGTAAACCAGCGACCAGCAAGGATTACGAGAATACGAGGCAAGTGGCTGAGGCTATCTACGGTCACAGCAGGCTACGCCTGCCGTATAACCTCGTCTTGATCGGTTACTAACTCTCAGCGGGAAACCTAGCTTCTAGTATCGTCCTGCACATGCTTCTTAATGTACTGGCAGATTCGGTCCCAATCGCTTCCTGTTTGCCGTTTTGCGTAAGAATGCGCCTCAAGGTGGTGGGTTCTGAACGCAAGACAACCTAGACCCTCGACCTCCCGCAGCCCGATGTCATCCAGTCCCACATCCACGATGGTGGCTTCAGGCAACGCTTCCTTTAGGTGACGGTCGTAGCTGCCTCCCGTCGAGAACAGTATCGTCCTTGGCTTGGTAAGTTTGATCTCTTTTTCCAGAAGCTTGACCTCACTCTGGGCTCCTATGAGACTGCGGTTAGGATTACCCTGCTTCCTGGGATCGGTCTCGCCTTTTCTCTTTCTAGGTGCCCCGATTTTGAAGACATTGCTCCACGCAATGGACCTGAATATTCTCTCCGCCACTTCCGCTTCGCGCTTAAACGCCAAAGGCGAACGGTCCAAAAAAAGGTATCCGCAGAGCAGATACAAGTTATCCCAGAATTGAGAACCGTATCCCTCCGCCCTCCGACCTCCGCCGTAGTAGTGGATGAGCTTTCTCTCCACGAAGTGTTCCGGAATACCCAGAAGGTGCTCGTACCGATCAGGCATACATTGAACGTCGGTAAAAAGTCCCCATCCCCACCCTTCGTTTCCGTAGCCCCAGCCGTTGGTCGCTTTACCGACAACCATGAATCTGGTGCGGTCGAAGTCTTTACCCACATACGGCATGAAAGGGATCGTAAAGTAACTGGGTTCAATCGAACTTTCTACTCGCTCGATCATCTTTTCGTATCTAGATCTGTATTCTTCTGAGAGCCACCTCTCAAACCCCAAACTGGCACCCCTAATTGGCTAATTTGGCTCTTACCAACCACACTATACTGAATGCACTGTGAGCTTGACGCTCCATGTACTCAAGGTATCCACGATTCTACCTAAAGGATGCCAGCATACGAGGCCTCCGAACATGGTACGAAGGGCGGATCTTTTCCTAGCGCAGATGCACCAGAGTGAGCCAATGGGCAAAACTTTCGCACATCTGGCCCAATCACCCCCTTCTAATCCTCTTCATTTCAGTAGCAAAGTTCGAAGAGGTTAGACTGTTGGAAGAGGACGCTGCGTGACGGAGATGTATCTACCGAAGCGGGTTAAGTCCACTCCACTCCGATGCTCATGTAACATGTGCTTATCTTCGCGTAGGGTCCACATGGGTGACGGGAAGATCAAATGAGCATTCGACCAGGAGAGGACAGCACATGGGTCTGCTAGATGGGTTGCTTGGGAACGCCTCAGAGATAGAGACCTCCAAAATTGAAGGTGATTTCGCGCAGGTACTGGCATCGGGAGAGCGGATCGAGAAAGCCTACTGGGTTTGGGTTTGCCCCGTCTCCACGGACAGTTTGCCTTTAAGCCACAACG
>JAUJON010000359.1 GCA_030447595.1 Thermosynechococcaceae cyanobacterium YX3bin19
CACCGGATCAGGAGAACGGATGTCGAGCGTTGGCTTGAGGGCCACAAGTCCTCTGAGGAGGACCTGTAATGATCGGTGTGCAACAACAGCCCAAAGTCAAGGAAGAAGTAAAGCACTTCTTTGACACCATCTTTCCACCGCTAGATGAGAAATATATAGAGATCCGTTGCCTACCTTCAAAGCACCAGAGGTTTTTTGAGACAAAAGATGATGCTATAGATGATGCCCTCTCCATAGAGAACGAGAATGTTTACTTTGGGGTTAATCCTAGAGTAAGACACTCTGGCAAAAGCGATGATGCACCGCTGGTCTATAACATTATCGCTGACCTAGACTTTAAGGATTACCCCCAGAATGTTAGAGATCAACAGCTAGAGGAATTCCCCCTGAAGCCCACAGCGATTGTCCATAGCGGGGGAGGTTATCAGGTTTACTGGTCCCTAAAAGAGCCAATGGATGCTGATGAGGCAAAATCCCTCATGAAGAGGCTACATCAGCACCTTAATGGTGATTCGGTAAGTGATTCTGCCAGGATCTTACGGGTGCCAGGCACCTTCAACTATAAATACTCTCCTTCCCCTCCGGTGAGGATAATCTCTCTGGAAGAGAACAGATACACTCCCTTGGACTTCGATTCTGTTCTTCCCAGACCTGAAGAACCTGCAAGAAGGGACTCCGCTTCTAAATTTGATCATGGTAATGGTCCTGAACCTTCTAAAAGTGATTACCTCATCGTTCCTGAGAACGAGGGAAGGAATAACTTTCTTACCAGTATCAAGGGTTCTCTCTCTGCCAAGGGTCTTAGAGAAGAGCTAATAGATGATATAGCCCACTTGATCAATGAGCATAAGGAGACTCCATTTGAGGCACCCCTTTCCAGAGCGGAGGTTAATTCAACTACCACGTATGGTCCTGGTGGTTGGGATGGCTATGAGGAGTGGACTAAGAAAATTGCTCAAAGGTCCCAAGGTCCCGAAGGTCCTCTATATATGTCCTGGGACCTTTATCAAGGACCCTCTAACAATTGGTTAGAGGCCACAAACCTATTAGGGTTAAGCGATCCAGGACCTACTAAATGGGTGGTTCAGGATCTCTTCCCCTCTAAGCTGCCCTTTGGCTACTATGGCCCATCGGGATCTATAAAGACCTATCTAACAATACACCTAGCTCTCTGTTTGTTAGATCCCGATACAGAGGATTACTTCGGTTTCAAGATCCCTACTCTACAAAGTATCCTCTTCATAGATTATGAGCTTGATAGGGATACAATCCTTAGAAGAGTTCATAAGGTCCTTCAAGGTATGGGCAAGAGTCCTTCATCCCTTGGAGGTTTCCTCTACTACAACGGGAAGAAAGCACCCTCTAGGGATAAATCACTTCTTGGTGCTCTACAGATCTGTAAGGAAAAGTCTATTGAGATGGCAATGATAGATTCGTTTGGCTTTGCTATGGGAGGGGATCAGGAAAGCCAGAATGCTGTCATGGAGTTCCAACGTAAGTTGGAGGTCTTCAACAATGAGGGCATTGAATTATTTATGACGGATCATCCCCCCAGACCAATTAAAGGGGAGAAGATTAAGGACAAGGATGTATTCGGATCGGTCTACAAGAGAGCCTGGATGCGAGGGTTAATTCAGATCCGAAGGACAGAAGAGAGTAAGGGCAAAGATTACGCTGATATTGTTGTTGATGCCAAAAAGGTAAGTGAGGGGCGGGAACAACCAGAATTCACCATAAGAGCAGAGTTCGATAATGAGCAAAACATCGTAACGTTCAATCGTTTAAGTCTGGACGATATCCCTGAAGAACCTTCTAACGCTGAAACCATGATCTTTCAGGCTTACCAAGACTTGAAGGAAGCTACCGTTAATCAGGTCTTTGATTACGTTAATCGTGATAGTCCTCAAGATCCGATTCTCAAGCGGAAGACTATCCAGAATGAGACAGCAAATCTAAGGAAAGCTGAGAAGATTAAGCAGGTGGGCAAAGAGGGCAAGGCACCCACATACTCACCCGCAAAGGTCCCTGACAAAGGTCCCGAAGAATATATAGAGGACCCTAGGGACTCTGGGACCCTGCACCAGAACGAAAACCAAAAGGATCACAATCGGGGGAAAGACATTTGCTTGGATGTAGACTGTTCAAATTACTCTCAGTGGGCTGATGAACCCTGTCCTATCTGTAGAGAAGCAATGGCAGCAGACGATTGGTAAGGGAGGTAATT
>JAUJON010000360.1 GCA_030447595.1 Thermosynechococcaceae cyanobacterium YX3bin19
CACTACTTTCTCCCTCTCGCTGATATTTATCCAGTACGTCGGTTACTGTGCGTTGTACAACGAACCCTATCGAGTAGGAGGTGTGCTTGAATCCGAACTGATCAGTGAGAAGGTACAGTGCCCTAGATAGGTCGCCTGGACGTTTTCCTAGATAACGGAATAGAAGGTCAAGCGCCATCCGGCGCGTATCCTCGTCCGAATATGCGAACGAACCAAGAATGCTAAGAATTGAGGGTGAAGCTATGTTGGAGCTGTTTCCCACCTTTACTCCTGAGAGATCATCTATTGACTCCGGCTCCATTTCGGAGATAAGTTCGCTGATGTACACGAGCGTATCTGTTTCCTTGAGAAACCAGAACACATCCATGAGGTGGAGCAAGCTCTCTTCGTCACCAGCTTCTTTCCTCAACTGCCAGGTTTTGTCAACTTGAGGCCGCATCGTCTTCATAACCGACTTGCTATCAAAGGTGCTTAGGATTGGATGAATCGCATCTACCACCCTGTGACGAAGCCGAGGGAAGAAGTGGTTGAGGAGAGCGGCAAAGTCGAGCACTTGCTCCCTGAAGAAAGCGAGATAGAAAAGGTAGGTGGCGAGTACTTGGTCTGAGACCCGTACCACCTCTTTCTCGTACATATCGAAGATTTCCAAATCGTGGAGACGCTGTGCAGCTCTCCAAAGCGTTCCTGGAGAAATTCCGAAAGCTTCTTCAATTTCACTCATCATCTCTTCATTTGAGCGATCTACGGCTCGAAAAAACGTCACAATACCGGCGGCCTTGAGTAGATCCTGTTCCCCCAGTTCTTCGAGATCATCTCGAAGAGAAGCGAAATACACTTCGTAGAGTGCCGACACATCGCCTATGCTTTGAAACGTTTCTTCCTGTCTTGCTGTTTCGGCCGCCATTATGGCGAGGCGCGGGTTACCTTGTGCAATATACGCGATTCGTTCTAAGTAAAGGTGATTGCGGATGCCATACTCTTCTTCGATCAGTTGATTGATCAGTTTTTCCTCGAAGGGAAGTAACACCACTTCGATCCCACCACCGTGAGGTCGTGCTGCCTCCCTGACCTTGTCGAGCGCGTAGTCACGCACCGTGACGACTACTTTGATCTGCTGGTCCTCATTCTGGTCCTGAAGAAGTTGAACGACGTAAGCAAACTGGTTCACGCGGTTAGCGTCGTCCACGAGTATGAGATAGCATCCTGGTTCCGAAAAGTGAACACGAAGATCATCGAACAGATCAGGACCCCGGTTGAAAACACACCGGATTTCGTATTCAGGATTTGCCTCTCTGAACCGCTCACAACACTCCAGCGCAAGTCTGGATTTTCCAACCCCAGGTCGCCCTGAGACGATGACGAGATTGCCCTCTTCAAGCCCCTGTAATGTCTGCTCGACCTCCTCCTCTCGAAACCGGAAGGTCGTGTCGAGTCCTGTAGCAAGCTTGTTCTTGTTGTATGCGACAACGAACTCATCGGGAGGAATGATCTGCCCTGTGTCCACTTCAACCCCAAGGAACTCTCGAGCAAGACCCAAGTATTTCTGGGAGAGGTCAATGGACAAGGGACTGATGCCAAAAATACTGAGGTTGACGCCGCGCTTCTGACACTCATCTGCGAGAGAACTTTCTGCTTCTGCCGAAAGGATGGAGGTATGGCACAGTACTATTTCTTCGATCTTCCCAACAGGCACTCCTGTTTTCGCTTCATCGAAGCATTTGTTGAGATCACTCTCCAGCTTTTCGTGAACATCATGTTGCTGGGTCGTATGCTCGGCGAAAACGAACTTTCCGTTGGGAAGCGCAACCAGTGTATCGGGAGTACCCTTCCTTACCTTGTTGGCGCCAATTACCGAGCCGAGCGAGTTGATACGCTCGTAACCCTTCTTCTTGAGGTAAGCGTCGGCAAGCTTTTGGAACGCTCCACCCTCAAGTTCTCGTATCCGATTCTGAATCTGATTGATCTTTGACACCTGATACCATCCACGAGTGCTGACTACCTGGACACGCAATGTTGATTGGAAACAACTCAATTGTAACGTTGATTGGACATAGAACCCCGGTCGTTTTAACTCTTGAGACTAACCTGGGCAGTAGATCACTCAAACCTACCCGAATGGGTAGTTGTAGAGGGTGTTAGAATTTTTGCAAGCGTCCGTAATGGCGCATTTTGAGGGATGAAACAGGCATTTAACAATCGCATTTGAAGGGCGGGGCAGCATGG
>JAUJON010000361.1 GCA_030447595.1 Thermosynechococcaceae cyanobacterium YX3bin19
CAGTCTGGGCAGCGAGCGTGTAGTGCGGGTGCTGAATCAGCAGCTTGGATTGCGCGGCGCACCGCGACGATTGCGGATTGACAACGGCCCAGAGTTTCGGGCCAAGCCGTTAGACATCTGGGCCAAGAAGAACAATGTCACACTGTTCTTCATCGAGCCGGGCAAGCCCACGCAGAATGGGCAAATCGAATCGTTCAACGGGCGTTTTCGTCAAGAGTGTCTAAATCAGGAATGGTTCACCAACCTCAAAGAAGCCCGACAAACTATTGAGGAGTGGCGTATCAGCTACAATACCAAAAGGCCGCATTCCAGCCTTGGCTATTTACCGCCGGAAGTGTGGGCCAAGCAACACCAGGACAACCTGAAAGCTCTCTACTTGTGATTGATATACCTAACGGGGCTGCCTCAATACCCCCCTTACAAAGTAAGAAATCACTTCAAAACATGATTAAAAAATGTAAAACACCTCCAAGTATTTACAGTCAAACTAACTATTTCCAAAGCTCTTAATAATCTTATTACCTGATAAATATTTTTTATGTCCAGATCTGCCTAGTGCATCTCCACAGAAGTTATTGTTCAGCGAGTTGGTGATGTAGTAATCTGAGGAGGTGAAAGCTTCTCTTTTCGTTCGTGCCCTGACTTTTGAGGAAGAGTATCGCCTTAAGTTTTGCTTGCGTGGTAAAGACATCTTTGCCCTGCGGCGTGCCCAGGTGATCCTGGGCAGTGCGCGTGGTGTGAGCGTGCCCTTGCTCAGCCAGCAAACAGGATACACGGTGCAGATGGTGCGCTATGTCATCCACACTTTCAACGAGCAGGGGGTAGCCTGTCTGGTGCGACAGTCGAACCGCCCCAAAACCGTGGTGCCTCTGTTGAGTGAGGAGGCGTGCCAACAGATTCAGCATGTGCTGCACCAGTCTCCGCGTCAGTGGGGCAAGAAAAGCAGCGTGTGGAGTCTGGCTCTGCTGGCCGAAGTTGCCTTTGAAGAGGGTCTCACTCCTCATCAGGTCAGCCACGAAACAGTGCGGCGGGCTTTGGTGCGCTTGAAGGTGAACTGGAAGCGTGCCAAGCACTGGATCACCAGTCCTGATCCTCAATATGCGCTCAAAAAAAGTGGCGGGAACGCTTGATGCGTCTGGCGCACTCTCATGCGGACTGGGTGCTGGGTTATCAGGATGAAGTGTGGTTTTCTCGTGTGGCTCAGCCGCATTTACACGCCTGGACATGTGATAAGCCCCTGCCTTTGCAACTCTTATCGGCTCCTCGACACGATTGTGAGGCCAAAGCTGTGGCATGCTATGGCCTGTTGCGAGCCGACACCGGACAGATGATGCTGCGCTTTGTATCAGGGCGTCCTAGGAGTGGTGTCACCGCACAGTTTCTGCACTGGCTGATGACGGTTCTGGCCGGGCCAGGCACGAAAGTTTTGCTGATGCTGTGGGACAATGCCAGTTGGCATGTGAGTCGTCAGGTTCAGGAGTGGATCAAAGCGCACAACCAGAAAGTTAAAGTTGAGGGCGGCTGTCGCTTGCTGGCGTGCCGCCTTCCTGTCAAAAGCCCGTGGCTGAATAACATCGAACCTAAATGGGTTCATGGCAAGCGCCACACCGTTGAACCAGAGCGTATCTTGAGTGCTCAGGAACTGCAACACAGGCTCTGCCTCTACTACGGTTGCGATGATCTAAAATCGTTTGAACAATAACTCTTGTGGAGATGCACTAGTGGTTCCAGCCAAGTATCCTCGGGTGGTCTTCGATGCCCAGGTCGACGCGGTTTTGCGCGAAGTTTGTCTGGAGATCACTGACCACTACGAGATCACTGACCGCTACGAGATCACTGACCGCTACGAGATCACCTTTTTGGAAATCGGCACGGACCGTGACCATGTGCATTTTTTGGTGCAAAGCGTTCCGTCCTATAGCCCCTCGCTCTTGGTGCGGCGCATTAAGAGTTTGACGGCCCGCGAAATCTTCAAAGGTTGTCCACATGTGAAAAAGCAGTTGTGGGGCGGTGAGTTCTGGTCCGACGGCTACTTCATCGCTTCGGTCGGGCAGCGTCGGGCAGCGTCGGGCAGAATGGTAATGAACTAAACATCGGCAATTACGGGAATAAGCAGTCCAAAAATACACAATCAAACACAAAAAAATAAAAAAAAGAAAAGAACATTAAATGAATAAGAGTCAAATACAGTAACGTTCCTCGTTATCTCTACAAGAGCC
>JAUJON010000362.1 GCA_030447595.1 Thermosynechococcaceae cyanobacterium YX3bin19
AAAAGGTGAAGCCGCTAATGTCTTACGTTCACTTGGCCTTCTGCTGGTGCGGCAGGGTGGCGAGGGGTTGGAAGGGACTTCCTTCTGTGCGATTGGCGGTGCGTTTGTATCTCCACTCCCCAGATTATCAACCGCATTTTGAACTTGCGCTGCTCAGGGGGTAGTGTCCCCAATGGACGAGTCTGGAATTCCGTTGTCGGCAGAATGACACCAATTGGTGTCAAATTATTGATTACTTCAGTTGCGCTGACGAATCGGTTAGCCTGCACGCTTTCTCAGAAACCTCGTTTTGACTCTGCCTAAGTAATAAATATCACACAGCTCTTATTTGCCCCGAAGAACCTTCTGCAAGGTGTTCAATAATTCCTCTACCGTGTAAGGCTTTGACAGGAATGTTTTAACGCCGGTGTCAACCGCTGCAGCTAGTGTCTCCTTTGACCCAATTCCGCTGGCGGCAATAATCTTGATCTGCGAGTTCATTTTTTGCAATATGCGGATAGTAGTGGGGCCATCCATCGCTGGCATCATCATATCGGTCAACACTACCTTAACTTCGTCTTGATGCTGAGCGTACAGGGTAACTGCCTCAACCCCATCACTGGCAGTCAGCACCCTGTAGTTGTGTGCTTCCAGTGATGTTTTGGTAGTCTCTCGCACAGCAGCTTCATCATCCACAACCAGAATTAGTTCCCCATGTCCTTGAGACAGTTCTAGAGCTGCTGCTGGGTGCTGTGTTTCTATGGCCTCCACCGCTGGCAAACCCACCTTAACTTGGGTACCTTGCCCGAACTTGCTCGACAGGCTGATGAAACCAGCGTGGCTTTTGATAATGCCAAGCGCGGTAGAAAGACCCAGACCTGTGCCTTGACCTAGTTCCTTGGTCGTAAAAAATGGCTCTGAGATCTTATCCAGTACTTCAGGCCGAATGCCTGTTCCGGTGTCAGAGACTGTGATGACGATGTAGGGACCTACTTGGGCGTGAGGGTTTATCTGGACATAGTGTTCATCGATAAACAGGTTCTCAGCAGCGATAGTGAGAGTACCACCATTCGGCATCGCATCGCGAGCATTGAGGCAGAGATTCATCAGCACCTGATGCATTTGGGTGGCATTTGCTGGGATAGGCCACAGAGCTGGCGGGATGTGTGTAGAGACCTCAATAGCTTTGGAGAAGGTTTCTTTGACAATTTGCTCAACTTCCAGGAGCAGGCCTTCAGCTTGTAGAATCGTGCGTTTGCCTTCAGAGCCACGTGCAAACGTCAAAACTTGCTTGAGCAAATCAGCTCCCCGTTTGACGTTTGTTTCCAAGATTGTTAGGAGCCGCTGGCTCTGCTCATCAGGGAGTTTATCCTTTAAAAGTTGCCCGCTCATCAGAATGGGTGCTAGCACATTGTTGAGGTCGTGGGCAACACCACTTGCCAGGGTACCCAGGCTCTCCATGCGCTGGCTGCGCAGAGCCTGTGCTTCAAGTTGCTTTTGCTGTGTGATGTCGGTGTTGACAGTCAGGATGGCTTTAGGTTGTCCTTGGTCATCGCGCATCAGGCTCCAGCGGCTAGCGATGATGATGTCCTTACCTGCTTCTGTGACTTGATGTAACTCACCCTGCCATTCTCCCTGCTCAACAACCATCTTCTGAGCCGCTTCAAGTTGAGGCGATGGTTCCTTGTACAAAAGCTCATCAAGGTTCTGCTCCATAACTTCCGCTGCCTTCCAACCGTATAGATGCTCGGCACCTCGGTTCCAGAACAGGATTTGGTTCTCAAGACTTTGAACAAGAATAGCGTCGGTGGTGATATCCAGTAAGGCTGCTTGTTGACGTATTTTTTCCTCTGCCCGCAGGCGCTCCTTTAGTTCAGTTTGCACCTGTTGATAGAGTTCAGATTGCTGGAGGGCGATCGCCAGCTGTGTTGCCAGTTGCTTGAGCAGGTTGATTTCCAATTGCTGCCACTTACGCGGTTGTGAACAGGCGTTAGCGACCAGCAGCCCCCACAACTCTTCACCCTGCAAAACAGGAACCACCAAGGTCGCCCTGACCTGAAACTCAGCCAAAAAGTCGACATAGCATTGGGTTAGCTCCCCTGCATAGATATCCTCGGTCGCTTGGATACGACCTTCTTTATAGGGCTGGACATAAGTTTCGACAAAGGTAGGGTCTTTGAGCCTGCTTCCCAAAATAGGCTTCCAGTCGCCACCTACAGATTCAACAACCACAATCCC
>JAUJON010000363.1 GCA_030447595.1 Thermosynechococcaceae cyanobacterium YX3bin19
AGAAGTATGGCTACCTTCCGCGGGCAAGTATCGAGAGATTTCGAGCTGTTCTAACTTTGGTGACTTCCAGGCGCGGCGGGGCAGTATCCGGTTCAAGGAAGCTGGACAAAAGGGCACCCAATTTGTCCACACGCTTAATGGTTCTGGCTTGGCAGTTGGGCGGACAATGGCCGCAGTTTTAGAGAACTACCAGCAGCCTGATGGTACTGTCCGCTTGCCAGAAGCGTTACAACCTTATTTGGGACGAGAAATCTTGTAGGCGTTAGCGACCGATGACTACTGGTGAGGGCTGGCTTTCACCAGCGGATCTTCTTCGAGCAAGAACTGCTGCAAACCCGCTAAGTCATCGCTATTAATCAGATCAACATCAGCAGCTACTAACTCGCGCCACATGGATAGATTGTCCGGTGTTGCGTAGAATCGCAGGCGTCGCTTCTGTGCGTGAGCGTCGCTGACAGACTGTCTCAGCTTTTGATCCTCCGCTGGTGGAATCGACCCCTCACCGCGCCAGGTAAAGTTATTGGCCCAGCTATCACTAATTAAGGGGATCAGGCTCGTAGAAGCGTTGGAGTTCAAGTCTGGCAATCTGCCGTCCATCCCTGCGTAGCGAGTCGCTTCACCTGCCATTACTTCTCTGGCACGGTTACCGGAGACAATTGCCATGACTGCCCCCGGCTTCCTCGTCGTAGGGGTGAAGAGGGTCAAGATGTCTTGATACTGCTTTAGGATATCCCGCAGTGCCAGATAAGTAGTCACTGGCTCTGTTTTGACGTCAATCAGGAGGGTAAACTCTAGACCACCTTTGCGGTAAACCTGCCCTTGATTCTGCTTGACGCGTTGCCGCAGCGGATCGAGATAGAGCGACTGCAGGGTCCGGTCTGGCCGTAGCTGAGTCGGGTCATGCCCAACTAAGAGCTGATTATTGACAAGAAAAACATCAACCTCGACACTCATGAACCCATGATCCAGCGCGTCAAATAGGGGACGTGCATGTTCATAATCATTGTGGGCGTGGGCTCGAACTAGGGGGGTCGGTTGCGATTGAGCCCTGACCTTGGCCGTTGAGCTAATTACGGTAGCGGTAAGGGCCAAGGTTACTCTGATAAAGTTTCGCCGAGAGAGGAGTGTGGTTGGCCTTCTAACCTTTGGGCTAGAAGGCCAATTAGGGGACTGAAACATCCTTCTAACTTCTAAGCTACTGTGTCAGTTGGCGCTAAGAGGCCCACGCCTGCTGTGGAGTCAGGGGCTGTAAAGGGGTATAGACGGTTGGCAACTTCAAACCCCGTTCCAGGGAAGTCGCTAAACAAGCCATCTACACCCAGGCTGAAGAACTGCTCGTACTCCGCTACCGGGTCACCGTTGTAGTCAGACGCTAAAAAGGAATCTTCATTCCGAAAGGTGTAGGGATGCACTAGCAAACCAGCGGCATGGGCGTCATCAACCAGCGAAGTCGGCTCTGTTAAAACTTTATCCGCATCATTGACGGCACCATCTCCATTGACATCATCCGCTGCACCATCTCCGTTCCGGTCAGAAGAGGCAACTGAAACGATCATCCGTTTCCAGGGTCCAATGCCGTCTGCGTACTCGGAAATCTCAGCTAAGCCCTCAGGGGTCCGCAGGTCGCCATAGGTGCGATCGTCACCGCTGACGACGAAATCGTAGGGTTGATTCTCGATGAGGGTGCCGTTGAGTTCAATATCCTCCGCATTCAGCAGTTGAACGAGTGGCACATCAGTGAGGGTATCTAGTTCCTGCAGATTGCCCACCTCAAAGGACTGGATAAAAACGGGGGAATCTTCGCTGTTGTAGCCGTTCGCCTGGAGAATATCAACTAACGGCTCTTCCAAGGACAGCCCAACTGAATCGTGGTAGGTCGGGTGCTTCGTTTCGGGATATATCCCGATAGTCCGACCCGTTTCTTCGCTTTTCGCCTGTGCCAAATCAATGATCTCTTGGAGAGTCGGAACCCTAAGCACATTCTCTTCACCGAATTCAGCCGATTCAGTGCGAAGTTCAGGCAGACGCTCTACCGCCCGCAGGGTTTTGATTTCAGCTAGAGTGAAGTCGTCGGCAAACCATCCCTCTTCCTCAACGCCGTCAATGGTCTTGGTTGTGAAGCGATCAGCAAACTCAGGGCGGTCTGCTACGTCAGTGGTTCCCGTGATGTTCACTTCGTGACGGGCAACCAAAACCCCATCTTTGGTGGAAACCAG
>JAUJON010000364.1 GCA_030447595.1 Thermosynechococcaceae cyanobacterium YX3bin19
CGAGAGAACAGTGCTTATAATTATTCAAACAAATTACTACCCTTAAACTTCGCCTTCATAAAAACGTGCTGACCAAATCTATGCATTGCTGTTTGGTTTTAGGCCTGGCAGCGATTAGTACCCCATTCTATTGTATTTAAATAACCATTAAAACCAACAACCATGACCTGAAAAGTATTTATTCTAGGACTTACCCGCCGTCTCTTTTCCAATTTAATTGCCCTGAGGCGGGCCTGAAATCCTATTTATACCTGTGAAAAGAAGAACAAGGTAAAGCAGACAAGGGCCGGAAAAACAATGTTTCTGCACCAAAACAAAAGTGATTTCTAATCGAATTAAAAACATAAAAGTATGAAGCTTATTTTCAAACCTCTACTACTACTTCTTTGCTTATTTTCCAGCCTTGCTGCTATGCCACAAAATGCTGCGTTTGTTATAAACACGACCAATGATGAAAGGACCTATGAAAATCTAGTAATTGATATGGTGGCTACAGGTAATACTATTCCAGGTAATTCTACTGCCACTGCCGGTATTACCATCGAACCCGGTGCAATCAATGTAACGATTAGGAACTGTACCATTAAAAACCTTTCAGGTAATCGCTTCGGTATTCTTTTTAAAGTAACCACTAATGGTACTCAGAGCAGCAATATTACGATTGATAATGTGCGAATTGAGGGAGCCGTAGGTAATAAAGAAGGTGCCGGTATTAGCGTTAAAAGTGCAAAAACTGTAAATATTAAAGGCTGTACCATTAAAACACTTAAAAATGGGATAGACCTGCCGATGAATTCTACCGCCGAGGCAACCAATGCAGTAACGATTGATGGCTGTACGATCACTTCGATGGGCGAGAATGGCATCCATGCTACCCAAATGGGTACACGCAATAATATATCCTCAACTAATCCTTCCGGTATATTAGCCAATCATAACAACCTAGTTATTAAAAATTGCAATATTAGCGATATCAGTACCTCTTATATAGGAGCCAATAAAGGGTTATATCATGGAATTTACAGTCAGGCGGCCGGTGTCATCATTGAGAATAATACCGTGTTTGATTGCTATGATGGTTTAGGTATCTCGCAGCGCAGTAATGGTACGATCAAAAGAAACCGGGTATTTAGATGCAAAGGCTCCGGGATTGGCTACTTCGGCGACCATATGTACGATGTAAATGACCCTAAATTATGGATCTTTAATAATGTTGTATTCAGCACGAACCAGAATGTCTCACTGATGAGTGTACAACCATGTTTTAACCCCGAATGCCTTGATTCGCGGGCAAAAGGCAAAACTCTGGAGGAAGTTTATGTAGGCTTTAATACAGTGGTTTATAAAAATGCCACAACTACCCTGGCATCCGGTGCTTTTTTAATCAACATTAGCGGTACCATGACTAACGGTGACACGCAGGATAAGTTAGTAAAAGTATATGGTAACCTGCTGGTTAATAGAAATGCAGACTCCAAATATATTGGCAGTCCTAATTATCCCTATGGAACCACAGCGGAGTATGATTATCTAGTGGGCAACTTAAGAACTACTTCTAACGTCGGATTTCAAGATTTTGATGGGGATGATTACCACCTCGTGACGGGTAGTAAGGCTATTTGCTGGGCAAAAGACGTAACTATAATTCCTGCAAACGATAAAGATTTAAAGGCAAGGGACGCTACCAAAGATGCCGGTGCTTATGACTGGACAGGCACCACTTGCCCTACGACCACGGCAAGAATTTCGAGTATGGAAGCGGAAGCCGGCGAAGGAGAACTTGCTAATACCCGCCTTTCGCTGTATCCTAACCCGGCTACCAGTAAGCTGACTCTATCCTACACGAGCCAAGCGGATGAACCCGTTAATATTAGTGTCTCTTCCCAGGTATCGGGCCGCTTCCTGCACCGCACCGAATGGGTAAAAGCGGGCCCTAATACTATTCTGCTCGATATATCTAATCTGTCGGCCGGAATTTATTTCCTGAAAGTAGATGGAGGCAACGGCCAGACGGTGCAAAAGTTTGTTGTACTCAGGTAGGTTATTTTATCCAAAAGCTTGAAAAAGGTGGCCGCAATTGCGGCCACCTTTTTCAAGCTTTTCTTCCCCAACCCTTTAATGTCACTAGTAATTTGCGCCAAGGATACATTTAAACCTCAATGGAGGAATCACAGGCTTATATGGCTTTCCTTTAGTACTTTCCTAGCTGATAA
>JAUJON010000365.1 GCA_030447595.1 Thermosynechococcaceae cyanobacterium YX3bin19
TGGGTAATAAATGTTCCGATATTTGCCTTCTGGACGGTCTGGATGTTGTCAAAATTAGCAGCGCAATCGTTGAACAGACCGTCCGCTATGGAGAGTACGACTTCTGATGGAATACCACGAATAGTTGACGTAATAGGTGCAATCGTAATTCCGGTAAGGAACTGAATTGCTGAGTTGCGGGTAAGAATTAAGACTGGACGACGTTTATCAGGGGCATGAAAGGTGTACCAGTACACATCACCCTGTTTCATTCCGCACCCCAATGCTGCTCGTCGGTCCATACGTCAAACTCATCCGGTGTTACCGGATGTTGAGCATAACCGTGCGCGTGTTGTTGTTCCTGTTTACGAATATCGTGCTGACGAAGGGCAGCTTCCAATGCCTCACGAATAAAGGCTGAACGAGTGGTGTGTAACTCTGCAATCGTGCGATCGACTTCCATGAGGAGCGGTTCATCAATCGTCATTTGGATCGTCTTCATCCCTACTCCTCTTACAATGTGGATAGATATGTGTAGTCTAATCCATATTGTAACAGAGGTCAAGAGCGAACAAGCAAGGATGTATAGAGCAACATATTGAGTGGACAAAACAGGGCAATCGCGTCACTCGTGTAAAAGGATTTTGAGGAGATAGTGCTCATCCCAGCCAGCTTTCAGGCGCTTATTCGCGATGCCCAGCTTGACACTCGTATCCTGCTTCAGCATATTCAACGCGATCCGGCGGACGACGGCCATATTCTCCGCGGCGTGGCCGGTCCGAATGCGGCTGTCATCTTCACGAAACGCGACATCCAAGACCCAGTGCACCTGATTTTCAATCCCCCAATGGCCGCGGACCGCTTCGGCCAGGCGTTCGGCATCCGCTGGCAAGCTACTGATGTAGTAGCGCCGTTCGACCGTGTATTTCTCGCCCACCGTCCGCGATGCTTCGACCACCCCCATACTCCGCAGGCCTTTCCATTGCACGCGGCGCAGTGGCCACGGGAGCGTTTCCGTCATCCAGTACCAGCGCGTTTCCTCACGTCCGTGTCCCTGCTCCTCCGTCTCATAGAACTGCATGCCCTCGGCCTCAATGTCGGCAAAACACTGATGCACTTCCGTGAATAAACTCCCTTGATTCGCCTTCACCGCCAGTACGTAGTCACCACCTTGGTCGACAATCTGCGCGGCAATCTCTTGCTGGCAGCCGAGCGCGTCGATCGTCACGATGCACCCGTTCAGATCAAGGAGTTCTAAGAGCTGGGGGATGGCGGTGATCTCATTGGAATGCTCGTCCACGGCGATCTGGCCCAGCACCAGGCGATTGCTTGTGGTCCAGGCCGAGACCATCTGAAGCGCCGCCTTCTTGGATTTCCGGTCATAGCTGCGCCGCAATGTTTTGCCATCAAGCGCAATGACCTTGCCGGCGGTTCGTTCGAACACGGCCGTGACCCAATTGAGAAAACACTGCTCGAATTCGCGTGGCTTGAGGCGGGCAAAGACGGTCCCAAGCGTATCATGGGAGGGAATCCCATTGGGCAGCGTCAGAAAGCGCCGCAACCAGGCGTGCTTGGCGTGGCCAAAGGCTTCCACCGCGACAAAACTATCGGCACCACAGATGACCGCACAGATTGTTAGGACCAGAATCTCTTCGAGCAGATGCCGCGTGCCATGCTCCCGCCGCGGATCCTCGATGGCTGAGAAGTGTTCCATTATCCCGACCGTTGGTCTACCTGATAGCGCTTCCTGATCATGTATTTCCATGCGAGAAGCATACCAAAAGTGATGCGATTGCCCTGAGTATCACAGGGCCGACGCATTTGAAACTGTCAAGCGTTTCTATCCCAGATCGCTAATAAACTGAGCATTATTGCCTACAAAATCGCTACACCTAACAGAAAACAGATGGAGAAAATAGTGTACTTTCGGCACCCGAACAGGGTCGTGCCTGCTCCATTTTCCCACTGAGTACGTATTTCACGCCTTAAAAGACGGTTCACTCCCCACTGAATGCCCGATTTAAGCCATGATGGGCACAACATCTAAATGCGTTTGCCCTGGCCATTATCAGTTGTCATCAATGTAACGAACAAAAGTTCTGTATAGACAATTCCTTGTATTTCTGCTATAAGCAGTCTAACAAAGATAATTGAATTAAAGGTTGTACATAGCGGTCATCACTCAGTCAATACATACCTTAAGCACACAAGCTTAAAGATACCCAAGTCTCAAT
>JAUJON010000366.1 GCA_030447595.1 Thermosynechococcaceae cyanobacterium YX3bin19
CGTAAACTCCAGCGGTCTACCACCTCTGTCCTGAAGGGCAACCAGCTTTCCGTCTACTACAGCGTACTGCTGTCCAAGCAGGAACCCAGGATTCATCCCGAGAGATCCCGTCATTTCAGGAGCACTAGCAGGCGTTCCGCCGCGTCTGGTATCGGTTGGCTCAAAGCTGTTGTAGAAATCAGCTAAGGTGGTAAATCCGTTCCAGCCTCCGCCATTAAGCGGTTGCCGGTAATGAGTGGTCATGTAATACCGGTTCTGCACAGTAGCCACTGGGCTTCCCTGGTTGTTTTGAATTACAAAGATCAACTCCTTGGAACGCTCAGTATTTTCCCAGTGGAAATTATCGAAATAATTAGGCTGCAGTTGGTACTTACCCGAATTAATAATGGCGCTGGTATATTCAATTACCTTCGTCATATCGGCTTGGTTAAAGGTAAATGGGCCTGCCGGTTGGGTAGGATCCTGTTTGTATACTGCTTTGTTCAGGTAGGCTTTTGCCAGCATAGCGCGGGCAGCATCCAGATTAGCCTTACCGGGGCCATTGGTGGGATTCAATGTCGTAAGCGCATACTCCAGGTCCGTAACCATAAAGTCAAACGCCTCACTCCGGGTTAAAACCCTAGGTACTGAATTCGGGTCATCAGTGGCTTCCCGGAATGGTACTTGACCATACATATCAATAATCTGGAACATAAAAAAAGCCCGCAAGAATCTTGCTTCTGCCTTTATTTGTATACCAGCAGCATCATCTCCGGCAAAAGCAATTGCCTGGTTAGCCCGGAATACGCCCGTATTGAGCTCATTCCAGGAGTTTATCACTTGATTATGCAAGGCATCCCAAGAGTGCTGATGTAGCCTGCGCCAAGTACCGAAATCACTCCAGTCAGTACCTCGCGTGGGGCCCATCATTTCATCGGTAGAGTGTTCCTGCATGGCGTACATATTCTCCTGGTTCTGAAACCGGTTTAATTGCGAGTATACCCCAGCAAGCGCACTTGCAGGTTCAATCTGACCCGAAATACCAGACAGGTCTTCAGCTGATACCCGATCTAATACCTGGTCATCTAAATCCGTACAGCTCATTGTTCCTAAGAACAGTAAGCTTAACGCTATAACCGATTTATGTTTCAATTTCATCTTTTTGATCATTAAAGTGAGCAGATAGGTAGCTTAGCGAATAGATAGTTAAGTCCGCTGTAGATTCGATTTATCAGAACCCGGCGTTGAGACCTATTGTAAATGTTCTCGCACTTGGAAAGGCAGTGTAATCAATGCCTATGGAAGGTACGTTATCCCGGGCTTTATTTGTATTTACTTCCGGATCAATACCCGTGTAATTGGTGAGTAGCAGTACATTCTGGCCCGTTAGGTAAAGACGTAGGCTTTTTACGTACACATTTCCGGGCAGTTTGAAATTATGTCCTAAGGTGAAGTTAGATAATCGCAGGAAATCGCCTCTCTCCAAGAAGCGGGTAGAGGCTTCTGCAAAGTTGTTGGCACTTTCCTCGCTGTTAAATACATCTTTTGTTACATTACGGCCATTTCTCAGATTACCTTTTACAAAGAGCGCATTAGCTGTATTGTTATATACAAAGAAGTTAGTAGCAGCATTGAAGAAGATATTCAGATCCCAATTGCGGAACGTGAAGCTATTGCTTAGCCCAAAATTGAATTTAGGAATTGCATTACCCGCATAGGTAAGCTGCTCTCCATTCGGATATACACCTAGACCATTCTCATTGTACCCGGCAAAGTCACGCAGGAAAAATGCGCCAACCGGATAACCATCCCGAATCTGCTGGGCATAAGCACCCGACAATCCTTGTCCATTAACATCCCCCGTATTGATAACAGTGCCAATGCCACTCACGTTAGTAGTTACGTACGTAGCGTTGAAAGAGGCATTCCAGTTAAAGGTCCGGTCCCGGAGGATGTCATAATTAAGGGTAAGTTCGGCGCCTTCGTTGTTGACGTTGCCCGGCAAGTTCACCCATACATATTGAGTAGCTGAGGGCTGCGATTGTACGGCCTGGAAAATAAGATCCTTCGTTCCCTTCTTAAAGTAGTCAACGGTACCATTCAGACGACCAAACAGAAAAACAAAATCAAAAAGGAAGACAAACTGGTGAGAAGGCACTAGAGAAGAGCAGATGAAATCGTGTCCCCGCTTGAGCTCGTGTTGTGCGTCTGTGTTTCTTTCGCGCG
>JAUJON010000367.1 GCA_030447595.1 Thermosynechococcaceae cyanobacterium YX3bin19
GCAAGGAACAGCGAGCCACAGTTGTGAGCGAGTATGGCGGCTTTCAGGGAAAAGTCCACGGTACGGTTGAGGCTATCGGCCTGCAAATTGGTCAGCGAACCCTATCTGAAGGTGCTTCCAACCCAACTACAGACGATAACGCCCGTGTCGTGGATATTTTGATTCGAATTGACCCGAAAGACAATCCCAAAGTGGCAGGGCTGACCAACATGCAAGTCCGCGTCACCATTGACCTCACCCCTAGCAAAACATGACTCTCAAGTCCTTATTCCGCAATTTGACTGCCGAAAGGCCCCTTGCCTGGGCACAGCTCTCTCACCAAAAGGCTCGACTGGCGGTGGCGATTACAGGCGTCTGTTTTGCCAATATCCTCATGTTTTCCCAGCTGGGTATTCGTGCGGTGCTCTTTGATGGCATTACCCTCATCCATGAAAATCTTAGAGGAGATTTATTTCTCGTCTCAACCTACTCACGCTCATTGGGATTCCTTCCGTTTTCCCGAATCTATCTATACCAAGCCGATGCTGTCCCAGGGGTTGCTTTAGCTCATCCCTTATATATCGGCGAGGCTAATTGGATCAACCCGGAAAAACTGTCTCAGCCCTCTAGTCCAGACCAAACTGCTGCAGAAGAAAGTGAGCAAGAAAACAAGTCAGAAGAGGGTGACATTTTCCCGGATGAGGTGAAAATTCTCGCCTTCAACCCCACCCAACTTGTGTTCAATCTGCCAGAGGTCAATCAACAACTGGGCAAGCTGAGCCAGCCCGACGGCGTACTGTTTGACCGTCTCTCCCAGTCCTCCTTGGGACCAGTTCCCGAACTTACAACCCAAAGAGGAGAGGTTACGACTGTCATGGGTAACCGACGCACTTATGTTGTGGGGCTTTTCACCTTGGGCAGTACCCTATTTACAAAGGGGCATGTGATCATGAGTGATTGGAATTATGCCCGTCGCACGGGCCAAGCTAGCCCCAACAATGCCAGCATGGGACCCGCTGGGCAGGATAGTCTTAGCAGCGTTAGTGTTGGCCTGTTAACCCTGGAGCCAAGTGCCGATCTGCTGCAAGTTCAAGCCCAACTCCGCGCCAATCTGCCTAAATCTGTGGACACCTTGACCCGTGAAGAGCTGATACAAAAGGAGAAAGCCTACTGGGAGTCGGACCCCAGCGGGGTTGTCCTCAACTTTGGGGCAGTCATGGGGTTTATTGTGGGTGTAATCGTGGTCTACCAGGTGCTCTACTCTGATGTTGCTGAGCACCTACCCGAGTATGCCACCCTCAAAGCCATGGGCTATGCTGACCGGGCGCTATTGATGGTCGTCCTCCAAGAGGCAATGATCCTCGCCCTGCTGGGATTTGTCCCTGGTTGTGTCGCCTCCGTTGGGGTTTACAAGTTGCTCAGCTCTTTGACAAAGATACCACTGGCGCTGCGTCCTGATGTCGCGTCTCAAGTGTTTCTGCTCACCTTGGTCATGTGTGGCATGGCCGGGGCGATCGCCATCCAAAAACTTCGTAAAGCTGATCCTGCTGATGTATTTTGATTATGGCTCCTATTGTTAGGATTCGAAACCTCAACCATTCTTTTGGTCAAGGTCATCTGCAAAAGTCTGTACTGATTGATGTCAGCCTAGACCTACATCCAGGGGAAATTGTAATTTTGATGGGTCCGTCAGGGAGTGGCAAAACCACCTTGCTGACCCTGATCGGGGCACTGCGATCGCTGCAATCTGGTAGCCTGCAATTTCAAGGTCGGGAGATGTCAGGAGTGCCTAAACAACAGCTGATCAGAGTGCGGCAGCAGATCGGCTTTATCTTCCAGTCCCATAATTTGCTCGACTGTCTGACAGCTCAAGAAAATGTTGGTATGTCGCTGAAGTTACACAATTATCTTTCAGCACAACAGCGCCAAGCTCACTCCATTGCCATCCTGAAAGCGGTAGGCCTAGAAGCACACGTAAATGACTATCCAGCAAACTTGTCAGGAGGGCAGAAACAGCGTGTTGCTATTGCCCGTGCTTTGGTGAGTTACCCCAAACTGGTATTGGCAGATGAACCCACCGCTGCCTTGGACAGTAAGTCGGGCCGCAATGCCGTAGAGATCATGCGAGGTCTAGCTAGGGAAGAAGGCTGCACGGTTCTGCTCGTCACCCATGACAACCGCATCCTCGATATGGCAGATCGCATTCTCCAGATGGAAGACGGTC
>JAUJON010000368.1 GCA_030447595.1 Thermosynechococcaceae cyanobacterium YX3bin19
GAACACGATAGAGTGGCCGAACGGGGCTGACTTTGCACCGGAGTTCTTGCACGAGATAGGCAAAGAAGTAAAGCGAGCAGTATGAGCAGCTCTTCCTGTTGCCTATCCAGTCTGCTACTGAGGTGAGAGTAGCAACCGAAATAAGAGCTCGGGAAATAACCGAGGGCCTGCTCAAGCCATCGGAGACGAGCCTGGTACAGTTGAGCGCCTACAGGGGATCATCCTACGAAAGGTAGAACCGAAAGAGTTTGTCGGAACACTGGTATACGAGTACAATGAGTAGGAAGGCACCTTTGGACACTTCCTCTGTAGATGACGGAACAGTTTTTGAGAGCGTGCCTAATTCTAGGCAGAACCCTCTGCTATCTGTAAGAAAGTTTGCTGAGTACAGCAAACGCAGATTCAGGTGGGCTGGTACCAAGAGAAGCTTCGCTAGATGGCTTGAATTAAGGGTTGAAAGGAAACTATTTAGGCCAGCGTACCATCACAACGGTACGTCTTACTTCTCAACATATCAGGTCTGGCAAATCGACAGGTTGAGTAATGAAGACCTCGACTCAGAACAACCGACCATCTTCAGGGAATTCGAGGTCATCCTCCAACTTCTGGTAAAAATTCAGGACTTCTATCTACCGGAGGTACGATCTGATCAAAGATTCGGCGAACACCATAATTACCATGGCAGCGCCGCAATAGGAGGAACCTACTTCTGTACAAAGACGCAGTACTTGCTTTCCACTGTCCGTGAAGCTCGGCAACACGATATCGAGAGCGGCAACTTCAGTCCGGCAGAGATTGTTTCACAAGTAGGCTTAGACGTTCCGATGCTCATACAGTGGGTAAGACGTCTTTTGGCTTTCGCTGAAAGCATCGATCCGTTGCTGAGTTGGCGTGAGTTAATAAGATACTTCAGCTATGGGAAACGTCAGCGCCTTAAGTTTGAAGCATTGCTTGCTCAAGACTATTATGAGACGGCTGAGATACTCAAACTCTTTATTACCGATCTAGACTCTGGCTCGGATTTGGGTGCCCTCGTAGATTTGTCAGATCTTGCGCCGCGTGAGCATGCGTCTAAGATTCCCCAATGGAAGGTTGAGAGGTACGGTGAAAGCCTTTCTCGCCCATATGAGATGCTGGAGTTTTTGAGCAACGAGTACGATCTCAATCCTAAACCACGGGCGGTAATCCTCACCGAAGGAGAAGAGTGGAAAGCTGTAAAGAAGCTCTACTCCTATTATGGGTATAGTCCCGAATTGCTAGGGATGGAGTTCCGTTCCATTTCTGGAGAGGGCAACTTCTCGTTGGCGAACTGGCAGTACTTCATCGAATACATGCACGAAAAAGGCACTCTTGTTTACTTTCTATTGGACAAGGAGGGGCGCGCAGTCAAAGAAGCTAAACGGCTACTCAAGAGACAACGGACTTTTGCATTCCAGGGGCTCAAGAAGGTCATACCCGCGAAGGACAGAATCCGAATTTGGGCTCAATCATTTGAAGAGTCTAACTTCACGGATGCAGAAATAAAGCGCGCTCTAGCTCGTCAAGGGATACAAGCAACTAGTCGCCAAGTAGCAGCTGTCCGTACCGCAGCGAGAAAGAAGGGGTTGATCAATGCCCTCTCAGCCAAGCTAGAAGTCATTGTAGACAAGCCTCGCCTCGACGTTGATCTTGCAGACGAGCTTATCTCACAGCGTCAGAAGTGCCCGAACGTCAAATCCATTAGGCCAATCGAAAAGTTTGTCAAGCGAAGCGGCGATCTAATCATGCTGAACCACCAGCCAGCCGGTCAAGACATCCAACGCTTGAACATGGAGACCGGGCTTCTTGGCTAGAAGGCGCTCTCTAGCGTGCTCTTAAGCCTCGGCATAATCTCCTCCCCATAGGCGTCGAGCGTCTCCTCCATCGCATCGTGCATGAGGTAGATGTTGAACTGGTCCACGCCCATGTCCTTTAGCTGCGCCAGCTTTGCGACGTGATCCTCGACGGTCCCCAGAACGCAGAAGCGGTCTACGATGTCGTCAGGGACGAAGTCGGTCGAGGGGTTGCCCGCTTTACCGTGGTGGCTGTAGTCGTAGCCTTCGCGGGCCTTTATGTAATCGGTCAGCGCCTTGGGTACTTCGCCGTCCTCTCCGTAGCGGGCAACGAGGTCGGCGACGTGGTTGCCGACCATCCCCCCGAACCACCGGCACTGGTCTCGCTGGT
>JAUJON010000026.1 GCA_030447595.1 Thermosynechococcaceae cyanobacterium YX3bin19
CTGTATATGCTGATTGCCAACATTTTCCAGACCCTGCAAACGTTTATTCTGTCACGGGAACCGCTGCCGGAGAACCTGCAAAAGCTTGTGGAGGCTGAGGAAAAAGTAGTGGCCGCTAAAGAGCGAGGGACTCTGCCATTTGAGCCTGGCCATTCTAAGAAAAAAACCTCAGCAAAGCAATGAGTAGTGCTCACCTCCAGCGGGGTCAAGCATGGCTGGAAGAATTTCTCCGCTTGGCTGGCTTTGACCTCAAGGTCCGAACGGAGCAGCCTCTGCCAGTTCATCCGTCTCTGGCAAATCCAAATAGCTGCTGGCTGATGATTGACGACCTGCCGCCTGAGCAGGTCCAAACCTTGATTGGGCCTGAGGGTGAGGTATTAGATGCAATTCAGTACCTGGCTAATGCCATATTGAATCTGAAACAAAGTGAGGGAGAACAGGGTCTTTATACGGTGGAGTTAGCGGGTTACCGTGCTCATCGGCAGGCAGAATTACTGGTGCTAGCAGAATCTGCGGCAGCGCAAGTTCGTGAGAGCGGCGCTGCATATGAGATGCAACCCCTGTCCGCGGCAGAGCGGCGACTGATTCATACGATCCTGCAAGAATCTCAAGACCTGGAAACTTATAGCCAGGGAGAAGAGCCGAATCGGCGTTTGATAGTTCGTCCATTACCAAGCTTGGACCAGACCTCGGGGAGTCCCAGCGGAGATTGATGTAGTCGCTTTTGTGGAGATCCTGGCATGAAGGCAATTTATATTCCCCAACTACTGCAAATGCCTGGACAGACTGCAGTGGTAGAAGTTGATGAGTTGTTGCCCAGCCTAGAAACCTTAACTCCGGTGCAGGGACAACTGCAGGTAGTTCACTGCGGAAATTACCTAAACGTTTCAGGCCAGGCAGAAACAATCATTACTCTAACGTGCGATCGCTGCTTGCAACAGTACAATCACCGCTTGAGCGCCACCCCAACTGAGCTGATTTGGTTAAAGGATGCTGAGGAACCGCAGTTAGAAACTTTAGAAGAGCTGGAGATAGCTCCTGAAGATCTGGTGGAAACTCTACCCCAACGGGGTACCTTTGACCCAGAAACTTGGCTGTATGAGCAGCTATGCTTAGCAATACCCCAACGCCAGCTTTGTGATCCACAGTGTCCAGGGATCGCACCAGCAGCTGATTCAGACGCGGCAACCACTGCCGCAGATCGTCGCTGGGCTGCTTTGGAAGCGCTAAAGCGCAGCCTCCAGTCACAGGGATAGGCGTGTCCTATGAGCTTCAGGAATGAATTTGAGTTACTCTTAAAAGCTCGTTACCCCCTTGTTTATATTGCAACTCGGGAGGAAGAGCGAGTCGAATCGGCGATTGCCCACTCTGCCAAACTGCTGGGTAATCGTGCTGTTTATGTCTGGGATTTTGTCCAAGGGTATCAAGGCAATCCTAACGACGCCGGATTTGCTAAGCGAAATCCTTTGCAGGCGCTGGAGCTGGTGGAAAAGTTACCAGGTACAGCGTCGGCGGTTTTTGTATTGCGCGACTTTAACCGTTTCTTAGAGGACGTAGCAGTTGCGCGTAAGTTACGTAACCTGGCTCGGCTACTGAAATCTCAGCCTAAAAATGTTGTCTTGCTGGCAACTCAGGTAGCGATTCCCGAAGACCTGAGTGAGGTCTTGACTGTTCTAAATTTTCCGCTGCCGGTGCCCCAGGAAATTAAAACAGAAGTTGAGCGGTTACTGGCAGCACTAGGTCGGCCCCTAGAAGCACGGGTGCTGGATGAACTCGTTCGCTCCTGCCAGGGGTTGTCGATGGAGCGGATTTACCGGGTGTTAGCCCGCGCGATCGCCACCCACGGAGAGCTCCGGCCTGAGCATGTCGATTTAGTCCTGGAAGAAAAGCGCCAGACGATCCGCCAAACTCAAATTTTAGAATTTTACCCCGCGAGTGAAAACATTTCCGACATCGGCGGACTGGATAATCTAAAAGACTGGTTGTTGCGCCGAGGCGGTGCTTTTTCCGAGCGGGCCCGCCAGTACGGCCTGCCCCATCCTCGGGGTTTGCTGCTTGTGGGCATTCAAGGCACCGGCAAGTCACTGACGGCCAAAGCGATCGCCCATCACTGGCATCTACCGCTGCTGCGCCTCGACGTCGGTCGCCTGTTTGCCGGGTTGGTGGGGGAATCGGAATCTCGCACGCGGCAGATGATTCAACTAGCGGAGGCTTTGGCTCCCTGCATCCTTTGGGTAGATGAGATTGATAAAGCTTTTTCTGGGCTCAATGGTCGCGGCGATGCTGGGACGACCAGCCGGGTCTTTGGCACCTTCATTACCTGGCTGGCAGAAAAAACCTCACCTGTTTTTGTGGTTGCCACTGCCAATAACATCGAAATCTTGCCCCCGGAAATGCTCCGTAAAGGCCGCTTCGATGAAATCTTTTTTGTTGGTTTGCCCACGCAAGAAGAACGGCAAGCCATTTTCGCGGTACACTTATCCCGGTTACGCTCCCATAACCTATCAAGCTATGACCTTGATCGATTAGCTTACGAAACGCCGGACTTTTCTGGTGCTGAAATTGAGCAAACAATCATTGAAGCAATGCACATCGGCTTTAGTCAAAATCGTGACTTCACCACCGATGATATTCTGGAGGCCGCCAGCCAAACTGTGCCGCTGGCACGAACGGCTCAAGATCAAGTTCAGTTTCTCCAGGACTGGGCAGCAGCTGGTAAGGCCCGACTGGCCTCCAAGCACAGCTCCCTGAGTTGCCGGATTCAGCAGCAGCTGCAACGTGCCTGAGTAAGAGCCGGGCGGTTGCAGTGGCACGATGGATGGGAGGTGAACTCATCCCCAATTCCTCTTTTGTATTCATGAAATGGCCTAGTCTTGTCAAATTCTTGCTCGGTTCGGTTCTAGGTATTGCCATCCTACTGGGAGGTGGTCTGGCAATTAGCTACTATTTTCTGACGCGACTAACGCAAGCTCCTCCAAAACCAACCTTTGCCAACGACACGCAGACGAACGCGCCAAAATCCCCAAAAACCCCAGAAGCCCAAGCTCGCTCTCAAGCTCCAGCGGCACCGGCAATATCCCCAGCGGTTACTGATACCCCCTAGAACCCGGTGCCTACCGAGCAGTAGTGGTATCCTGAGGGCCTACTGCTGCGGGACAGACCCGGCTACGATGCCGGTCGGATTGGGGGTGTGGCCTATAACCAGCCAGTCGTGGTTCTGGAAGAAAGCGCAGATAAAGTTTGGCAACGCCTCCGCGTAGACACGGGCGAGGAAGGTTGGGTAAAGGCAGGAATGTACAGCGGCTGCCGTAAAAACCTTTCTCGCTCAACGGGAATGCAGTGCTAGGTGTTGTTGTGCAGCCTGTCGCATCACATCGGCTGGAACAGGTTTTTGTAGCCAAATCCGTAATGCTGCTGCGCCCTGTTGTATCAGCATCTCCAAGCCATCAATCACCGTCAAGCCCAAGTTCGAGCTTGTTGCAGTAAGCGGGTTGGACGAGGCGTATAAATTAAGTCGTAGACGAT
The DNA here is from genome assembly GCA_030447595.1 of Thermosynechococcaceae cyanobacterium YX3bin19. Classification (GTDB taxonomy): domain Bacteria; phylum Cyanobacteriota; class Cyanobacteriia; order Thermosynechococcales; family Thermosynechococcaceae; genus JAUJON01. The sequence continues at coordinate 3,526 of JAUJON010000026.1, forward strand.
CGCCCCCTGGGGAAGCTGCGCGACCGCAGCGACACTTAAGGGAGACTGGTCGATGTCAGGGCTGCATGCCAACCGGGTAGTGTTCACCAGTAAATTCGCTTGCGGTAATAAGTCCGGCAGTTCCTCCCAAGGGTGAACCTGGAGGTTAGCTGGAACAGAAATTTCCCAGGTATGGCCGTACCGCCGAAAACGTGTTTCACCCAGGTCCGCCTGATGCCAACTTTGGCGGAATTGCTGTAGCTTCTGGGGCTCGCGTCCTACCACCTGAACTGCCGCACAGTTCAGTTGGGCACAACCCGCAACCACCGCTCGGGCTGCCCCCCCACTGCCCAAGATGACCACAGTTGTTGCAGTCCAATCCCGTTGCCCTTGTAGGGGAGCCAGGAAGCCTTCAACGTCCGTATTCGTGCCGCTCCATCCTTGCCCGCGACAGACCGTATTGACTGCCCCTACCACCTGGGCGATCGCAGATACCTCAGCCAGAAGGGGCAGGATTGCTTGCTTATGGGGAAGCGTAACGTTGAATCCCCGTAGATCAATGGCGGCAAATCCATCTACGACTACTCTGAGATCGCCTGGCTTTACGGGAAAAGCCAGATAGACGTAGTTGAGTTCTTGCTGGCTATCATTGCCGTAAAGCCTTGCTAAGGCAGCATTATGGATGACAGGGGAAAGGGAGTGCTCAACCGGATGACCAATTACCCCTAGCAGTTTAGTTGTTCCGGTAATTACTCCCACTCAGTCATACCTTCATACCCTAATGCTAGATTGCTTCAAGGTTCTTCTCACTAGTGCGAATACGAACCACTTGCTCAACAGGGCTGATAAAGATTTTGCCGTCTCCGATCTCACCCGTACGAGCTGCCGTAATAACTTTGTCCACGACCATGTCTAGCTGGTGGTCTTCCACCACAATCTCAACCTTGAGCTTTTGTAGAAATTCTACTGTGTACTCAGAGCCTCGATAACGCTCAGTCTGGCCCTTCTGCCGACCAAACCCGCGGACTTCAGAAACTGTCATCCCCACAATGCCCGCGTTCACGAGGGCAATCTTAACTTCGTCCAGCTTAAAGGGCCGAATAATTGCTTCAACCTTTTTCAATGTCTTTCTCCCTTGACCAGCACGACATTATCTATCACCGCTTGGAATCGATTATTTGTAGCAAAAGATACAATGGTACCTTACTGCCCATGAGACTCTGAGCCAAAGATATTAGAGTAGCAAATCAAGACGCTGAATTGATGATTTCGATCAAGCAGCTCCTAGACTATCTCTCAGTTATCCTTTGCCAAATTACCATTGATTCAGAAGGTTTATAGAAGTAAGTTTACCTACCTAGCGACAGATTTTATCACGCTGGCCGCATGCGGCTAACTTTATAACCCCGGAGTCGTGTCAGTGGGTCCTAGTAGTCTGTATCGAGAGAGCAAATTACAGACTATCAAAAACGTTAAAGTTAATTTGAGCAATCTTTTTAGTTAAGGAGTGCCTGTTGCAGTTTTGTGGAGAGTCCCTCAATGCTTGAGTCTTACCGTCAACACGTTGCCGAACGAGCTAACCTAGGCATTCCCCCGTTGCCGCTTGATCCTCAGCAAACGGCTGACCTCTGTGAGCTGCTCAAGCATGCCTCGGCGGGTGAAGCAGAATTACTGGAACTCCTGCGCCAACGGGTTCCTGCCGGTGTCGACCAAGCGGCCTACGTCAAAGCGGCCTTCTTAAGTGCGATCGCCAAAGGAGAGATAGAGGCTCCTCTGATTTCTCCCCGATTAGCAGTGGAACTTCTGGGCACTATGGTCGGCGGCTATAACGTCCAATCCCTGGTGGAGCTGCTTCAAGGTGATGCTAGTCTCGCAAGTAGCGCGGCTGAAGCTCTCAGCCAAACACTTTTAGTATTTGATGCCTTTAACGATATCTTGGCTCTAGCGGCAACGAATCCCTACGCCAAGCAGGTAGTCGATGCCTGGGCTGCGGCGAAGTGGTTCACCCGACGTCCGGCGCTGGCAGAGGCGATTCCGATCATTGTGTTTAAAGTTCCCGGAGAAACAAATACCGACGATTTCTCCCCGGCTGCCCAGGCCTCAACCCGTCCCGATATTCCGCTGCATGCTCTGTCGATGTTGGAGTCCCGCATGCCGGGGGCGATCGCAGAAATTGCCGCCTTGAAACAACAAGGGTATCCCATTGCCTTTGTCGGGGATGTCGTGGGCACTGGCTCCTCCCGCAAGTCCGCAATTAACTCCTTGCTGTGGCACATCGGCCAGGATATCCCCTTTGTTCCCAATAAGCGAGCTGGAGGATACATCCTCGGGGGCGCGATCGCCCCAATCTTCTTCAACACCGCCGAAGATTCGGGCGCGCTGCCAATTCAGTGTGACGTCACCCAGATGGAGACGGGCCAAGTGATCACCATCCACCCCTATGCCGGTGAGATCACCAATGAGTCCGGTGCTGTGATTTCTCGCTTTAGCCTCCAGCCCAATACAATCACCGATGAGGTGCGGGCTGGAGGCCGGATTCCCCTGATTATTGGTCGCGGTCTCACAGATAAGACCCGAACCGAACTGGGGTTAGAGCCTAGCCCAGCCTTCATCCGGCCTGAACAGCCTGCGGATACTGGCAAAGGCTTTACGTTAGCGCAAAAGATCGTTGGCAAAGCTTGTGGTCTACCTGGGGTGCGACCGGGAATGGCCTGTGACCCGCTGATGACTACAGTCGGCTCCCAGGATACGACTGGACCGATGACCCGCGACGAACTGAAGGAGCTGGCCTGTCTAGGTTTCAATGCTGACCTCGTGCTGCAGAGCTTTTGCCACACAGCGGCCTATCCCAAACCAGTAGATATCCAGACCCACCAAGAGTTGCCAGATTTCTTTGCCCAGCGGGCCGGGGTGGCCCTGCGTCCAGGGGATGGTATTATCCACTCCTGGCTCAACCGGATGCTGCTGCCGGATACGGTAGGAACTGGGGGCGACTCCCATACCCGCTTTCCTTTGGGGATTTCTTTCCCTGCTGGGTCAGGGCTGGTGGCCTTTGCTGCCGCCCTGGGGGTAATGCCCCTGGATATGCCGGAATCGGTTCTGGTCCGGTTCAAGGGGGAAATGCAGCCGGGAATCACCCTCCGGGATCTGGTGAATGCCATTCCCTACGTTGCCATGCAACAGGGCCTGCTGACCGTCGCCAAGGAAAACAAGCAGAATGTCTTCTCAGGGCGGATCATGGAAATTGAGGGCCTGCCTGATCTGAAGGTGGAGCAGGCGTTTGAACTCACCGATGCCACGGCTGAGCGCTCCTGTGCCGGGTGCACCATCAAACTGGGAACGGAAACCGTGGCTGAGTACCTGCGCTCCAATGTGGCACTATTAAAAAATATGGCAGCGCGAGGCTACCAGGATGCCAAAACGATTCTCCGGCGGGCAGCCAAGATGGAGGCATGGCTGGCGAATCCGGTTCTCCTGGAAGCCGATGCAGACGCAGAGTACGTGGAAGTGATCGAGATTGACCTGAACCAGATCACAGAGCCGATTGTTGCCGCCCCCAATGACCCAGACAACGTCAAGCTGCTGTCGGCAGTCACGGGCGATCGCATTGATGAAGTATTCATCGGCTCCTGCATGACCAATATTGGTCACTACCGGGCTACAGCTCAGGTTCTCCAAGAGGAACCCCCCGTGCAGGTGCGGTTGTGGATTTGCCCACCTACCCGCATGGATGAACATCAACTGCGTTCAGAGGGAGTTTATAACGCCTTTGCCGCTGCCGGAGCCAGAACCGAAATTCCTGGCTGCAGCCTCTGCATGGGCAACCAGGCCCGCGTCGCGGACAACACGACGGTCTTCTCAACCTCAACCCGCAACTTCAATAACCGGATGGGCAAGGGTGCTCAGGTTTACCTGGGTTCAGCGGAACTTGCCGCTGCCTGTGCCCTGTTGGGTCGCATTCCCACTCCAGCAGAATATCGTGAAATTGTGTCGCAAAAGATTGCTCCCCTTTCAGGGGACATCTATCGCTACCTCAACTTTGACCAGATTTCTGGCTTTGAAGAGGAAGGCCGCGTGATTCCCCTAGAGGAATTGCCCAGGATTGAGGATATTTTGGGGATGCCGACTGGTGTAGGCCGCTAATTAGAGAGAGGAGCTGTAAAGGTCCACTATCCTTGGAGTCAACCTGACTTCTGGTTGAGTGAAGTTCAGCAATTTTGCTCTCAGTCTAGTACCTTGACTGGACTGGAGTGACTGTAGATTAAGGCTGAATGCTGGGAGTTTCAACTTTCCAACTGCCAGATATCGTGCACCTGAATGTTGGCGTTAGCAGCAACCAATTTTTGGGGGCAAGCTTGTTTGTTGACCCTTCAGCCTGGGACGGCTAGATTCGATACAGCCCCTTTTACTAACAACGCCATGAGTAGCAGAGAAATAATCAGCAGAGCCAAGCAAATCATTAAGCAAGTGAAACACCGGCAATTGTTGGTCAGTCTAGCTGTGATTGGTATTGCTGGTACGGCGGCGTTGGCCTTCCAGCAGTCTCACCAGTCTGGTAAACACTATACAGATAGGAACCTTCCAACTAGTCCTGCTAGCCAGGCCCCAGCTCCTTCTTTTAATAGCGGTTCTTCAGTAATTCCTTTTAGTAGCGGCGGCTCAAGCGGTGGTAGTTCAAGTGGCAGCTCTCTTGAAGGGTCTAGTTTGGCACTTCCAACAGGTGATTCGAGCAGCAATCCCGATTCTTCCACGAATAGTTCGAGTAACACGTCGGTAGCCCCTAGACCCTCAACGAGTCCTTCCAGCAGCGGTTTCTCAGCCTATTCCTCTAGTGGCTCTAACGAGGGGTACCTGAATCGAGATATCGAAACTGATAGCTCCAGTGGTAGCTTCTCTAGTAACCCCACAGGCCTAAGAGGTACTACGAGTAGCTCTAGTAGGGATTTTTCCAGCAGTCCCAGTCGCATCGGTAGTGACAGCAATACTGGAAGTTTCGGTTCCGAATCCTTCCGTAGTAATTTCTCAACCAATCGTTCTAGCAGTGACAGCGACAGCAATACACCTGCAAGCTCCAGCCGCAGTTCCCCAGCGGTTTTTCAACCAATCCTTCCAGTAGCGACTTTTCTAGTGGTTCCTCAACCAGCTCTTTCGGTAGCGATTTCAGCAGCAGTTCCTCAAGCGATTCAAGTACCAATACCTCTCCGTAAATGTTTGTTCGCTTTGCTGGGTTGCACACTACAAGGATGGAAAAGTCATAACTCACAGCAATCTTTCCTTGCGTCAACTATCCTGCTCTAAGATGCTCTCCTGACAACTATAGATGTTCAGAATTTAGCTGTGGTGTACTGTCGTGACAACTGCTGCCGATTGGTATAAGCGATTGTTTGCTTGGGGATTAGCGAACTTCAACGCTGAGTACGAGAAAGCGATCGCCCCACGCAAGCAAGCTCTCTTTGCCAATCTACAGGGCAATGTGTTGGAAATTGGACCTGGAACCGGCGTTAATTTGCCCTACTACCCGTCTGAGATCCACTGATTGGCGTTGAGCCAAACCCTTTATGCATGACTATCTCTGCAAAGAAGCTCAGAAACAGGGTCTAAGTATCGATCTTCGCAGGGGTACTGCCGAACAGTTAGAAGTGGCAGATAACAGTGTGGACGCGGTTGTCAGTACCCTGGTTCTCTGTTCGGTACCAAATCTCAGCGGTACGCTTCAGGAAATTCTGCGGGTGTTAAAACCCGGTGGCCGCTTCTTGTTCATTGAGCACGTTGCAGCTCCCCGCGGTACCTGGCTGCGCCGGGCGCAACAGGGAGTACGACCTGTCTGGAAAGTTTGGCTGATGGCTGCCACCCCGATCGCGAGACGGGGACGATGCTAGAGCACGCTGGTTTTGCACGGGTCCAGTACGAGCAATTTGCCGGCCCAATTCCGGTTCCGATTGTTAAGCCCCACATTATTGGCGTGGCATGGAAACCAGCGCCTTCAGGCAAGTAACACGTTCTCCCTTAACAACTCCTGTAACGATACACAATCCCGCTAAGCATGTCAGACCGAATAGCAATCATTCAAGGGGATATTACCCAGCAACAGGTAGATGCCATTGTCAATGCCGCCAACAATACACTGTTAGGGGGCGGTGGTGTTGATGGAGCCATTCACCGGGTCGCTGGACCTGAACTGCTGGCCGAGTGTCGCCAGCTTAACGGCTGTGCCACAGGTGAAGCTAAAATTACTCGGGGTTATCACCTGCACTACCACCTGGATAATTCACACTGTCGGTCCAGTGTGGCGGGGTGGTAATCAAAGAGAACCGGAGCTTCTGGCTCTCTGCTATCAAAACTGCCTGGCCTTGGCAGAACAGTACGACATTAAAACAATTGCATTTCCCTCAGTTAGTACCGGAGCCTATGGCTTTCCAGTCGATAAAGCTGCCAAAATTGCCATTCGAGAAATCAAGCACTTTTAGCCGGGAATGACTCAATTGCAAGCGTCATCATTGTTTGTTTTGGGGACAATGTCTACCAGCAATATCTGAAAACTACAACCCAAATGGCTGAGCCTTAAATGTTGCCACTTCTGCCGTCCTTGGCTTGGCAACCAGAGCCAACCACTCAATCCCACCTAAGTGCGATTCCCTTTTAGCCAATTAAAGGCACGATTGAGGAAGGACTGAGTTTGAGCAAAAACGGAATGCTTCTAAACGGGAATTTTAGAGAACCCTGGTTCCCTAGGAGTAAACCTCAATCAATGATGTAAACACCGGTGAGAAGGAGAAACCCGTGAACTATCTTGTCGCAGTACTGCCTGATCGCATGCAGGCAGAAGCTGCCTACTCTGCCCTGGAAAAAGAAGGCTTACCCCTGGATAAAGTTGCAATCTTGGGTAAGGGTTACAAAAGTGCTGATGAGTATGGCCTAATTGACCCTAGTATTCAAGCTCGTAAACAAACAAAGGGATTGGTAACTTGGCTAATTCCCTTTGGATTCGTAGCGGGCTATGTCTTTAATGTTTTGAGCGGCTTGAATACCTTTCCCTGGGCAGGAGAACTGGGTAATCATATCATTGGTGGATTGCTTGGGGCTGCCTCTGGCGCACTGGGTAGCTTTTTTGTTGGCGGTGGAGTTGGTTTAACGGTTGGCAGTGGAGATGCGTTACCTTATCGGAACCGGCTCAATGCGGGGAAGTACCTGGTTGTCGTCAAAGGTTCTGCAAGTCTGACCGATCAAGCTAGACGGATAATGCGCCAGTTTGAACCGGAAAATCTTCAAGGCTATGTCGATCCAGAAAGTATCTAATTTATTAATTCTGGAGCATCATGGCGATGTTACATTAGCAACGCTTACTGCAGGTATCGCCTGTCCCTCGGCTGTAAACAAATAAAGCTTGCTGCTATCTACCCCTAGTGTTAAGTTGGTGTCTGTCTGAATACTGCGAGATGAAGGGATGCGGGCGATCAAAACCGACTTGTGTCCTTGCCCGCCATCAGGGGCAGCTCCATTGTGGCTATCCTCGACTGCAATCATGGGGATTGCTACCCTAGCATAGATAATCATTTCATGACCGAGGGCTTCTACGGTGCTCACTTCAACCTCAACGGCATAGCCTTTTGCCGCCTGGGTATTTGGGAGAAAGAAGGCCTCTGGGCGCAAACCTGCCAAGATGGGTTGATGCAGATAACGCCCTAAGTCTTTGTACCGGTTGACCGCTGCCGGAGCAACCACTAGGCTTTGATCGCCAAACTGAATTGTGAAGGTGCCGTCTGTCTTCTGCAGTTGGGTGTGAAAGATATTCATCGCCGGACTGCCGATAAACCCAGCAACAAACACATTGGCCGGTTGGTCATAGAGGTCTTGTGGGGAGGCGATTTGTTGCAACTCCCCTGCCAGCATCACCGCGACGCGATCGCCCATCGTCATCGCCTCCACCTGGTCATGGGTGACATAGACAGTGGTTGTCTGCATCCGCCGCTGCAGGGCGGCAATTTCGGTCCGGATTTGGGTCCGCATCTTTGCATCTAGATTCGACAACGGTTCGTCCATCAGAAATACGGAAGGGTCGCGGACAATCGCCCGTCCCATGGCCACTCGCTGTCGCTGCCCCCCAGACAATTGCTTTGGCCGACGATCCAGTAGGGGCGTTAGGCCCAGTTTTTCAGCCGCTTCCTCCACTCGGCCTTGCCTCTGATTTTTCCGTAGCTTCATCATCCGCAAGGGGAATTCTAAATTCTGCCGGACGGTCATATGTGGGTACAAGGCGTAATTCTGGAAGACCATGGCGATATTGCGCTGCTGCGGCGTTTGCTCATTCACCACCTGATCGCCGATCAGCAGCTTGCCCCCAGAAATCTCTTCTAAGCCTGCCAGCATCCGCAGAGCTGTAGATTTGCCGCAACCAGAGGGGCCAACAAACACCAGAAACTCACCATCTTCAATCTCTAAACACAAGTCTTTAATGGCGGCGTAGCCGTTAGGATAGACCTTGAACACATGCTGAAATTTCACAGTTGCCATAGTTGCTGCCTTTGGGTGAGGTTAGTGGGCCAGCATGCCAGTGGTCGGTTTTACCCTTTTGTGCCAGTCGTCGCGACGCCTTCGACAAACCACCGCTGGAATACTAGGAAAACAATCAGAATTGGGGCGACCATCATGACGCCAAAGCTCATAATGTCTCCCCATTGGATGGGTGGCAAGGTCTGGAAGGAGGCGATCGCCACCGGTAAGGGACGCACTTGCTCGTCAATGGTGACCATCAGCGGCCATAGAAAGTATCCCCACTGGGTCAAAAATGTCAGAATGGCGACCGTGGCAAAGACAGGTCTCGACACCGGCACAATAATTTCAAAGAAGGTGCGCAGCGTACCGGCACCGTCCACACGGGCGGCTTCTTCCAGTTCCTTCGGCAGGTCAATAAAGAATGTGTAAAACAGGTAAATCGAGAAGGCGTTAGCGACAAAAGGCAGAATTTGGGCGATATAGGTATTGCGCCAGCCGAGGAGCGTCACCTGAAAAAACAGGGGCACAGCGATCGCTTCAATGGGAATAATGATCAGGGCAACCACTACTGCAAAAATTAAGGATCGTCCCCGCCAGCGCAGCCGGGCGAAGGCATACCCAGCCAGGGAATTCACCAGTAAGCCTGCCAGCACAATCACGCCAGTGATCAACAGGGAGTTGAATAAAAAGCGGCCAAAGTTGACCCGTTCAAAGACATCTCGGTAGTTCTGGAAAGATGCCTCCGTGGGGAGAAACGCCTTGAGGGAGCCCGCTTCCGACAGCACTAGGTCATCAGGTTTGAGGCTGCTGACAACCATGAACACAATCGGGGCAATGAACAGCAGCGCCAAGATGGTCAGCAAGAGATAGCTGCCGAGCAGATTCAGCCACTGCCGCTGGCGGTGCTGGGATACCCACTGGGGCTGAGATCCTTGTTGGGCTAGGGCGGCCACCGCCGCCTTTTTGTCAATATCTGGACTTTTCATCGTTCAACTGTCAGTAGCACTTCCATTACTCGATCGCCCGTTCTTCCTTGACCAGCAGCCGTTGCAGAATTGTAATCGCCAGGACAATTAGGAAAAATACGACAGTCATCGCCGCACCCTTTGCCATTTTTTGCTGCGTGAATGCCGCCTTGACGGCCTCATACATCACCGTTGTCGTGGCATCCAAAGGGCCACCCTGCGTCATGATTTGCACCTGATCAAACAGGCGAAACGCCAGAATCGAGGTCACCAACATTACAAAGATCAGCGTGTTCCGTAGTTGGGGCAGGGTAACGTAACGGAATTGCTGCCACTGGTTGCTGCCGTCAATAGCCGCCGCTTCATACAGGACTGTGGGAATGGACTGCAACCCCGCCAGAACAATCACCATCTGAAAGCCGACCCCCTGCCACATGGACAGGAGCATGATGGCGGGCAGAGCAAAGGCCGGGTCATGCAGGAAGTCCTTCGGCTCCCAGAAACCAAAGGTTAAAACCTCCAGAAACGAGTTCATCATGCCATTGGCACCTGGCGCATAGATAATTGTCCAAATCACCGCCACAAGGGCCATGGGAAAGACCACGGGCATAAAAAACAGAGTGCGAAACACCGCCATGCCTCTCAGGGGGCGGTTGAGCAGCAGGGCCAATCCGAGGGCGATCGCGGTCTGCACCGGCACTACGACCAGGGCAAAGAGACCATTATTCAGCAGGGCGCGACGAAAGCTGGGGTCGAGCCAAATCCGGCGATACTGCTCCAGTCCGGAAAACTCCAGTGGCAGCGGTGAACCGAGCCGGAGATTGGTAAAGGAGAGCGCCGCTGCCAGGGCAAAGGGTAGGGCCACAAACAGAAATAACCCGGCCAACGCCGGGGCTGCCATTCCCAGAGCGGCGCGGGTATCATCTTTTAACTTGAGGGGTTGGTGATGGGTCATCGGTCCTTTCAGTAGCAAACGGCTCAGTAGGATTAGTCAAGGAGCCAACATCGGGATAGCCCTGATTATCTTGAATATCGACATTGATAGTCGTCACCGCTTTATCTAGGGCTGTTTTAACATCTAGGCCATTGCGGATGGCGGCAAAGGCATCCTGGAAGGCGGAGGTGATCACGGGGTAGGCTGGGGTTTGGGGCCGGGGCACAGTCTGCCCTGCTAGAAGCTGAGACGAGAAGAGGCGCAGCGGACCCCCTGCAGCGTAAAGCTGAGATTGGGCGATCGCGGTTTTCGTCGCCGGTACAGCACTGTTCGCATTGGCGATCGCCAGCACCTCTTCGGGCTGCAAGAGGAATTCCAAGAAGCGCATTGCCACTTTTGGGTTTTCGCAGTTCTTGGTAATCCCCCAGTTCCACGAGCCTTGAGCGGTTTTTGATCCAGTGCCGAAATTAGGCAGGGGCAAGACAACCAGGTCGTTTCCCGCGGCTTTGGCATAGTCTTTGTAAAGCCAGTGACCGCCCCAGGCGATCGCTACCCTGCCCTCGGTAAAGGCGGCATCATCAATGTTGGGGTCTACATAGCCCTGCTGCATCCAATTCTGCACCTGTTTCATAGCTCCCACCGCTGCGGGACCGTTGAGGGCACCACTAGCAGTTTGGTAGTCGCGGCGATTGATCAGGTCGCCTCCGGCAGACTGAATCAGCGGTGAGAAGGCATAGGTGAACCACTCCCCTTGAAGGTTGAGCTTGAGGTCGAGGACCTGGCCATCCGGGTCTTTCTTCGCCAAGACCCCGAGTGCCTGGTTAAATTCAGCCGCTGTCCAGGCGTCCTCGTTCCCGGTGGGAATACGAACCCCCGCTGCTTTCAACTGACTGCGACGTCCAAATAAGCCGAGGCCAGAGTCAAAGGTCCCGATGGAATAAAGGCGACCCTTATAGGTGCCCTGCTGGATGATCGAAGGGAGTAACTCCTGGCGAACCTGCTCAGAGATCAGCGTGTCGATGGGAATCAAGTTCTGTTGCCAGACATAGTTGTAGACGAAAGGCCCATCAAATTCCAGGACATCCGGCAAATCTCTTGAGAGTGAAGCTGCCTGGACTTGAGCGTTGTAAGACCCCTCGGGAATAAAGGTGAGCTGAACGGTGATCTGCTTTTGAGAGGCGTTGAAGCGTTCGACTTGCTCCTGAATGGTCTGGCGTTCGGCTTCTTGACCGGCGTGAGCCCCAGACCTGCAGCACATTCTTTCCCTCGGCACTCCCGCCACACCCACTGAGGCCTAGAAGCATTGGGGCAAGTAATTTCAGGCAATGTTTAGTGCTAATCATCATCTGTAACGATCGCGTCTTAGAGAGCCTCCTAGAAGAGGTGTAGAAATTTTCTGGTAAAGGTTCGAGCGGATATACCCACTCTTAACTTAATTTCATGGAATACCAGTGAATTGCATTTATAAATACAAACAAACTTAATGAACTCAAACCCATCAGTCGAGTTTTATCATCAAATAATTATTCAAGATCTAGTGCTCAGGTGCAGGCGTTTTTTGGCGATAACTGTTATCTGTACTCTCTTTCAGGGCTGCCATCAAAGATTGAGTTCCAGCCAGGGTACCGCCGTCATATTTTATTGCACTGTCCATGGAGGGTCGAAAACCCAATGGGGCACCAATATGAAAGTCGTCAGTCATATTTTATTGCACTGTCCATAAACGCTAAGATGCTTTTGGCTGTGAAACAAAATTAACAGCACCGCTTTCTGTGTGAATGCCAAGCCATTCCAGAGGAAAACATTGACTGGGAAGCTGCCATCTTGAATGCCAAGCCATTGCTTTGAAGGTGGCAATGCTTACTTAGCCACGCCATCGTGCCCATATCTTCTGGATTGTTGAGGGCGGTGAACGCCACCTGACAAGCTTCAGGGGCTTTATTAAGGCAGGAGGCAGCCCGTTTAATATGTAGGTTGAGGCATTGAGTCAAAGTGCTTTGCGACCGTGGAGCTGGGTCCTCTAACTGGAAGTGTTGGGCCACTCTGGAGTTACCCTCCGTGCATTCCCACCAGAAACTTGGGGTTTGGGTGTTTGCCTCGGATAATCTTTTTGGTACCACTGCTCTCGTTCAGCACCAATCTAGTCGCATACAGAAGGGTGCTAAAGTATCCATTTTTGTTACTCGAATCGTTTCTACCGGAAAGCCGTAGTACATTAGGGTCTCTTCATCCAGGCCCCGAACGATAGGCCAAATTTGCTAAAAATACGTCCGACCAGCTAGTAGCGTACTGGATTTCTTGAACAGTCTGCCTTGAAACTGAATGGCAATGGTACAAGGCGTAAGGAACCTGTTGATCAACAACTGGTAGCCCGCTCGGTAGAGATGGGGCAAAGATTGTACCAGGTGAGCCCTATCTTCTAAATAGCTGGTTCCGTTCAGGACAACCAAAGGGATTACTTTGCATACCTATCCTCCGGCGCTACCACACGACCAAAGCTACCAAACCCAGTTCGACCTCCAATTTTGGGTGCTGTATTGCTAGACTGACCTGCGTTACTTTTGCTCGAAGCCTTCCCTGGGTTTTTTACACTCTGACCACCCCTGGGGTAGAGCTAGAGCCAGGAGCATAAACAGGATAAGCCCCTCCTCCCTGTATTCCTCTAGAAGAGGATGGCTGACAGCGATCAGGGGCCTTATCATCCCGATCAATACAGTCTGGCTGTCCTGTTTCTGGAGCTGCAATACAGGCCACCATGAGTGAGGAGATTGAGAAAACGACAATTTTCTGTAATAAGCTGCTTTTGAGTTTCATCTTTTTTAGATAAATGCCTAGCATTTTCTACCAAAGCAATAACCACACCCTATTTCGCTTCATTAGTAACCGCTTTGCACCTCCGCCGCCATCACCGCAAGAGCCGCCACCAGAGTCACCACCAGAGCTACTGCCACAGTCACCACAAAACTGCCGTCACCACCAGAGCTGCCGTAGTCACTACTAGAGCTGCTGCCAGGGTAGATGTAGCTGTTACTGCTTCCGCTATATCTCCTGGGACGACGAGAGCTTCTGTGAACCCTTGGACCAGTAATGAGGAGCACAAAGCCAGCAACTATCAAAATCAAAAGTAAAATTTCCATGTTCTTTACTTCTCCTCTGTTTTGTCATCTATAAGTAGGGTGGGGGCGATCGTCAGCTAAAGATGTTTCTTAGAATCCTCTGTAGCAGATGCGACCTTCCCTAGATTTGTTGATTAGTCGCTTAAGCGGTTTTAGCTTTTAATGCCCGTCTAATCTTTTGAGGCTCAAGGAGCGACCGCACCTCGCGCAGGAAGTGATCGCCTTTTTCAGTAACCTGGAGAATTTGGGCCAAAGGGCGATCGCTCAAGCAAATTTCAGCCCAAATTTTTCCTGCTTCTCACCGGAGCTTAGACTATGGATGCTCGACCATAGACATTAGAGGTGTTGGGAAATAAGAAATAAGAGAGGCAATGCTGCTCGATGGATAAATTCGTTTAAGCAGCCATTAGGTAAAAGTTCCATAACCCAGCTGCTGTCAGCATTAAGTTGTCGTCAAAGTCTTTCGTTCGGTTGCGATAGACTTGGCTGACGGCGCTATAGCGCTTAACTCCAGCAAACGCATTTTCACAAAGAACGCGCGATTGGCTGAAGAGGCGATTTTCTTGCTTTTGAGCATCACTTACCTCTCCGCCTCTCGGCTTCTTATGTGGCAGATGAATGTTGTCATACTGCTGTTGTAAACCCTGAAAGCCCAAATCTACTTCAATGGAAATTGGATCTGGGACACTGCCGGCAATGTCATCTTCATCATGAAAGCGTTTGTCATGCAACTTCCCCTTCACGCCTTGCTCAAGACCAGCACCCGTTTGGTCTCATCTACCGCCGTTAGATGCTTGCGAGTGTGCCGTTTTTACCAGAGTAGTTTAATTGCTGTTGTTCTAGGTTTTGAGGGCGTTGAATCGGACGTTCTGTCCCATCTATCATTACCCGCTTTACCGTTGGGAAGCGCTCTAGAAATGCCTCAATACTATCGATTTTCCGCTCTGGCAGCACCATCTTCTGTCTAATGCTGCCTCTAGAACTTGTTGGAGTCGGTGCATCCATTCATGCGCTTGAGAACGGTGCATATCGAATAGCAGCCCTGCCACATCAAAGGTGGGATAACTCTTGAAATAGAACAGGATGAAAACTGCTTATCTTGAATGTGACGCAAGCGTGCTTTGCGTCCGCCTCCCATAGCCCGTTGACGCGGTTGAGTTCGGCACGCCTGCTCATAGACTTCCCTAAATATTGGCAACAGCGCATCAAAGGCTTTGCGTGGCATCCGGTTAATGCCCGCAACAGACGATCCTGTTTTAGCGCTCGCTGAATATCTAGCATCTTTTTGTTTTATCGCTGCTCTCTATTCTCGTTTATTTTCCCGACAAGTCTATTTTTGCTCGAACATTGCAGCTCTAAAACTCGGCAATTGCAGTTCTGAACTTGAAAGATGGAGTTTTGAACTCAATCATTGCTACCCCAAGCTTGAAAGATGAAGTTCCGAACTCGAACATTGCAGCTCCAAACCTGGAAATTGGAGACTCAATCTTGGAGGTTCAAGCCTTCAGCTCGGTACTTTGACTAATTTGCTCGAAACGTCAAGCAGAGCTGTTATGGGATAGGTGCTGCTCACTTTACGGACTACTAACGAATGGTGCTAGTTCAGAGCCTGAAACTATTGAAAACTCACGAAACAGAGCCACTTCCATGAAGTATTCTTGCGCTAGAACATATGCAGCAGCTCAACTTACAAAAACTAGCACCACTGGTTACTAGGTGGTCGCACTTGCAACCCAAAATGAAATTGCTCACGCCATCAAGCAAACAATCTTCCTTGGGTTTTATAATCTTCTAATGAGTCCAGGTTCTCTTTCTCTTGAACCCACCTTCCCATGCTGTTGCCAACGCTAGGCGTTATTGAAAGAATCTCTCTTCCGGAGACGCACCTCTTGTAATTGCTTCAAGTTGTCGTTCTGCGAATTGTCCAGCCTTTATTTCATATTCTTCTTTGTACCCGCTACTCTGGTACAAGTCGGCTAGAATTTCAGGCTTGTTGCTGATGTCTTGTCCTACGTCCCGATAGGCATCTACAGCTTGTCTCATGCTCCTTGCAATTAGATCAATAGCAGATGCAGGCAAGGCTAGCCTCGTAGCTAAGTTTGATTATCTGGGACTTCCTCTCCTGATGCTGTGATCACCCTTTGAGCAGTGTAGTAGTGCATTTTTCCCCAACCATTTCCCTGGATTTGAAAATCTTCATCTTCAATAGGAATAGGATTACTAGCACCATCACTAACTAGGTATGCAAGATAATCAGTATAGTCCATGTCTAAGCTCCCTGTCCGCTGTACGTGTTTGTAAGCAAATTCATCGAAGGCTCTGCTATACACCCTTGCCTCTATGCCTATTGTGTTGATGTTGCCTGCTTCTTTAAAGTTTTCCTCATACTCCCATCTGATAGCTCCTGCAATAGCACGTCCATCAATCCCATAGCGTTCGGCAGCTTCTATCAGAAAATCTTTATTCTCCTTGAGCATCTCTTCCGCTCCTCGCAGGTCATGAATGTCGTACATGACCCACGTAGTCTCTGCCGATTCAGGATCCTCTTTTAAAGTACTAGCTTCATTTTCATACTCGCGTTCATACAGAGACTGGACTTCATTCTCCTCTACAGCAGTGATGGAAACGGGCTCTATGGACGCTGACTCACTCGCATCAGGAGTGGTTGGACTCTCATTTGTTGTACCTGGCAGATAAACCTGTTGCCCAATTTGTAATTCGCTCGCTTCTGCTTCAGTGAACCTGCTACCGAGAGCTTCTTTTTGAATTTCAGTCCAGCGACTGCTATCACCTAACTCCCGCTCAGCAATGGCAGACAGGGTGTCTCCTGGTTGGATAGTGTAAGCCTCGCGCTCCGCAGCCGCCTCGGCCCAATGCTCTGCAGCATCGGCGGACCTCGGTAGAGATGATGGCTCACTTGCATCAGGAGTGGTTGGGCTGCTCTCAGTCTCAGTTCCTGGCAGATAGACTACCTGCCCGACCTGCAGGGTACTTGCCTCTGCTTCAGTGAATCTGCTACCGAGCTTCTTTTTGAATTTCAGTCCAGCGATTACTATCGCCTAACTCCCGCTCGGCGATGGCAGAAAGGGTGTCTCCTGGTTGGATGGTGTAAGCCTCACGATTCTGGGCTGCCTCGGACCAACGAGCTGCAGCGTCAGGGGACATACCCTGATACGGCGATGGCTCACTTGCATCTAGCTCGACAGTCATCTCTTCGCCATTCAGGGCAATCGCACTATCACTCTCAGCTTTTAACGCTGCGAGTTCAGCCCCACCAATAGCTTCACCTTGAACGAGTCTGGCAAAGATCTCCCTCATCTCAGGAGAATCAACACGATTCAACTCTTGATCAACATAATGTCCTATTTCCTCCAGCAGCACACCAGTCAGTGCTTCAGGGTTATCGGCGTTTTCACTCAAGAATTTTTCAGACAGATAAATCGTACCTTCACCAAAAGCACCAGTCGCCTTCAGGTCAGCAGCGGGAAGAACCTCAATTTCTGGCATTGCCTCCCCATTTGCTATATCTTGCGTTAAAGCCTGGGCTTCTTTAGAACGTATATCCTCTCCAAAAGCCAGATTCATCTTGCCAATAAATGCTTCATCAGTAGCGAAAGATTCTAATTGCTCCTGGGCAGTGACGACGGCTAAATTCAAGGCAGCCTCATCATTCACTGAGGTAGCACCTCCAGTTAAGAAATCAGGATCGTCTGAACTAGCGATCGCAGCTCTCTCAGCCATACCTGTTAGCGAGTCCTGAGTAAGTAAGCTATTGTTCCACTCGTTTGTAGGGATACTACGACTGAAAAGCTTGGTGGCAGAATCGTGCTCTGACTGGGCAGTAACCGTTGGGAGTGGCTCCTCTAGGTTCGGTGTAAAAGCACCCCGGCTAGCAGTAGACTGTATCGCGTTGAGTACCCCGGTAAGTCCGGCATTACTATCCAAAGCAGCAGCGCTATTCCATACAGACCCCATCAAGGGATCTTGTCCTGATAAAGCCATCCCATCTAAAGGGATTGTTCCAAAAGCGTCCATACTTAGCTACCTCTAGTGAATTTAAATATCGATAGAACTACTTAGGGGAGGAATACCTGAGTTAGTCTCCACTTCTATATCGGCGGAAAGTTGGCTTTCTATGAAAAAGCACCGAGGACTATCAAGTTCTGTGGTGTGTTGTCACAGATTTCTAGTGAGAAAAACTCCTAGCTTGCCAACGCTTGCTTCCCACATTCAAGATTGCTGTCGCTTTGCCAGAGCGAACCCCTATTAGCTTCTCGGGTTCAGAGTTTAGAAATTATGCAGCGTGTTATGAAAGTACACACTTAATTTTGTGAACAGTCAGAAAGGTCAAACTTACCTCTAATGCAGTGAAATATTTCTAGGTCTCAGTAGCGGTGCACCTTGCACAGGA
This sequence comes from Thermosynechococcaceae cyanobacterium YX3bin19, assembly GCA_030447595.1. GTDB lineage: Bacteria > Cyanobacteriota > Cyanobacteriia > Thermosynechococcales > Thermosynechococcaceae > JAUJON01. The sequence continues at coordinate 21,424 of JAUJON010000026.1, forward strand.
AGTGCGATCACCCTTAAAAATCAAAGACAGTACACCGTTACCCGATCCCTCTTGCTGATACCCCAGTGGTTGAACAAAGAAGCGCTCAGGTTTGCCTCCAACTCCAGGTCAGTTGGTTGCGGTTTTTGATGGTGTATTTGATGTAAACGTAGTGCTTTCGCAAGCATATGGTAGGGATCTCTACTGCCAGCGGACAGATAGAGTAGGAGCCCTTGAGCTCATAGGTGTTGATCATGCCGCTAGGGCTGGAATAGATCGGGTTTTCGACGAAGTCGTCCCTCCAAGTGAAGCCCACAGCCTTGCCCGCAAGGGTCTCGTCGCGGGTGACGTCAACGCGATGGCTAGTCATCTTTCCCGAACGGTCCCAGCACCAGTGAACGTCGGCGTTCATCCATCCACTGTTGGGGCCGCCCTGGAAAGTGCCAGTGGGCAGGTGGATTTGGGAGACCGTGCAGCCGCTGGAAGGTCGCGGCAGGTCATCACGTGCTAGAGCCGATGTCATACCCAGTGCGGAGGCACAGATAATGGTCACCAGCCCAGCGAAAGGCATACTCGTGCGTATGATATTCATAGATCTCTCCTCCTCTATTAAGAGGACAATAAAGTTTTGAACTGAAATGTAGTCATATGTTCTTCGTGAGAAAGATGCCTCTTTGCCTTATCCAAGATCCTGTTGACTTGTTACTGGCTTGCCAGGAAGTGCAAATTTAGTTTTGCTGCGTTCACGAAGTGTGCACTTTGCGCGATCGCTTGAACTATCCACTTACTTGTTATTGGTGCCAGGTTGACGAACTATGATTCCTATTAGGAAAAAGGCTTACCAACGCTTGCTTCCCACACCTAAAATTAGGTTCCCTTGCCAGCTAAAACTGGCGAACCCCTATTAACTTCTCGGACCCAAGGTTTAGAAATTATGCAGGGTGTTACAAAAGTTCATGTCTAATCTTGGCAACAGTCAGAAAGGTCGATGTTGAGTCAAATACAAGTCAAGGCTTTCTGTAGCTCAAGTCGCGATCTCACCTCATATAGGAACTGCGATCGCCCTTAATTGCAAACAACATCCCGTTGTTCTGGTCAGCTTTGCCAATTGCTCAGATTCAGGTAGACTGAGATTCCTGTACTTCCTTTCCATTGCTTAGCTCCTTTAATAAAACTGAATCGCTACAATTCCATCAAAACTGGCTGCTGACTGAGTTCAGGACTGAGAAGCGACTGACTTGTTACTGATTTGGTACTGACGCAACTTAAGTAACTGACCTATAGCTGACTTGCCCAAGTAGCTGGCTTGTACCTGGTAGAATCTGCGTAGCTTTCAAGGGGGTGAGTATGACGCGATCACTTAAAGTTCGCAGCGACTGCATTAAGAAAGTCAAATTGGCCCTCAGGCTCAATGGATTTCCAAGCCAAAAAGCCCTAGCTGAAGATGTTGGACTCGCTTTAGCAACTGTCAGCAACTTCCTCAATGGCGGATCTGTTGACTACCTAAATTTTTTAGAAATTTGCCGGGAGTTGGGGCTGGATTGGAAAGCGATCGCTGAGTTGAGGGTAAGCCCCAACCCTACCCAAGAAGAGGGAGTCCTACCTGCTTCTACCTTTTATGTTGAGCGCCCTCCTATTGAATCTGACTGTTACCAGGAGATTCTGCAGCCAGGCGCTCTGATCCGAATCAAAGCACCCCAGCAGATGGGCAAAACATGGCTAATGGAAAAATTACTTGAGCAGGTCGCTCTTCAGGGCTACCGAACTGTAAGTTTGAGCCTGAAGTTAGCCGATAGTAGAATACATTTCACCAACCTGGATAAATTCTTGCGATGGCTCTGTACTAATGTCAGTCGGCAGCTGGGATTAACAAGTCAGTTGGATGGTTACTGGGAAGAGAAGGGACTGGGTAGCAAGGTTAGCTGCACGACCTATTTTGAGGAGTATTTGTTGGAGCAAGCAGACACTCCCCTGGTCCTGTGCTTGGATGACGTGGATTTAGTTTTCCCATACCCTGAAATCTACGAAGACTTTTTTGCCCTTCTGCGCTCCTGGCATGAGAGGGCAAAGAGTCGCAAGAAGCTCTGGACAAGACTTCGGTTGGTGGTGATACATTCGACGGAAGTTTATATCCCACTGAACCTCGACCAATCACCATTTAATGTGGGCGTGCCAATTGAGTTATTGGAGTTCAGCCAGCAGCAGGTGCAAGACCTTGCCAAGCAGCATGGACTAGATTGGGATGCTGCCCAAGTGAAGCAACTGATGAAAATGGTGGAAGGGTATCCCTATTTAGTGCAACAGGCTCTCACTCACCTAAAAACTCATCAGAACACCACGATTGATGAACTTTTATCAACGGCTGCAACAGAATCGGTAATTTATGGCAACCATCTGCGGCAACGCTTATTGAATCTGCAACAGCATCCATAACTGACTTTGGCGCTCAAAGAGGTCGTTACCGCAACGGGGAGTGTCCGATTAGAGCCAATACAAGCCTATAAATTATACAGCTTGGGGCTAGTGAAACTGCAAGGCAATGAAGTGATACCTCGGTGCAGCTTGTATCGCCAGTATTTCTGTGATCGCCTAGGAGATGTCTGATGAGTGCAGCACCTCAACCGCTCTACCCCTATCAAATCGGTGGAAGTCTAGATTTCAATCATCCTACCTATGTTGTAAGGCGAGCTGACACAGACTTGTATGACGCATTGAAGGGTGGGGAATTTTGTGAACTCTCGGCAAACGGGTAAATCCTCACTGAGGGTGCAGACGATGCACAGGCTGCAAGCAGAAGGAATTACCTGTGCTGAAATTGATCTGGCGGGCATTGGTAGCCAGAACGTTACCGCAGAGCAGTGGTATGGGGGTATTATCCAAGAGCTAGTGAGCAGTTTAGAGCTAAAGATCAACCGGCGTACTTGGTGGCGCGATCACGATGATCTCTCGCCGGTGCAGCGCTTCAATGAGTTTATAGAAAAGGTGCTGCTGGCAGCGTGTTCTCAGCACATTGTCATCTTTATTGATGAAATTGACAATGTTCTCAGATTTAATTTCAAGGATGACTTTTTTGCAGTTATTAGGTCTTGCTACAACAAACGTGCTGACAAGCCAGAATACAAATGCCTTACGTTTGCGCTGCTAGGTGTGGCAACACCCTCAGATTTAATTCAAGATAAAAATCGCACTCCTTTTAATATCGGTCGAGCTATTGAACTGCATGGCTTCCAACTCCCCGAAGCCCAGCCCTTAGCCAAAGGATTATCTATGAAAGTCAGCAATCCTCAAGCTGTGTTGACAGAGGTATTAACTTGGACAGGCGGTCAACCCTTTCTCACCCAAAAGCTGTGCAAGTTGGTCTTGACATCACCCTTGTTTGTGCGAGCTGGAGACGAAGCAAAGTGGGTTGAAGACTTAGTGCGCTTACAGGTGATTGAGCACTGGGAAGCTAATGATGATCCTGAGCATCTGAAAACGATTCGCGATCGCATTCTCAGTAAGAAGCAACTCACTATCGGAATTCTTGCTCTATATCAGCAAATCTTACAACAGAGTGAAGTAGCAGTAGACTACAGTCCGGAGCAGATGGAATTGCGATTGTCGGGGTTAGTGGTTAAGCAGGAGGGAAAACTAAGAGTTTACAACCGCATTTACAAGTCTGTTTTCAATCAAATTTGGGTCGATGAAGTGTTATCAAACTTACGACCTTATGCCAAAGCACTAGATGCGTGGAGAGCTTCTAACTATCAAGATGAATCACAGCTACTGCAAGGACAACAACTGGAGAGCGCCCTAGCATGGGCAGCACGCAAAAGCTTGAGCTACTTAGATTATCAGTTCCTAGCTGCTAGCCAAGAGTTAAAAAAACTAGAGGCAGAAAGAAAGGCAAAACAGATTTTGACTGAGGCACGACAGAAAGCTGAGCGGCAGATTCGCACTGGGTCTACCATCCTGGTCATGTCCTCGATTGGATCAATTGCAGCGGTGGGACTGGTGGTTAATGCTAGTTTAAGGAGCCAGTGGTCCGAGATCAAGTCTTTAAATTCATCGTCTGAAACTCTTCATTCCTTTAATCGGCTACCGGAAGCGTTGCTACTAAGTGTGAAAGCAGGAAAGCAGCTACAAGGGGCAATAATTGGGGTGCCAAATGAGCTAAAAGCTGAGACAGCAAGCACTCTGCAACGAGTTATTAACACAACACAAAACCGTTTGGAGGGACATACGGGTGAGGTTTATAGCGTCAACTTCAGCCCAGATGGCCAGATCATTGCCTCAGCCAGTGAGGACAAAACTGTCAAACTCTGGAACCGAGAGGGCAAAGAACTCAAACCCCTGGAGGGGCACAGCGATCGCGTCTGGAGTGTAAGTTTCTCGCACAATAGCCAGATGATTGCGACCGCTAGCTGGGACAAAACTATCAAACTTTGGAACCGGAAGGGCAAGGTGATCGCAACCCTGGAGGGGCATAATGATTGGGTCTTTAGCGTTAGCTTCAGCCCGGATGAGCAGATGATCGCTTCAGTTAGTCGTGATCGAAAGGTCATACTTTGGGGCCTGGACGACAAAGAGATAAAGCGGCAATGGAATAGTAAGCATGAGAATAATGTCGTAGACGTGAGTTTCAGGCCAGATGGCAAAACAATTGCGACCGCCAGTGATGACGGCACTGCCAAACTCTGGAACCAGAATGGTACTTTGCTTAGAACCCTGAAAGGGCATAGTGAGAGAGTCATGAGCGCCAGTTTCTCAGCCGATGGCCAAACGATTGCGACTGCCAGTTTCGACAAAACAGTTAAACTCTGGAAGCTGGACAGTACCCTGCTCAAAACTCTTCAGGGCCATGATGATTGGGTTTGGGACGCAAACTTCAGCCCTGACGGAGGGACACTTGCCTCCGCTAGTAGAGACAGAACCATCAGACTCAGGCCTCTTGACAGCAGTGAACTATCGCCGGAGATAACTGAGCTACTGGTGCGCGGTTGCCAATTGCTACATGATTATTGGAAGACTAAGCCAACAAATGTACAGGAGAGCGATCGCCGTCTTTGTGATGGAATTGCAAGTGAGAAGGGTTTTGATACAAAAATTTGGTAGTCCTAAAGATGTAAGGATAGGAAAGACGAAGCTATTGCAATCTCAATTGTTGTATGTCGATTTCTCTGCCTACCTGCCCTGCTTGTAGCTCAACTGGTACCGTCAAAATGGCAAAATCCATAACGGCAAACAGAACTTTAAGTGCCGCCAGTGCGGTAGACAGTTTGTGCAAGACCCACAAAACAAAATCATTGACCAGACAACCAAAACCCTCATTGACAAACTACTCTTGGAAAGGATTTCGTTAGCTGGGATTGCCAGAGTTGTTGGGGTCTCAGAACCTTGGTTGCAAAGCTATGTCAATGCTAAATATCAGAACGTACCACTTCAAGTGAAAGTGCAGGCTAAAAAAGGGACGCTTAACCATTCAGTGTGACGAGATGTGGTCGTTTGTGGGCAACAAAGGCAACAAACAGTGGATTTGGCTGGCGTTGGATGTTGAAACGCGAGAAATTGTCGGGGTGTATGTTGGTCAGCGCAGTCGTGATGGCGCACAAGGATTATGGAATGCTTTACCTGCTGTGTATCGACAGTGTGCTGTAGCTTACTCTGATTTCTGGTCTGCTTATGATGAGGTATTTCCCAGCAAGCGACATCAAAGTGTTGGCAAGGACAGTGGCAAAACCAGTTATATTGAACGATTCAATTGCACCTTGCGCCAACGGGTGTCTCGCTTGGTGAGGAAGACGTTATCATTTTCCAAGAAGTTGGAGAATCATATCGGTGCAATTTGGTATTTTGTGCACCACTACAATGCATCCTTACTTGTTTAGGACTACCCAAAAATTTTTTGAGAGGAAGTCGGATCTGTCAACTGATCTGTATCGAACCACTCGCCCTGGTAGTTAAGTTTGAGGTCGAGGACTTAGGCATCCGGGTCTTTCTTCGCCAAGGCGCTGAGAGCCTGGTTAAATTCAGCCGCCGTCCAGGCGTCCTGGTTACCAGTAGGGATGCGAACCCCCGCTGCCGCCAACTTGCTGCGACGTCCGAAGAGGCCGAGCCCAGAGTCAAAGGTTCCAACGGAATACAGGCGGCCCTTGTAAGTGCCCTGCTTGATAATCGAAGGCAGCAGATCCTGGTGAACCTTCTCAGTGATCAGTGTGTCGATGGGAATCAGGTTCCGTTGCCAAACATAGTTATAGACAAAGGCCCATCAAATTCCAGGACATCGGGCAAATCCTAGACAGGGACGCTGCTTGGACTTGGGCGTTATAGGACCCTTCGGGAATAAAGGTGAGCCGAACAGTCGTTTCCTTCTGGGCAGCGTTGAAGCGATCGACCTGCTCCTGAATGGTCTGTCGCTCTGCGGCTTGACCAGCGTGAGCCCAGACTTGCAGAGTGCTTTCTTCTTCAATATTGCTTTGGCACCCGCCTAGGAGCAGAAGCAACGGAGTGAGTACGCTAAACCAATGTATCGTTCTAACCATCCATCATTTACGGAGAACACGTCATCGGGAGAGACTCCTGGCTCAAGGCGGAGGTGTAGGGCCCTCCTCATTAGGATACCTACAGGTAAGCAATTAGAGGGCTTATGATTTTTCCTGAAGGTAGTAACCAACAGCCAAAATCCAAGCATTTGTACTCCATTGATATCTTGAACTCTACACCTGCTCGCAAATAAGGTTTCTTGACGTAAACAAAAGCAAGATAAGTCTAAGAAACTTTAGCTAGGAAAATTCCGTGATCCTCTTGCCTGCCATAAAGCCAGGAACTTTAGTGCTCGCAGGGGACAGTTGTTTGATACCTGTTAAGAACATTCTTTGGCCACAGTTTTTATTTGCTCACAAGTTCCTCAAATTGTTGTCTTACCTTCAAGGTAGAGGCAGCATTGCCCAAAAGAGGTTATTGGAGGTGATTTAAGTGCTAGAAAATTTGTGGAGGAGAAAACGAAACATAGTCAGCTACTCAAAGCAGCAAAAGATAAGGATGTATCAATTTTTTATTTGGAAAATGGGAGTGTGTAACAGTTGTAGCGGAAGCCTGGCTGCAGCGGGCTGCTATCAACCAAGCAGGACGCAAGATAGCTTATGAAGCCTATAAAGACTTTCGTGAATTTGGTCGCGGCGCTGTATTGATTTCACCTGTCGAACTGGCTAGTCCCAGGGGTAGCTTTGAACGCCAGTTAGAGGCAGTTTATGTAGCCTATCGCAGCCAGCAACAAATCCTTGAGTCTCGGAACAAAGTCCCAGAGGAATTTCAGCTAATCGACGATTTACTATTGGATAAAATCGACCAATACGATCCGGTAAATGAGGCAGTAATTGCATTCTTTCTCCTGCCGGCTGTAGTTCTGATTCACTTCAATAATTTCCAGGTCAAACCTAAGGATTGCTATGAGAGATTAGCTTTTCTGGAAACAAGCCTTAGCTCAAAATAAACCTTTTGGCAAAAACTAAAGGCTTAAAAAGCTTCTTTTTAGCCTGATGTTTAGTACAGAGCAAGCTTGTAGGCCCTCTAAGCGATTGATAAGGATTGAATGGCCGCAGTCCAAACCTATTCAGCTTTGATAAGAAGTAGGTATCGGGATTTTATTGGAACCTATCAAAGTAGTTGTGTTGATGAAAAGTGTTTCACACCTGCTGAGAAAATAAGGTACGAGGGAACTCTAATGTATAGAACTAATATTGACTTACCTGCAAGTGTACGGCGGCTATCTGAGCCTGTCCAAGATTTATACCGGGCGGCTTTTAACTCCGCCCTTGATTGGTATGGTGAAGAAGCTAAAGCGCATAGAACTGCTTGGAGCGCTGTTAAGAACCAAGCTGCCCGTCAAGCTAGGAGTATTACCTACAATATTCCTGTTTCTGGAAGTATTGCCACCAGCACTACTACAGGTGTTTTTACTATAGATTGATGCTTGAAAAATACACTCTGCTGAGCAGCGCTTAGACGTTGAATAGCATTATTGATTACTTCTGGCGTCCTCACAAGTTTCTCACATTGTTTCCCTAAAACTATAAACATAGGTCTTGAGAACACATCCTCCTCCAAGCCTCTCCTGGGTCATTTTAGATCTATTCACTGATTCCCAAGTCCTTGGAGGAAAGAAGTCCGTGTTGTAAACAGGGAGGAAGATGATGGCTAAAGTTGCACGACAGATGGTTGAGCAGGTCGGAATCGATGTCAAGGAACTCTTAGACAAGCTGGTTCGGGCAGCATCCGCGGAGTTCACAACCTATTACTACTACACTATCCTGCGGGTTAATGCCATTGGCCTAGACGGTGAGGGCCTCAAAGAAATTATTGAGGATGCTCGCTTAGAAGACCGCAACCACTTTGAGGCCCTAATTCCCCGTATCTATGAGTTAGGGGGGGAGATCCCACGGGATATTCGTGACTTTGCTAATATGGCTGCCTGTCCCGATGCCTACCTGCCGGAGCGCGGACAAGGTAACGGTAGCGCTTCACCCCGGGTTGGCTTTACTAGTGGTGGTCCTGAAGAAGCCAAAGAGGCTGTTCTGGAGGTGCAACAGTCTGTTCAGCAAGGTGACATCCGCCCCTTGCTACAGGTATTGGTCGAGGCCGAGCGGTGTGCAATCCGTGTTTATACTGATCTCTGCAATATGACCTTCGGCAAGGATCACCGTACCTACGAGCTATCTCTAGCTATCCTCAATGAGGAAATTGAGCATGAGGCCTGGTTTAGTGAGTTTCTCGGTGAGGGCCCTTCCGGTCACTTCCGCCGGGGAGTGCCAGGAGAGTCCCCTTACGCCTCCCGGTTTCTAGTAGTCCCTAGCGGTCACTAAAGTAAAGCCGGTGATGGCTATGCAGTACACGACTATAGCAAGGGTAGAGGACATTCTCCCAGGCCAAACGCGAATGGTACAGGTGGGGCAGTGTTCTATTCTTCTGGTAAATGATTGCGGGGTGTTCTATGCCTTGCAAGGCCTATGCGGTCACCAGAACTTGCCTCTGGCGGGGGGTAGCATTTGGCAGGGGGTGCTGGACTGTCCCTGGCATCATTTTCAATACGATATCCGTACCGGGGAGAACCTCTACCCGCGCCGCATCTACCCTTTGAATGCGCTTCCCCGCCTTCGTCAACAGGTTAGACCACTCCATACCTATGCCGTGCGGGTAGTGGCAGGAAAGGTGCAGGTTGAGGTACCGAGATGTGATTTGGGGTAAAAGAGGGCCACTGTAATAGGAGGTCATTTCAAACAACTGAGTTAGCCTATTTGCTGAGCCTGGACAGGGGCTAAGGACATACCCGTTTAATCCTACCTTTAGCCTATCCTGACTGACGACAAAGTAGAGGAAGGTAAATGCTATGGATGCTAAAGAGTTACTGAGGCGATATACAGCCGGAGAACGAGATTTTCATACCGTAGATTTGGGTGGAGCCTACCTACGTGAAGCAAATCTTAGCAGCGTAGCAATGCGAAAAGCCAGCTTGGTTGCGGCGAACCTCAGTAGCGCGGACCTGGTGGGTGCAGATCTCAGTGGGGCCAATTTGAGCCAAGCAAACTTGAGCGGCTCTCACCTCAGTGGCACTCATCTAAACGGGGCAATCCTCACTGAGGCAGACCTCACTGAGGCAGATCTCAGCGGCACAAATTTGTTTCTGGCGGATTTAAGAAGGGCAGTTCTGACTGAAGCAGAGTTGGCTGGTGCCCATCTCCATGGTGCTCGCCTAGAGGGGGCATGCTTGAATCGAGTTAGCCTGTGCCGGGCGGACTTGAGGGGGGCTCATCTGGAGCAAGCTAACCTAGCTGGAGCAAATCTGTGCCGGGCAAACCTAACGCAGGTCAATCTAGGTCGAGCAGATCTCAGCGGCGCAAACTGTGAGCGAGTAGATCTCAGCGGCGCAAACTTGGTTGAGGCAGACCTGAGTTGGGCAAATTTAGAGGGAGCCAACTTAAGTAACGCAAATCTGTATCAGGTAAACCTGAATGGAGCAAATTTGACTGGGGCAAACCTGCACCGAGCAAATTTGATTGATTCAAAACTGACTCTTGCAGGATTACGTGGGGCCAATCTTGAAGGTGCAGAGCTAACTCGGGCAACCCTGACCGAGGCGGACCTAAGTTGGTCTCACCTGGATGGAGCAAACCTCAGTGGCGCTAGGCTGCGTAAGGCGACCTTGGTAGATGTCAACCTGGGTTCAGTGATTCTCCGGGGGGCGGATTTAATGGGGGCGAAACTAGACTCAGTAAATACACCTAGTGCAGATCTAAGTTGGGCTGTAATGCCTAATGGAACCGTTCATCCCTAGTTAATCTTTTCGCGGGATATTGGCAGGTGAATGTGATGAAGTTTAAGAGAATTATGGTTGCTATTGACCTCTCATCTATGGCAACAACTGTATTCAATGAAGCATTGGAGTTAGCTGAGAAAGAAGGAGCTAACCTCAAGCTGTTTCACTGTCTTAGCTGGCGAGCTTTAGAACAGGATACTTTCCTCATGGTTGGTGCTCAAGTAAGCTATACCGTGGCCCTAGATGATGAGTTGCGGCGACGACGGCATCAACGTCTCCAAGAGGAAACTCAGCACACCCGTGCTTGGTTGCAAAATTGCTGTATAAAGGCTGCGGAACAGGGTGTTCCTGCTGAATTTGACTACAACGTTGGTGCTCCAGGTCCGCTCATCTGTGGTGCAGCTCGAAACTGGGGAGCAGATTTGATTGTTCTAGGCCGCAGAGGGCTAAAAGGCTTGCCAGAAGTTTGGCTAGGGAGCGTCAGTAACCATGTGGTCCATCACGCGCCCTGTTCAGTCTTGGTTGTTCAAGGGGAGAACGCTTCCCATTGATATATTCGCTGAACACAGACCTAAGAACTTCAGGGGCTTTAGCTAAGATTTAGAGGTTTAGCGGTCTAAGTTATTCTATGCCAGCTTTGTTATTTGCTGATGCCAGTCAAAGGCTCCAGCAAGCCCTAAAGTACGTGACAATCTCAGAAGATGCCATTGAGTATTTAAAGTCTCCCCAAGCGAGTTTGAGTGTAGCGATTCCAGTGCGGATGGATGATGGCCGTTTGAAAGTATTTCAGGGCTATCGGGTTCGCTTCGATGACACTAGAGGACCTACAAAAGGTGGGGTTCGCTACCATCCCAATGTTTCATTGGATGAAGTTCAATCTTTAGCATTCTGGATGACTTTTAAGTGTGCGGTGCTGAACCTGCCCTTTGGGGGTGCGAAGGGCGGCATCACATTAAATCCAAAAACCCTATCTAAATTTGAATTAGAACGGTTGAGCCGTGGTTACATAGACGCGATCGCTGATTTTATTGGTCCTGATGTGGATATTCTGGCTCCAGATGTCTACACCAATCCTATGATTATGGGTTGGATGATGGACCAATTCAATATTATCCGGCGCAAACGCTGTCCGGCAGTTGTCACAGGTAAACCTGTGGCAGTTGGGGGGAGTTTAGGCCGGGATACGGCAACTGCAATGGGAGCCTTTTTTGTCATCGAGGCCATCTTGCCCAAGTTCAACCAGCTACCTCAAGAAACAACCGTAGCTGTGCAAGGGTTTGGCAATGCCGGAGCGGAGCTGGCAGAATTGCTTTTTCATGCCGGTTACAAAGTGATTGCCGTCAGCGATTCTCAGGGGGGGATTCTTGCCCCAAAGGGGTTAGACATTCCCAGTGTTCGGCAGATCAAGGAATCTAGTCATGGTCTTCAAGCCGTCTACTGTCAGGGAACGGTTTGTAACGTAGTTGAACATACGGTGCTGAGTAACGATGAGCTTCTAGCCTTAGAAGTTGATGTGTTAGTGCCAGCGGCATTGGAAAATCAAATTACTGAAGCCAATGCCCCTGATGTCAAGGCAGGATTTATTTTTGAAGTGGCTAATGGCCCAGTTACCCCTGCGGCAGACCTCTACTTAGATCGCCTGGGAGTTCAGGTATTTCCCGATATTCTGGTGAATGCAGGTGGTGTAACCGTCAGTTACTTCGAGTGGGTGCAGAACCGTAGTGGTCTTTACTGGACTCTTACAGAAGTGAATCAAAATCTCAGACAAAAAATGCTCGAAGAAACTCAAAACATCTGGGCGATCGCCCAAGACCAAGCCGTCTCGATGCGGACAGCCGCTTATATCCATGCCTTAAACCGAATTGGGGAGGCGATCGCTGCCAAGGGAACGCGAGACTATTATATTA
>JAUJON010000369.1 GCA_030447595.1 Thermosynechococcaceae cyanobacterium YX3bin19
TTCAGTTACCTATAAGAGTAGTGCTAAGTGTAATTAGCAAACTTTGTACTGTTTAAACTAGGCGGAAAATTATCTACCCAATAAGAAGTTTTTTTGAGATAGGTTAACGAGATTGAAAGCTCGCCTTAAGAAACTAGTTGGTTTGCTTGAAGATGCTACAGCTACTGCTCTCTGGTCTGGTTCATCAGTTGTGTGTGCTTTAACCTATTGCCAACCTCGAGTAACCAACGTTTAGGGCCAGCCGTCCTTGGAACTCGACAACTGCACCTCAAAGCTTCATCGTTGCACCTCAGAACTCGAAACATTGAGCAAAAAGCTCGGAATGCCAAGTTAATAGCTCCACCTTCCAAGAAAAAAGCTTGGAGTGTCGAGCAAAAAGCTTGAGATTTCCATCCTAGAACTTGGAACGCCAAGCCTAAATCTCGGAACGCCGAGAAAAAAGCTGGAAGTTCCAAGACCAGAACTCGGAATGCCAAGCCTCAAGCTCGAAACATCGAGCAAACCGCTAAAAACGACTCCTTCAGCTCCCCCCACCTTAATGAGGCAGGGGGACCATTTCCAAAAACAGATCTACACTAGCTGCGAGCCGCTGAGGACATTAGCCAGACCCGTCCCCTAAGCCAGTGGGAGCGGGTCAGCCAATAAGGTGCCACTGCCATCAGCAAACCCGACGTTGAGAGTAGCCTGTCCAGTGAAGTCACGCCCAAACAGCACATAGCTCTCACCAACAGAGCCCTGACCATTGGAATCAGCTAAACGAGCCCCAACAATCAGGTCATCAAAGCCATCGTCGTTGACATCCCCTGCACCGCTGACTGAATAGTCTGAGGAGCCACGCTCATCAATACCGTTGATGACAAAGCCATTGCTACCGTTGAGCTCGGCCAGCTCTAGACTGGCAGCAAAGCCCGCCCCACTACCGAAGACCACATAGCTCTCCCCAGCACTAGCCTGGCCGTTGGGATCAGCATAATGAGCCCCAATAATTAGGTCATCAAAGCCGTCGCCATTCACATCCCCGGCACCGCTGACTGAATAGCCTGAAACGTCACGCTCATCAATACCGTTGATGACAAAGCCATTGCTGCCATTGAGCTCGGCAAGGTCCAGGTTGGCCTCAAAGCCCGCCCCACTACCGAAGACCACATAGCTCTCCCCAGCATCTTCTTGACCATTGACATCAGTCTCAGAAGCCCCAATCAGCAGGTCATCAAAGCCGTCACCGTTGACATCCCCTGCTGTACTGACTGAACGGCCTGAGCGGTCAAACTCGCCAATACCGTTGATGACAAAGCCATTGCTGCCATTGAGCTCGGCAAGGTCCAGGCTGGCCTCAAAGCCCACCCCACTGCCGAACACTACATAGCTCTCCCCAGCATTATACTGACCGTTGGGATCAGCCTGAAAAGCGCCAACCAGTAGGTCATCAAAGCCATCGCCATTCACATCCCCTGCACCGCTAACTGAAATGCCTGAAACGTCAAATTCGTCAATACCGTTGATGACAAAGCCATTGCTGCCGTTGAGCTCGGCCAGGTCTAGGTTGGCCTCAAAGCCCGCCCCACTACCGAAGACCACATAGCTCTCCCCAACATAGACCTCAGCACCAGTAGCACCAACAATCAGGTCATCAAAGCCATCGCCATTCACATCCCCGGCACCACTGACTGAATTGCCTGAGAAATCATACGAGTCAATGCCGTTGAGCACGAAGCCGTTGCTGCCATCGAGCTGAGTCAAGTTGAATTCAGACGGGGTAAAGCTGAAGCCGTCGCTGTCCAGCCTCAGGTTGGGGCTGCCCTGAATAATGGCAATTAGCTCTTCGGGTTCTCCACTGGGCTGATCAAGAAAGATTGCTGTCCCTAGGGGTAAGCCACTAGGAGCGCTACTCAGGCGGTAGTCACTGGGTTGACCATTGAGCTGGATGACATCCTCACTGCTGTTGAAGTCGCTAATCAGGGCATAGTCAGCCGTTCCTGCCGATACGGGGTTGCCATCGTCGTGGGTATGTCAATAGTTTTGTGTAAGCGCGAGAAAGTCAATGAGGGAAGCGCTCTGGGAACTCAATGGCAAAGCGAGTCAGAGCAGCCTTCCAGTCTTTGATGGGCATCGTCCATTTCTTGGCAATATTCCTGAGGGCCAACTAAACCACTCTGCACTGAAAGTGCAGAGGTTTGAGCGAGACTGAAAGTCCT
>JAUJON010000370.1 GCA_030447595.1 Thermosynechococcaceae cyanobacterium YX3bin19
AACCTGGGCAGGTGTATCGTAAAGCCCTCCTTGGGAAGATGTAATGGTGTCCGGATCTCGGATGGAGAAGATGGCAGCATCTAAGTTCTGGGGAGAATGCGCTGAGATTTGGGGCTGGGGGTTGCCAATGGTCATCAGAAGCCCTGAAAAATGGTGGCCGATGGTGATTGGGTCCTCTACGCCAGGACCGACATCTAAGATGCCAGGGAAAAGGATAGGGGAACCAAAGGGAGCATTGGAACACCCCCCAGTGACGTGGTTTGCAGACAATCCATAAAGTTGGTTGTTGACCCGAACTAAGGCTCCTAAGGTTCCGGCATCTCTCATTACAGCTAAACTGATGGAGGAACCACAAGGGATGTTACCCTTTATTCTGCGGGGTCTTTGTACAGCTCCTAGAGGTGCAGCGCCTGGTGCAGCTCTGAATGATTTGAGGACCTTGAACTTCAGCTGGCTTCTCCCTTGATAAGTCTTAGCTAGTGCGTCCTGGTCACGGCGAGTTAGCATCGTCTGGGTATAGACAAAAATAGTGCCACCTTGCTCAGGGTTTTTGTAAGGGTTTATCCCTACAGCAGTAATGGGTTTGCGGACCAATGCTGATTCCCCGGAGGAGAACATGGCAGGAAAGTCCCCCCTTCTCTCAAACTCAACAATGGGTTGACCAAGCCGTAAAAGGTTCGCGGACTCTGCCCAAGCCCCAATTTGCTTGGCTTCCTCGATTAGGGTTTTCCGAAGCTGTTTAATTGCCTTACTTGTAGCCATTAGGTCCTCAGCCCGAATTTGACGTAACGAAGAAGCCGACTTCACGATCTGCACTTAAAGTATGGGACCCCTCGAACCGGATTTGGTAGGCCCCTAGTTCTTGGGGAGCACGCATCTTCAAACGCACTAATGTAATTTCTGGTCCTTCATAGAGAACGGGGACTCCAGTGCCAAAGGGTTCAAACTCAGATGACTCCTGCTTCTGGTCCCGGCGTTCCAAACGGGCCATGCCTTCGATCCTTGCGGCTGGGGCTAGGGGTAACGCAATAATATCAATCTCGTCACCGGGAGCGTAAGTGGTGAACTGGGTAGAGATATCGATCGCTGGTATTCTGTCTTCACCAACTGAGAAAGGCCTCTGAGGTTTTAGTACTCCAAAAATATTGAACAATAGTTCCCGAGCCGGGCTATTGCGAAAAAAGTTTTCATGACTACCGGGGGCAACAGCATTTTGATACTGACCTTGGATCGAACTCCACAGCGGTACGGTGCCATCCCCAACATTTAGATCTTCGACAATCTTAGGCTTTCTGAGACGTAACTCGACACGAGTGACCGTGCTATGCCCTGTTCCTCCAAGGAAAGTGTATTCAACCCCTTCAGGTTTGTTGGCAAGATTGAGCTTCTCCCAGGTTTGTTGGGCGTAAGTCATGTTGCCTTTGGATAACTGTAACTCCTCTACGATGGAAGCATCGAAATGATTAAGGGGTTCGATGTTAGCTCCTTTGACTCGCCAGAGAATAGATTGATTGGAAGGCGGGAGGAGTTGATACAGAGAGGGATAGTGTTTGTCAGAAGAGATTTCGATGATATCGCTACCAGAAAGGCTAACGCTGCCTTTAAGACCGAGGGCTCGTACTAATGCCAATGGACTACCAAGGTTGGGCACAGCGAGGCCGACGAATCTGTGAATTTGGTTAAACCAGGGTTTCAGAACAAATTCTCCAGATTCCAACAGGTATCGACAGACCAAACCGCCCATTGAATGGGCTACCAAGGTAATCTCCTCACTTTGGTCTGCGACTTTAGCCTCAATCAGCTTATCAAGATTGCGAGCGGATTCAGCAATGCTTTTTCGCCAGTCGAAGCCGAAGGGGATAAAGCGTGCGTTGATACTGTTAGAAATATTTCGCAGATCACTTTGAAGTGATCCATAAAAGTCAACAAAAAACACTTTAGAGATAGGATCTTTAGCCTCCACGTTTGGGTGCATTAAAGAGGCAAGACGTTGGTAGCCCGTGAGCATGATTTCTGAGAAGGAGGGGGGCCATACCTTCTCTCCGTCAAGCAATAGCTCAGATCCTAAGATGCCGGGGACAAAAATGATAGCTGTCATGACCCTTACTTCCTGCATTTCTAATTAAACAAAGAAATTAACAAGTCCTCTATCTTGCTTCGCTTGTAAGACGGCATCGTCAAGTTAACGCTCGTT
>JAUJON010000027.1 GCA_030447595.1 Thermosynechococcaceae cyanobacterium YX3bin19
TGTTCAGATCTCCCCTTATTCACCATGTGTGATGCCCCTAACCCTGGCATTAACTACCCAATTCCCAGGCGTGCTGCTAAACCTGGCGTTAAAGGTAACAGCGTTGCTGCCATCAAGAATAAAGCCAGAAGTCCCAGGGCAGCTCGCGCATCATCCGGCTCAGATAGTTCCTCCAAGCTAGGGCGCTCTAATTCCCGCTGGATAAAGAGAATTACCACCGCCCAGTAGAGTGCTAGGGGATTAGCCAGGGAGGCAATTCCCAGGACAATTAAAGTAATCACCGTTGCTCGACCGGCAACTTTACGCCCATAAATTGCCTGGACAACCCGACCTCCGTCTAAGCGTCCAGCGGGCATCAAGTTTAAAGCCGTAATCACCAGCCCTAACCAGCCAACCACAACCAGGGGATGAACTGCCACTAAAGGCTGCTGCATGGCTGAACCTAGAACAACGCGAGCCAGGGAGCCAACTAAAATTGAACCCTGGAAAAACGGTGCCGGGATTTGAAATAAACTACTGGTACCAGAGAGGAGTAATCCGACAATCAGGAACCCCCCGGATAAAACTCCTGACGCAGCAGGACCCGCTAAGGCAACGTCAAACAGAGCCCTACGGTTGGGAACTTGGGACTCAAACTGGGTGATGGCACCGAAGGAACCGATCTGCCATGCCGGAATCAAAAAAGGGGGACCTAAGCGAACTTGATGGCGATGGGCCAGTACTCGATGGCTCACTTCATGGATGCCTAGAATACTGAGAATTGCCAGGGCGATTGGTACTGCTTCCCCAAACCGCTCTGGCGCTTCTAGGATATCAAAACGTTGCAGTAGGGCTGCCGACTCTAAACAGGTAAAGATCGTTGCTAGCAGGAACAAACCCGCTAAGACTCTCTGAGCTAGGGTCGCCGGGGTTGGGTCATTGCGGCTGGGCAGGACAATTACTACGGGTTTGCCGTCCTGGTTTTCGACTAAAAATAGCCGGTACTGATCGTCTAGCTGCTCTTTTAAGCTCTTTGACAAGTGGGAATAAGCAACTTCGGGCTCTTGCCGGAGGTTGCCCTTGAAGATTACCCCTTCCTGGTAGGGAATAGTCTCTGTGGTAAAAAAGGTGTCTAGCCCAAAAATACCTTGAATCACTTTCAGGTCAGCTACTGGAATGGATGCCAGTTCAGGTTCTATGACCGTTGCGATTTCACTACCGGGTGACTCGACTGCGCCGTCTTCCGCCAAGGAAGTAGCCTCATGGTTCTTTTGCGAAGAATTTGTAGCTGAGCTTTGCTGGGGTGGCACTGCTTCTTGATTTGCTGCTCGCAGCCGATTTCCCAAAAAAATGTAGAGCCCGATCGAGAAAATCAGCAACAGCAAAATGCTGGCTAAGTTAATGGTAATTCCAGCAGCAATGAAGCTGAAAGATAACAACCAGGGAGCGAGTAACACAACAGACTGGGACCAGGCCAGAATTCCTAGTTTTCCTAAGGGTCTAGCACGATAGAAACCCCAAGCGATTACCCCTAGAGCAGCCAATACCAGCGAAGCAGTAATAATATCCATAAATCTAATTTACCTGATACCCTTTCACGAAATTCCTCCTAGTCTTAGATCTCGTGAAGCTCAATCCTATAGCAGCTGATTTGCCCCTGCATTGCAGCAACAGTGGGGTCCCAGACAATGTGGCTAGTGTGGGGACTTATTGAATTTTTGTAAGGATTACTGTATCTCAGAACACTAATCCTTTAGACTGATTTTCAATTCATCCTGCTCTAAATTGAAGGTTTAGTCATGCCCAACTTTTGGCACGATTACTTGCTTGTGCTTTCTTTTGTCGCTTGCGTTGCTGGCTTGTGGTTATTGTTTGAGCCCAAAAAAGTTCTAGCCACGGACTCCGAGCAAACAGAGCGAATCTTGTTCAGAATGAGCTTTACCTACTGGCTGGTTTACTGTATTGCAGTGGGAATTCAGAAGCTTACACTTCCTGATTGGGATATCCTGCTGATTAATCTCAAGCTTACAGCCATTTTTTCTTATTTCCTCACCTTCTCGTGCATTCTCTGCCTGCCCCTGCACCAAATTGCCTCACGGCAGGCTGTCTAGGCGAGAACAGTCAGAAAAAGACTATTTTCTCATGGCTTGCGCGATCGCGCTATGGAGAGATTCCTGGCTCAGGGTTGTTAAGACAAACACTTCTTGCACACTTTTGCCTCGGCGGGCTAGCAGTTTGAACCCCCCGGAAATGGGCACAGAAACTTTTAATTTTAATTGCGGCGAGTGGCTTTTCACCGGACCAATGACGCCGGGGGTGATGGTTTGGATACCATCAACGGAAGTAAGACGGTCTAAAACAGGAATCAGGCCGGAGATGTGCGTTGAATGATTGAGGACCAGCCTGCCCCGAGGGAGCTCCATGGCGTCAAGCTACTTCTAAAGGGGCCAGAGTTAAGCCTGCCCGTTTAAGCTGCATATGGTAGAGTTCTGCCTGCTCTTGCGGTCCTACCCAAACGGTGGCTTGACCTTCAAAGTGAACCTGATTTGTCAGCTCCCAGGCGCGATCGCTAGTCATGTAAGGGATATAGGTCATTAAACACTCAGCAACGTGTTGGAAGGTATTCACATCATCATTAAGGACAATGATCTTATAGTTGGGGTAGAGCTGGGGCGTCCCTTGGGCCTGTTTCTCCTTAGGGGCAGCAATGGTTTGGCTAGAACTCATAGGGTTGTAAATTACAGTCTGCACCAGTGTACAGGCTGGGCTACTGGCAAGAACTAAAGGTTGAGAAAACATATTCAGTGAATTCAATCTTCAAACCCGGAGTATTAAATTTTTTTGGTAGTCTAGCATTCTCCCTGGAAGCCAGAAAACAGTAATCGCTAGACAGGTCCTGCCAGCAATTGAACTATCGCAGCCGACCGGTTCGCAAAATGCTGATCAGCAACCACAGTCCAAGCAGGCTGGCGGTCAAAAACAGTACGCCGCTGACCCAAAAGAAAAGTTGATTGCTGGGGTCCTGGGCAAAGATGGTGGCTACCCATAATCAGCGCCGCAACGACGACGCTGAAGGATAGACGATTGGCCGAGCTATCTAGACCACTGCGCAGGGGTTCAATCCCGCGCAAGACCACATTCCACTGCAGTGTCTCCGAAGTGACGCGATCAAGTAACAGCCCCACCTGGCGGGGGGACTCAGGGACAGGCCTTTGGGCGATCTAAGGCAACTTTCAGCAGATCTTGTAGGGGAGCAGCCCCTACCAACTGCCGCCGGAACAAGTCACCAATCAGAGGCTTTGCCTGGTCGAACAGGTTAAACTCCGGGTCTAGTTTACGCGCTACGCCCTCTAGGTTAGAGACGGTTTTAGCATAAAGACCCATATTACCTGGTAGACGGATTTTGTTGTTGCAGAGCCGCTTGCAGCACCTCGTAAATCAATTGGCTAAAGTTCACCTGGAGACAGGTTCAGGTTGTAGTAGCGGCGGAGCAATCGGTTCAGGTCGCTTTCTAGACGGGCAGGTTGACCGGTTCCATGGAGTCTGCCAACTGCAGGGTTAACTGGCTACACCGTTGGGCATCTAAGTCAACAATGGCTAGGAGGAGTTCTGTGAGAATCTGCTGCGATCGCGGGTCCAAACTGCCCACCATGCCACAGTCAATTAGGGCAACTCGCCCATCCTCTAGGTAAAACAAATTACCAGGGTGCGGGTCGGCGTGGAAAACGCCATCAATATAGATCTGCTGAAAGAAAGCTCGTACCAGTAGCCCGGAAATTGCCTTTCGTTCTGCCAAGGCATCCTTTTCGTATTTGCCGTGGCCAAGTTTGCTAACGTACAGGCACCCCATTCAACCACTCCATGACCAGCAGCTTTTCCGTAGTTAAGTCCCAGTAGATTTCTGGGATTACTAAGCGTTGGGGGTCAAACCAACGGCTGCTGGATAAACTGCGCCGGAGCTGGTCAGTGTAGCTAACTTCCTGGGAAAAGTTTAAGTTCGGAGCGCAGTGCCGTAGCAAACTCCTCAGCCAAGGAACCCAAATCATAATACTGACCAAAATCGGTGCGGCTGACCAGTGCCGCCAGGCCCCGCAGCAGGGTAATATCCTGCTCAATCGTCTTGTCAATTCCCGCCGCTGGATCTTGAGCGCGACTTCCGCCCGTCCGCCAAGGTAGCGTGATGAGTTTGGGCAATGGAGCCAGCAGCAACCGGTCGGGAATCGATAGTGGCAAAGGTTGCTTCCAGCGGCTGCCGGAGTTGCTGACGGATCACCACCTCGACCGCCTCCCAAGGGACCGGAGGAACTTCCGCCTGCAGAGCTGTTAATTCTTCAATGTACTGTGGCGGCAGCAGATCGGGCCGCGTACTCAGCAGTTGCCCCAACTTGACGTAGACGGGACCCAGTTCAACTTCAAGATATTCCGTAGAACGGCGGGGGCGGCAACCTGGGTTCTTCAGCTTTGCCTCCGAGCAGCAGTCGTCGCATGTAGTCCCAGCCGTTACGCAGAACCACTTCCAGAATCGCCCGCTGACGAGAACTAATGTTCCTAAACTTGAAACACCGCACCTCCTAGTTGTATCAATTTGGGCGGCAAGCTGCGCCACCGAGCCCAAGCATTGCTGCTGTGAGTTAAGCGTCACTACCCGCTACTGCTAAGGTTTAGGGGTAAACTCCCAAGGCCAAGGGCTGGTCGACCAAAGGAGTTCGTACCTACCAGTGTGCCAGCTGGAATCCTGGCGCTTTGGCCCCAGCCGCACCTGAGTTGGCCATAGCAAGGACCCTCTAAATGAGCCTGCGGATCTACTTTTTGCTGAGGGCGACCCCAGACACCCGGCGCTTTTTCTTCGGCGATCGCCCTGAGATCATAGGGCATCTTGCCCGACAAGATATCTAAATGACCCTGGTAGTACTTGGCGGGTGTGCCGAGATCCATCCAGTAACCGTCCCAGATAAAGCCAGCCATCAGCTGTTCCTGCTTTAGCAGCTGCGGGAAGACAGTTTTTTCAAAACTCAAGGGCCCTATCGGGTAGTCAGCAAACAAATCTGGTTCTAGCACATAGGTACCGGCATTGATGGTGTCAATTCCTAGTTCGGCCGCCTCAGCTGCTGAGGGCTTTTCCCGGAAAGCCCGCACCGGGTAAACCCCCGGCGTGGTTGCAGCTTCACAGCTCGTCAGTGGGAGCGCTAACTCAACTAGCCCGTAGGCGGTAGGGTTTTCCACCCGGGACAGTGCCAAAGTCGCTTTGGCCTGCAGCTGCTGGTGAGCCTGGATCAAAGCCTGCAAATCCAGATCAGTAAGAATGTCGGCGTTAAAGACAACCAGTGATTCCCCAGTGAAATAGGGTTCTGCCAGTTTCATTGCTCCTGCTGTATCCAGCGGTTCCTTTTCTTCGATATAGCGAATCTGTACCCCAAAGCGGCTGCCGTCTCCAAAATACTCTTGAACTTGGTGGCCCTGGTAGTGAACGTTCATCAGGATGTCAGTAATTCCGATTCTCCGGCAACGCTCTACCATCCAGGCTAGAAAAGGACGGTCCACCAAAGGAAGCATGGGTTTGCAATGGTTGTAAGTCAGTGGCGCTAAGCGAGTCCCCTTGCCACCGGCAATAATTCCCGCCTGCATCTTATGTTGTTTGCTCAAGCTATCCATCCTTGGCGAGAGCCTAGTGTGTATATATCCTGAATGTCCAGGATTCCCCGTCTAGCATAATAACCCCTCTACCTCTACTCCTAGGGCAACATCTTTGCACTTTCTAAATTGAGGCTATATATTAGCGGCAATACCTTGCATGTAGTGTCCTGAAGATACTATCCAAAGTGACGTTTCTAAGGTAAGTCAAAAGTGGTACGAGGAGTAAACCGCCCTGATGGTAGTAAGCAGTTGAAAAAACCAGATCCTAGGAGAAGCAAGCATGCTAGCTCTCAGCCATTGCTGCTTACAAGAACTGTACCTGCTCCCCAAGGAGCTAGAGCAACCCGTTCATTACTTTGGAGCATTACATTCATTCTGGTTGCCATCACCTCGGCCACATTGGGCGCTACCCTAGCGCTGGTTGCTCCTTTTTGGTCAGCGCCAGCCAAGGAGGGGGAGCGATCACTGGCTGAGCTGTTCCGAGACAACTTCCAGTACGGCATCTCTAGCCCTACTAATGTTTTGGTGATGGGAATTGACCAGGTTCCTGAAGCCAAGGAAGATTCCGAGGAGGTCTTTGCGGGTCGCAGTGATACGATGCTGCTGGTACGCCTGGACCCGGACCAACAAGACATCCATGTTCTCTCTATTCCTCGGGATACTCAGGTGGAAATCCCCGGTCTTGGAGTCACAAAAATCAACCACGCCAACTGGAAAGGCGGACCGGATCTAGCATCACAGGTAGTCAGCCAGACCCTGGATGTTCCTATTGATCGCCACGTGCGGATTAGTACGGATGCTTTTCGTGAACTGGTTGACTTGGTCGGGGGTGTAAGAGTGTTTGTACCCCAACGGATGAGCTATGAGGACCAAACCCAAAAGCTGAAGATTGATCTCGAACCCGGATGGCAGACGCTTAATGGGGATGAAACTGAGCAATTTGCCCGCTTTCGCAGTGACCAGTACGGAGATGTGGGTCGGGCTCAACGCCAGCAGGTTCTACTCAAGGCATTGCTGAAGCGGTTGGCCAATCCACTGGTACTGCCCCGGCTGCCGAAAATTTTTAATGTGATGCAGAGGCATATCGATACCAATCTCACCTTTGGAGAAATGGTATCAATCCTGCAGCTCGCCCTCCAGGCAGGCCAGGACGAAGTCAAGATGGTATTACTACCTGGGCGCTTTAGCCAACCTGGGGAGTATAATGCCAGCTACTGGATCCTTGACCCGCCGGAGGTAGAGCAGGTCATGCGTAACTATTTTCAAACCAGTGCAGCTGAAGGGCAAATCCTGGAAGCGGCCCCAATCCAAAGTCTGAAAATTGCCATCCAGAATGCTTCTAGTGAACCGCAAGCCAGTCAGTGGATGGCAAGATATTTAGCAGAACAAGGTATTCATAACATCTATATTGACAATGACTGGCCAGATACCCAGCGGCAAACCCAAGTGATCGTTCAGCGCGGTGATTTAGACGCAGCTAGAGCCCTACAAACTGCTTTAGGTGAAGGGTCAATCGAAGCTGACTCTACCGGTAGTCTTGCCTCTGACCTGACTATCCGAGTTGGTGAAGATTGGGTCGAAGCTCAGGATAATCCTGCTCAGTCCTAAAAGAAAGACTGATTTGATTCACCTTCTACTGATTTTCCATCGGGGTAAATTGATTACTGTGAAGCACTGTTTCACCATAACCCGGGACCCAAACCATCCACAGATCTCCAAACTCGTGGCAGAGAAGTAGTGCTTCATCACTGCTAAAAGAATCAGGCAGTTCTAGCAGTTTTACCCAGCTACCCTCCTGCAGATGGCAGGACGAATCGAGATAAGGCTTGACCCGAGTTGGGTTGACCGGCTGAGATTGAAGCCGATCAAGTTTGTAAAAATCAATCATAATCACTACACTGTTATCACTTCGGCTCAGGACTATAGCTGCCTCACTGAAATCGCTCAGGATAATCTGCCTCACCCGACTCGCTCAACATAATCCAGCACCCTAAAATCACATAAATTTATGTAGCAAATAATACAGAAATCCATCTGATTAGTCTAGCAAATGATCAATAATTTAAAGCCTTCGAGAAAAGTGCAGGGGCAATGGCATTAGTAAAATTGGCTACCCTGACGTCAGCTCAACTGGAGGCTTGGGTTACCCAAGCTCAGGCGGCTACTCAGCAGGGGCAGCTACCCGCCTACATTCCCCTGCTAGCTCAAGCGAATCCCGCCTCGTTTGGGGTGCAGGTGCAGTGTGAAAGCGGACAAATTTTTGCCTGTGGAGCAGTGGCAGGGGTTTTTCCCCTCATGAGTGTGATTAAGCCCTTTGTCCTGCTCTACCTGCTAGAGCAGTTGGGCCGCTCAGCCGTTTTTGCACAGGTAGGCATGGAGCCTTCTGACCAGCGGTTCAACTCATTGATGCAGCTCGAAGCAGATCAGGGCTGGCCCCGCAATCCATTGATCAACAGTGGCGCGATTGTCCTAGCCTCTTTGCTACCGAAGAAAGACGGCCGATCTGGTTCAGAAAACTTACGGCAATGGCTCAACAGCCATGCAGGCTGCTCCCTGGCTCTAGATGAGTCGATGCTGGCTTCTGTGCGTGCTGCCGGGAACGAGCGCAATTGGGCCCTTGCCAGGCTCCTCGAACATTGCGGCCACTTGGAAATGGCAGAGAGCGCTATAGATACGTACAACCATGTTTGCTGTCTATCTGGAACTGTTGCCGATTTAGCTCGTTTGGGCATGCTGCTTGCTCAGCCTAGGACGCCGATCGCCTTGCAGCACCGTCGTATAGTGAATGCTATTATGACAACCTGTGGTTTGTATCAGGCTTCTGGACGTTTTGCGGCACAGATAGGTCTGCCGACCAAGTCAGGGGTCAGTGGTGCCCTACTATCTGTAGTACCCAACCAGGGTGCGATCGCCTGCTATGGTCCGGCACTGGACCTAGCTGGCAACTCTGTGGTTGGATTGTTTCTCTTAGAGAAACTCACCCAGGCTTTAGACCTAAGCATATTTGGGTAGCTTTGCCTACAGGTCTGCAGAGCAGCGAAGTTTAAACTTCCTCGCGCAGGCTTACTCTAAAAGGCTATTTAGTTTTAGACTTTAGATCAGCGGTTTAGCAGTTTTTGCTAAAGCCAGTTTCTACCGGCGCCACGACATACTGACTCTTGAAAAATCAGGTTAGCCTTGTCTGATTGACTACTATCCAGGGGTTGCAGTGGTGATAAAGTAAAAACTTTACGAACCCTAGTGTGTATAGCAGTCTGTCTTCAGCACTGCCATTTTCTGCTCTAAACGGCAGGAAATATTGATACATTCAAAATCCATTCAGCGTTGTTAGTGAACTTCAATGGACCACTCTATGGGTAAAGAGAGCTTGAATACACGGATTAATCAAAGCAAAGCCGGATTTTCAGGTCAGCGCTGGTTAGTTGAAGAGCGAGATGCCTGTGGAGTTGGCTTTATTGCTAACCAGCAAGGAGAAGCTAATCATGCCATTATCAGCAAGGCTTTGAGTGCATTGGGCTGTCTTGAACATCGCGGTGCCTGTAGTGCGGACCAAGACTCTGGCGATGGTGCAGGCCTGATGACGGCTATCCCCTGGGAGCTATTCGGTCATTGGTTTCAGGAACAAGGAATGCAGCTGCCCCCCGCAGAACAAGTTGGGGTTGGTATGGTGTTTTTACCCACTGATCCGACAGTAGCAACCATTGCTCGGGAAATTGTTGAGAGAGTTTTAGCTGAGGAAGAACTGACGCTAATAGGCTGGCGGGAAGTTCCCGTTCGACCTGATAGTTTAGGAGTTCAAGCCCGAGAAAACCAGCCGCAAATAGAACAGGTACTGATTCACGCTGGAACACTGCAAGGGGATGAGCTGGAGCGGCGGTTGTATTTAGCACGCAAGCGGATTGAAAGACAGGTCGGCAGCCGAGATGAGGTGCGGGGCGAGGAGTTTTATATTTGCTCTTTCTCCAGTCGCACGATTGTCTATAAGGGCATGGTCCGCTCAGCCGTCCTGGGACACTTTTACCTAGATTTACAAAATCCTGAGTACACGAGTTCCTTTGCGGTCTATCATCGCCGCTTTAGCACCAATACAATGCCCAAGTGGCCTCTAGCTCAACCCATGCGGTTTTTGGGGCACAACGGGGAAATCAATACCCTACTCGGAAACGTGAATTGGATGATGGCGCGGGAGGCATCCCTAACCCATCCCAACTGGGGCGAGCGAATTGAGGATCTGAAGCCCATTGTCATTCCGGAAAATAGCGATTCCGCCACCCTGGACAATGTCATGGAGCTGCTGGTGCAGTCCGGCCGCAGTCCACTGGAAGCTTTGAGGATTATGATACCCGAAGCCTACCAAAACCATCCTGAGCTAGCAGAGCATCCGGAAGTGGTTGATTTTTATGAATATTACAGCGGCATTCAGGAACCCTGGGATGGACCGGCTTTTGTGGTTTTCAGTGATGGCAAAAAGGTTGGGGCAACCCTGGACCGAAATGGTCTGCGCCCTGCTCGCTATACGTTGACTTGCAATGGTTTAATCATTGTCGCCTCGGAAGCGGGGGTCATTGAGATCCCCGAGTCAGACATTCTCGAAAAGGGCCGCCTGAGTCCAGGACAAATGATTGGGGTCGATCTAGAAACCCACGAAATCTTGAGAAACTGGGATATCCGGCAACAGGTGGCTAGCTTGGAGCCGTACGGCCAATGGCTGCAGGAACGCCAGCATCTAGAGCCTCAAGCTTTTGCGGCAGAGGCACAGATGGACAAACAGGTATTCCTCCAGCATCAAATTGCCTTTGGCTATGGCTCAGAAGATGTGGACATGGTGATCGAGCCAATGGTACTGGAGGGGAAGGAAGCCACCTTTTGTATGGGGGATGATATTCCCCTAGCGGTGTTGTCAGACAAGCCCCACGTGCTCTACGACTACTTCAAGCAGCGCTTTGCCCAAGTGACCAACCCTCCCATTCTATGGCGATGCAGTTAGGGAAACGTGGGAATTTACTCGAGGTTAAGCCAGAGTATGCTCGCCGGATAAAGCTGGAGTCTCCGATTCTCAATGACGCTGAACTGGAGCAGATTCAGCAAACAGGGTTGAAAACTACCACGCTTTCCACCTTGTTTACGCGATCGCCGATGGCCCAGATGGATTCCCGCAAGCGATCACCCATCTGTGTGAACAGGCCGCGGCCGCCGTTCGTGCCGGTAGTGAGATCTTGATCCTCAGGGCGACCGGTGTTGGGGCCACGGGGGCCATGGCCCATTCAGATGCAGAGCACAGCTACATTCCCCCGCTGCTGGCCGTGGGCAGTGTGCATCATCACCTGATTCGCCAAGGCTTGCGAATCAAAGCCTCGATAGTCATCGACACGGCTCAGTGCTGGAACACCCACCACTTTGGTTGCCTGATTGGCTACGGAGCTGCTGCTGTGTGTCCCTACCTGGTATTAGAGACAGTGCGCCAGTGGTGGTCTGATGACAAGACCCAGAAGCTGATGGAAAAAGGGCAAGATCGCGCACTGTACCATTGCTGCTGCCCAAAGCAGCTACCGCAAGGCGATTGAAGCGGGTTTGTTGAAAAATCATCTCCAAAATGGGTATCTCCGTTGTCCAGCTACCAGGGTGCCCAAATTTTCGAGCGATTCGGGATTGGTCCAGACTTACTAGAGCTAGGCTTTGCTGGCACAGTTTCCCAGGTGGGCGGACTGAGCATTACCGATCTGGCTCAGGAAGTGATTACCTTCCATCAGTACGCCTTTCCGCAGCTGAATAGCAAGAAACTGGAGAACTTTGGCTTTGTCAATGCCCGGGCCAAGGGTGAATACCACATCAATAACCCAGAAATGGCGAAAGCCCTGCACAAGGCGGTAACGCATAAAAGAACTACAACCACTACGAGGTCTACAAGCAGCAGTTGCAGAACCGTCCCGTGACTGCCCTGCGGGATTTATTAGATATCGAGAGCGATCGCCCCTCGCTGCGATTGAAGAAGTCGAGCCCGTGACTGAGATTGTCAAGCGATTCGTCACCGGGGCCATGTCTCTAGGCTCTCTCTCCCGTGAGGCCCATGAGACTCTTGCGATAGCCATGAACCGGATTGGCGGCAAGTCCAACTCCGGCGAGGGCGGCGAAGATCACGTGCGATTGGTCGTCCTAAATGATGTAGACGCAACAGGCCACTCGCCGCTACTGCCTCGCTGAAAGGCTTCGCAATGGCGATACGGCCAGTTCCGCAATTAAGCAAGTTGCTTCCGGACGCTTTGGGGTAACCCCAGAGTACCTGATGAGTGCCAAACAGCTGGATATTAAGATTGCCCAGGGTGCCAAGCCTGGGGAAGGGGTCAGCTCTGCAAAAAAAAGTTAGCCCTTACATTGCGATGCTGGGTGCGCTCTAAGCCGGGCGTGACGCTTATTTCTCCTCCTCCCCACCACGATATCTACTCGATTGAAGATTCGCGCAGTTAATCTTTGATCTCCACCAAATCAACCCTCAGGCTCAGGTTGCGGTGAAGCTGGTGGCGGAGATCGGCATTGGCGATCGCCGCCGGGGTTGCCAAGGCCAACGCGGATGCAATTCAAATTTCCGGCCACGAAGGTGGCACGGGTGCCTCTCCCTGAGTTCGATCAAGCACGCTGGCAGCCCCGGGAACTGGACTCACGGAAGTCCATC
The DNA here is from genome assembly GCA_030447595.1 of Thermosynechococcaceae cyanobacterium YX3bin19. Taxonomy (GTDB): domain Bacteria; phylum Cyanobacteriota; class Cyanobacteriia; order Thermosynechococcales; family Thermosynechococcaceae; genus JAUJON01. The sequence goes on from JAUJON010000027.1 coordinate 12,284, forward strand.
GAGTTTTGATGGAAAACCAACTGCGAGATCGCGTCATCCTGCGCACTGACGGTGGTATCAGAGCTGGCTGGGATGTCATGATGGCAGCGCTGATGGGAGCAGAGGAGTACGGTTTTGGCACCATTGCCATGATCGCTGAATGCTGCATTATGGCGCGAATCTGTCATACCAACAATTGTCCGGTAGGGGTTGCCTCCAGCGCGAGGAACTCCGCAAGCGGTTTACCGGTATGCCGAGCATGTGGTCAACTTTTCTGCTTCATTGCCGAGGAAGTGATGTCGCTCTTTGGCAAAGCTGGGTTACCGCTCCTTGAGCGAGATCATTGGTCGCGCTGATCTGTTGAAAGTCCGGGATCACGTCAAGCTGACCAAAACCCAGGCACTGAACCTGACTGCCTCACCCAGCTGCCCGACGCCCGTGCTGATCGCTCTGGCTAAACCACGCGGACGTTCATAAGGTAACGGTCCGGTTTTAGAGGATCGCTTACTCGGTGATCCAGCCATTCAAGCTGTAATTCAGACCAGACGAGCCTCGAACAAACCCATAAAGTGATCAATACCGATCGCACGGTGGTCGGCGCTCGTTTAGCAGGGGCGGTCGCTAAACAGTATGGTAATACCGGCTTCAGTGGTCAAATCACTTTGAACTTCCACGGTAGTGTGGGTCAGAGCTTTGGTGCCTTTAACCTGCCTGGCATTACGCTTAACCTAGAAGGGGAAGCCAACGACTATGTGGGCAAAGGGATGCATGGAGGTGAAATTGTGATCAAGCCATCTGCCGCGGCCACCTATGATCCAGCGAAGAATGTAATTATCGGTAACACCTGTCTCTATGGGGCCACAGGTGGTTCTCTGTTTGCCAGGGGTCTAGCAGGTGAGCGGTTTGCCGTGCGGAACTCCAGTGGCAAAGCCGTAATTGAGGGTGCAGGCGACCACTGCTGTGAGTACATGACAGGTGGAGTCGTCGTGGTTCTGGGTCCGGTAGGCTGCAACGTGGGTGCCGGGATGACGGGTGGTTTAGCCTACTTCCTCGATGAAGACGGCAGCTTCCCAACAAAAGTTAACCCGGAGATTGTCCAGATCCAGCGGGTGAAGACCGGATGCCGGCAAGCGACAACTCTATGACTTGATCAAAACCTATGCAGAACGGACCGGTAGCTCGAAAGCTCAGGCGATTCTCGACCAGTGGTCGGACGCTCTTAGATCAGTTCGGCAGGTAGTACCGCCATCGGAAGCGAATACCCCAGAAGCCGACCCAGACGTCTTAGAAGAAAAGTGCTGACGCCAGTTCAGTAGGTGGAGATCTTAGTGGAGTGAACCCTTAGAATGTCTTTAGCGACATTCAAACACTGAACCTGACTATGCCTGAACTGCCGGAAACCTTAGACGAAGCGATCGCCCAAGCTAAAAGCGCCACAGCAGCGGCGATCGCCGGTGGTCGTGCGCGTCTACAGGTTGAGCTGCTGTTTCGGAGCTCAAACTTGCCAGTAGCGGCACAGTTTATCGAACTGTTTAAGGACCTAGACCGCACTTGCGAGTGTTCTTCGCCGATGCAGGTGCAGCGGCCTTAGCGAAACGAGACTGGAGCCAGAGTTGGGGCGAATTACTCCTTCGACCCCCGTGGCGTTAAGGAAATCCAGGCGCAAATTCAGCCGGAAGACCGAGCCATTGTCGTAGTCGCCCCAACTTCAAGTGAAGTGGAGCGGGTGGAACAAATGAGCAATGAGGTGGGCGATCGACCCTTTATCTTGCTGAATCCTCAACTTCAAGATGTGGCAACTGTGGGAATTGGCCAGTGGGTCGTCAGCTGGGGGCTTGAACACCTTTGAAATCTGTTATTCTCTGAGACCTTTGGAGAATGGAGCTATTTTCTCTGGGCCTATCCCTGGCTGGACAGTGTGGCTGGAACAAGCAGAGGGAAAGTATGAAATGATTGCTGAAGAAGCCCAGAAACCATCAGGAGAGGATCTAGAACGGATTTTTGCTCAAGCAACCTATTCTGCTGACAAGCAACGGGCAACAGCGAAGCAGGGTCCGCTAGCTAGTTTACAGCGATTCTTGCGGACCTTAAGCCAATAAATGAATCCCACAGATTTGTTATTTGAAGTTTTGTAGCCGATAGCGAAGTGGTGTAAAAGCCTTGCTGTAAACTGAAGACTACATTACAGGAAACGCGACCCTCGGTCGGTTCCAATTGTCTGGTGGTAAGATTAGCCGTTAAAATCATCTAGTTTGGAGCCTTTTTAATGTCTCACACCGTTAAAATCTACGACACGTGCATTGGCTGCACTCAATGTGTCCGCGCATGCCCCACCGACGTTCTAGAGATGGTTCCCGGGGACGGTTGTAAAGCAAAGCAGATTGCTTCCTCCCCCCGAACAGAAGACTGTGTCGGTTGCTTTCGTTGCGAAACAGCTTGTCCTACAGACTTTCAGCATCCGAGTCTATCTCGGTCCAGAAACGACTCGCAGCATGGGTCTGGCTTACTAGGTACAACAAGTTTCTTTTCCTTTTGCTCATATACCTACCGGAGAGGGGGTATCTGCTTCCTCTCTTTTAATTGACTAGTAGGAATTGCCGCCAGCTGTATGACAATTGAGACGACAAAACTGACTGTACCGGGAGCACAGCGCCTCCTGAGTCAGTTCAACACTCATAGCCGAATCTCTGACTCAGCATTGAGTCGAGATCTGCTTCGTCAGGCAATACTCTTGCTGACCCACTTCTCTGAGTATCAAATTTTGGGAATATGTGCTGATACAGCGGCGCAGGGATACAGGGCCTTGGTAGACTTATGCAGCAGTATTGGGCTATGACACAACCCCCAACACTGTTGCCGTCGATGGCCCTGTGTATATCAAATTCAATCCCCATACCGGATATTATCTGGATTCTCGCTTTAGTAAATATCGGGGTGTGCTTGTGTCTTACCAGTCCTCAGATGCTGGAGGAATTAATGCAACGTACGGTCACTTTCCCCTTGATTTATTTGCCTCAGGTGCTTAGACGATTTCATTTCACAGTAAGCATGGAGGAGTTCAACGCAGTGGGCGATCGCACCTAAATGGGTAATTTCATACCCGTGGGTATTTTGCGTAGGAAAACCTAGACAGGCAGCTTTGGGCACATGCCCAGACTTCATCGCAATTGAAGCATCACTACCAAAACCGCTGATAGCAGCCAGCTGCAGGGGGATTCCTGCTTGTTCAGCCACCTGCCGCAGCTGTTGGTTCAGGCCTTCATCATAAATTCCGTACCCGTCTTGGGACAGCAATACAGGGGCTGCTCCTGGTTCAATTGGATACTCCAGCGCTAAGGGAGCAATTTCCAGAGCAATCAAAGCATCTAAGGTTTGCTGCTGCGTGAAGTAAAGGGCTCCAACCGCCCCCACTTCCTCCTTCGCGGAGGCAACTAAGTAAATATCGACTACCGGCTGTTTCAGCGTCTCCGCTAGAGCCAGCAAAATTGCCACCGACGCTTTATTATCTAGTGTGTAGCTGGCAATATAATCGTTTAAGCGAAATGGCCGCTTACGATGCTTGCCAATCACCATCCGGGTTCCCGGTCGTACCCCCGCTGCTTCCAGTTCCTCTATGGGACATAGCGTTTCTATCCAGGCGTCTTCCCATTGCAGGGGGGCTTCATTCTGTTGCACCTTTTGGGGAGACTCATGGGAAACATGCCGGGAGCCAAAGCACAGAATGCCGCTAATCGTCTGCTGGTCGCCTAATAGGTCCACAACGCCCTCACCGTACACCCAGGGAAAGGAACCACCGAGTTTACGAACTTCAACTCGCCCTTGCGGGCTAATTGTTTTCACAATCGCGCCAATCTCATCTTTGTGAGCCGTGATTGCCATCGCCCTCTGAGAATTGCGGCCAGGAATCCGGGCAATAATATTTCCGGCTGCATCCTGCCAGGTTTCAGCCCGGGCTTGCAGATGGCTCAGCAACCACTGATCAATTTCCGTTTCTACACCACTGGGGGAATGGTGCAGCACCAGGGTTTCGATGGTACTAAACAGCGAGTCGTAACTAACTAAGACCATAGGTTAATCAAAGATCAGTTGCCGGCGCGATCATTGGGACTGGAGGGGTTTGCCTCTGGGGCAGCACTACCCTGGGCTTCCAGAACGTCCTCAGCAGACAATCCCTCACCCTGAGAGCCAACATACCAAAGGGCTGCTGCTGCTTCAGCTCGGGTTACTGTCTTTTGAGGCAGTAGCAGCAGTGTCGAGCCGAAAACTCGGCGAATATTTGAAAGATCACCGTTTTGGTGATCGGCTGCTATAGCTCGCAAGGCTTTGGGGGTAATCTTGTTAGCATCCTGAAAGCCCCAGGTTTGTCGAACGCTGTCTAATGTTGCCGTTGGCAAAATCCGCCGTAGATCGATAGGCACCTTCCAGAGCAATAGTTCTTCCCGCGTCAGCGGGGCATTGGGCCGAAAGCGGTTGGCGTTGGCTTCTCCAGCTAGGGAACTAGGGATATAACCTGCTTCCGCTAGACCCTGAATGGCGGCAAAAGCCGGATCGGTGGACGGCACATCTTGAAATGCAGGCTGAGCTGCTTCTGGCACCGGGCGGATCTGCCGCCCCGGTTGGTCACGATAGATCCGGTTGTTGGCCTCAACCAGCCAACGGGCAAATTCACGTCGGGTAATCGTTTGATTAGGCTGAAAGGTACCCTCACCCGAGGAGCCGGAGGTTAAGACACCCAACTCAGCCAGGTCTTCCAAATAAGGCTGCAGTTCCTTGGGAGCTTGGCTCAGGCCCGAAAGTTGCTGAGCTGGATCGGTGTCTGGTGTGGGACTACTTATTGCAGGTTGGCCAGGTTCTGTCGCTGCAGCTCCCCGTGCATACTCAATCACAAATTCTGCACCAGGGGGCGGACTGCTGCCACTAGGGGCAGGTGGCGGTAAGGTCTGGGATGACGTTGGCCGGTTGGGAATTGAAACCGTAACCCGTAGATTCTCCCGCTGGGCTACCAGGGTACTTTCATCCCCATTGGCCGATTGATCTAAAAGTGACCAACCTGCAGACTGAAACAGCTTTTGATAAAAGACCTGTACCTGAGTACTTGTATCGGAAGTTACCCAACGAGTCGTTTGTTGTGGGTTGAAGTTATCTGAGTTAGCAGCAACAGGTTCTCCGGTTGGCTGGCTGTTAGGCATACCGATTACCTGAGCGACTGCTTGACTCGCCTCCTGGAGTTGAGCATTCGGGTAACGTAACTCAAGGGGGAAGTCTTCCGGCAGTCTTGCTTGAGCTTCTTGACCCCAGCGGTTAGTTTTAGGGTCCGCAGAAAGGGCTTGCTGAATCGCCGCGCCGATCGAGCCATTGCCACAAGCAGACAATGGAACCAGTAGTGCAACCGCTAAGACAACAGGTACAGTAGAGCGTTTAGAAAAAAACACAGTAAAACAGTAAAAAAATGTGGCTCACTTTCCTACGCTAACGCAGAATGATTGGCAGACACCTTTTCTAAATTGAATGCGTAAATGAGCAGTCATTACGGTCTCAACGTCAGGAAATCTCTGATGGTATTCCATCCCTTCCTGCTCTAAAACAGGTTGCACCTGGTCTACCACGGTGCCAAAGTTAAGCTGCAATGCATCAGCTTGATCGACGACCAGTAGAACCTCAACCATCCTCTAAGGAGGCTCTTTCAATGCTAGTAGAGGGATGACTGAAATTATCCTCGTCGGAGCACCTAGTAGGGCTAGAAAAGTTAGGCAATTCGACTTTGGGATAAGGTGTTTTAATTGCTAGGCCATAGTTGGCATTTTGAAGCCTGGCATGTAACTGGTGGTTCTCTTGCTGAAGCATAAACAATTTCTGCCTGACCGTCCGCAGTCGTTCAGCAAACCTTTGCCGGTATACTTCAGGTAACTCCTGCATTGCCTCTTCTAGTAGGGAGTTGCGTGCACTCAGCTCCTCCAGTGACTGTCGTAAGTGAGCAATTTCAGCATTCCGCTTCGCAATCTCCTCCCGGTGGAGGGCAAGCTGTTGCTTCACTACCTGGAACTGTCTTTGCAGCGACTGCATTGTCTGGGAATCCGTTTCTGATTCCTGGGTTGAACCTGGTTGGTCTCGAATCAATCGAAACAATTCTTCCGACAACTGCTGAACAAGCTGGTCTCGCATCTGCAGCTGATGATGCAAATGCAGGACTTGCTCCTGAAGGTCTAGGGACGTTAGGTTGTCAGCCTGGCTCATACTGGCTTTAGATCCAACTGAAAGCGAATCTGCATCTTTAGATTGTTTACAGATTGGGTCAAAAGGTGGATGTACTATACATCAGTTGCTCCCGTTAAGCGGAAGCAAGCTGTTGTCTCCCTACAATAAGATCTGCCCAGGGCTTCGTCAGCTCTATTTCACTAATGTGAATAGACTTAATTTTTTCAGTCGCTGAAAACCCTACAGGCGCTTGAAGTGATTGCCAGCAAAGCTACACAGTCGCTGCCGCTAAGTCTGGTGTTACTTCTTGTTCCTGCTTAACGGTTAAGTAGCGAATAACTTCGTCACTGATTCGCATTGCCCGTTCTAGGACAGCTACGGCAGCACCACTGCTTTTATAGTTCATCTGTATATAAATACCCTCTTTCTGCCTCTGAATTTCGTAAGCCAGACGGCGGCGGCCCCGGTGCTGAACCTCAATTTGTTCAGTGCCTTGCTGTCGTAAGATAGTTTGGTATTTCTCAATTGCCTGATCAGTGAGCTCTTCACTCAAATCAGGTCGCAAGATGTACATTGTTTCGTAAATGTAATTCATGACAATTTTCTCCTTATGGACAGAATGGCCTTTGATACAACCCAGCCAGAGTTACCTGAACGAGCTTTGTATCACAAAGCAAGGAATTATAATCTTATCCCAGTTTTCAAATTTTATTGGGGAACGGTTCATCAGCTTCTCCAATAGTGATCTGCTCGTCAGTTAACCGAATATTGATTGAGGACAATGGCTCAACGTTATGTCCGTGTTCAGACTGAAAGGGCAAATACTTACTACGGTCTCTTAGAGCTTGACCGCAGTGTACGAGTTCTCGACGCCCCTCCGTGGCTCAGTGGTCAGCCCAGCAAGCAGCTTTTAGAGCCTGAGAGCTACCAACTCTTGGCTCCCTGTGCTCCCTCTAAGATCGTAGCAGTTGGCAAAAACTACGCTGACCATGCCGCTGAGATGGGAACCCCTGTGCCCCAAGAGCCACTTCTATTCTTGAAGCCGTCCACCTCAGTCCTAGGACCAGAAAGAGAAATCTGTTACCCTTCCTCCTCGCAGCAAGTAGATTATGAAGGGGAACTAGCATTAGTCATTGGTTCGTACTGTAACCGCTGTAATCCTGAAGAAGCCCAAACCAAAATCTGGGGTTATACCATCGCGAATGATGTGACTGCCCGAGATTTACAAAGGCGAGATTCTCAATGGACCCGGGCAAAGGGGTTTGATACGTTCTGCCCTTTAGGTCCCTGGATTGTTCAGGAACTGAATCCGGGTGCATCACTACGGACATTTGTGAATAACCAGCTCGTCCAGTATGCCACTATTGACCAAATGGTCTTTGCACCAAAATTCCTTGTCTCCTACATCAGTCAGATAATGACCCTGCTACCTGGAGATATTGTCTTAACGGGCACCCCCCAAGGAGTCGGTCCATTACAACTCGGCGATCGCGTCGGTGTCGAAGTTGAAGGGATTGGTTCCCTGAACAATTTAGTCGCTCGTTGTTGAACTCCGCGCCAGCAAACGGCCTCAAAGATCCCTAACGCACCTGCATGTAAACCGCTTCAGACAGGGTAGGGATTTCTGCGTAGCGCCCTCGGAGAGACTGAAAAACTGCATAGACAAAAACTGCTGCTACGCCTAAAAAGACAAAATTAGAAATTACTTCCAGAAAAAACCTGCTGCCAGCAGAAGACAACACAGGCAGGATGAATTGACACAAAATCAAAATAATATCGACCAAGATGGCCTGCATAGCATTGAAACGAATAAAGTGGCTAATGTTTTCGTTGCGAACTACCAGCAAAAACAAGGCAAAGAAAATTACCAAACTTGCTAGGGGTAGGGTATAGATAATTGCCAACGGTGCCAGGGGAATTAGAATAAACCGCAGGGGTGGAAATAGATTAAATAGAAAGCCACCAAACCTTAAGCCATCAAGCAATGGCAACAAGTAGGGCAGACAGGCAAAAATGCGTTCTCGAATAGTGGTAGACCCGCGGAAAGCCATACTGTAGTGCTCCTGAAGTTCCTAATAGCTAAGCATAGCTTAGTCAGCCTCGCGCTAAATTTAGACCACAGTTGCCTTGGGAGTTCTCAAAGCTAATGGATATCTGCAATGCGGAACCCCATCCGGCATTGATACTGTTCAGGCTGGCTCTCAGTCACTTTAGGAAGGCGTTGAGCGCAGCAAAGTTTTCCCTGCCGCCAACGCGGTTTGCCGCTGGGATCAGCTAATAAACAGGTTTGGCAAATCTGCTCAGGAGACAGGAGTTGGTTTTTCATTAAGACCACCAGCATTCAACACCTCTGGAGAACCCTGTTATCCTGCCTTCATTCTAGGTCAGAGCTTGGGAAAGTTTAGTGTGAGTGGATACAGCTCTTAGATCGAGAGGCTAATCACTCATACTGTTCAACCTCAGGTAATACGCTATTGTGCAAGCTAAGTTGCAAAACTGAATCCTTTCCTGATTCTGTTTTGTCACTTTGAAAGGCCAAAGTTCAGCATCGTTGCAGTGCCGAGACTACAGGCTCTTGTTCATTCTATCGTTGGGGTTAACAAATACCCTCAAAGTTCGAGCAGATAGATATTTCAGCAATTTTTCAGGTTGATACTAGGATTACCCTCTGCCTTGAGACAAAGGTATGATCATAAGCTGGAAAAATATTAACCTTAATAAAGGAATTAAAAAGAGTTGCTTGCGCCGGCTGATTCAAGCAGGCACTGGCTTTAAGCTGCAATTGTAAAGTTTCGTGTAAAGGTTTATCCTGTGACTCCAACCAACCAAGATATTCTCGCAGATACTGATCCGCTCGTTGCCGAAATTCTCCAGCAAGAGCTACAGCGCCAACAGGACCACCTGGAGTTAATCGCCAGTGAAAACTTCACCTCTGCCGCAGTTTTGGCAGCCCAAGGCTCTGTCTTAACCAACAAGTATGCGGAAGGATTGCCCGGTAAGCGCTATTACGGTGGCTGTCAATTTATTGATCAAGTTGAGCAGCTAGCAATCGATCGCGCTAAGCAGTTATTTGATGCAGCACATGTGAACGTGCAGCCCCACTCTGGTGCTCAGGCGAACTTTGCAGTTTTCTTATCTCTACTAGAGCCAGGGGACACCATTATGGGGATGGACTTATCCCACGGGGGGCACCTGACTCACGGCTCCCCGGTGAATGTGTCTGGTAAGTGGTTCAAGGTGGTGCAGTATGGCGTCAGTCCTGAAACGGAACAGTTGGACTACGACCAGATTCGAGAAGTAGCCCACCAACATCGTCCCAAGCTGATTATCTGTGGCTACTCCGCCTATCCCCGCGTCATTGCCTTTGAGCGGTTCCGGGCGATCGCGGATGAAGTCGGTGCCTACTTGCTTGCGGATATTGCTCACATTGCTGGCCTGGTAGCGACAGGCCATCACCCTAGCCCCATTCCCCACTGTGACGTGGTGACGACAACGACGCACAAAACCTTGCGCGGGCCTCGGGGGGCCTGATCCTAACCCGGGATCCACAGCTGGGCAAGCAGTTGGATAAAGCTGTTTTTCCTGGTACACAAGGAGGGCCTCTGGAGCATGTGATTGCTGCTAAAGCGGTAGCTTTTGGTGAAGCCCTGCAGCCCCAGTTCCGAGCTTATTCGGCGCAAGTGATTGCAAATGCCCAGGCTTTGGCTGCTCAACTGCAAGCACGGAACCTGAAGATTGTTTCCGGTGGCACAGACAATCACTTGCTGTTAATTGATTTACGCTCTGTAAGCATGACGGGCAAGCAAGCCGATGCGTTGATGAGTGGAGTGAGCATCACCGCAAACAAGAATACCGTCCCCTTTGACCCAGAGTCTCCTTTGTCACCAGTGGGCTGCGGCTAGGTAGCCCGGCAATGACCACTCGCGGAATGGGAGTGACCGAATTCAGAGAGATTGCCAATATTATTGCCGATCGCCTGCTTCAGCCTGAAGACGAAGCGGTTGCTCAAGACTGCCGTCAGCGAGTTGCTCATTTGTGCGATCGCTTTCCCTCTACCCCCACCTATCTATTCCAGTTCCAGTTTTGGCTTAATATTAGCCAAAGTCTGATGTAAACTCTGCTAAAGTGCTTTAGTTTGCACGCTTTCTTCGGATGCCTTACCACCTGGTTGCCTTTCTAGTGGCTTCCCTTGTTGTTCTCTGGACCACACCAATTGTCAAAAAAGTTGGTCTACAGGCTGGCTATGTTGACTTGCCCAACCTCGTAAAGTTCACCAGCGCCCTATGGTGCGGTTAGGTGGTATCTCTATTTTTGTGGGGAGCGTGGTGGCGCTGTTAAGCGTCTGGCTATCAGGAGGCTTTGGTGAGCTACCCAGGGCAGAAGAGTATGGCATCTGGGGAGTGTGGGTGGCTTTGCTTTCTTCTTGATTGGCCTAGCGGATGACCTGTTCACGCTATCGCCTTTTGTGCGGCTTTTTCTCCAGGTTCTTGTTGCAACTTTAGCCTGGCAAGTGGGCGTTGCCATAGAATTTTTGCAATCCCGTTTGTGGGACTAGTAAATCTCGGCTGGTTGAGTTTGCCGGTTACGGTCACCTGGCTAGTGGGCATGGCTAACGCCATCAACTTTATCGATGGCCTCGATGGTTTAGCAGCAGGTGTTTCCGGAATCGCTGCCGTCGTGATGCTGGTGGTGAGCCTATTTATGGACCAACCAGCGGCGGCCCTAGTTGCTGCTGCCCTTGCCGGGGGAGCCTTGGGGTTTCTGCGCTACAACTTCAATCCGGCCCAGATTTTTATGGGCGACGGGGGGGCCTACTTTATGGGATTTACCCTTGCTGGAATTGGTGTGATTGGCTTAGTCAAGAGTGTCACCACTGTAGCTGTGCTTCTCCCCTACTTGATCCTGGCGGTACCGATTGTTGATACTTCAGCAGTCGTCTTTAATCGGCTCCGCAGCGGCAAGTCCCCGTTTGCCGCCGATAAACTGCACCTGCATCATCGGTTGCTCCAGGCAGGGCTGTCCCAAAGGACTATTGTCCTGTTTATCTATGCCATGACGCTTTGGGTTGGCAGTTTGGCAATGGCGTTCTCTGACATACCAGGGGGTGGAGCCTATGCCCTAGGTGCTACCTTGCTGATGAGCTATGCCAGTTGGCAAGTTTGGTGGCGGATTCATAAATCTTAGGCTAACCTAATGAGTCTCAGCGCTGAAATTATTTGTGTTGGCACTGAACTGCTGCTAGGAGAAATTCAGAACAGCAACGCCCAGTTTTTGGCCCAACAGTTGGCGCAACTAGGGATTCCTCACTTCTATCAAACGGTAGTGGGTGATAACCCAGAGCGGTTAAAAAATGTGCTAGCAATCGCCTGTAAACGGGCCCAGCTTTTGGTTCTGACAGGGGGCTTAGGGCCTACCCCGGATGATCTGACGACAGAGACATTGGCTGACTTCTTTGACGCCCCTCTGATTGAGCAACCTGGAATTCTCGCAGATATTACTCGTAAGTTTGCCCATCGCGGGCTAACTGTAACCTCCAACAATCGTAAACAGGCCTTAGTACCCCAGGGAGCTCAGATCCTGCCCAATTCGATTGGTAGTGCCCCAGGTATCATCTGGCAACCCCGGACAGGCTTAACGATCTTGACTTTTCCCGGCGTCCCCAGTGAAATGCAGCTGATGTGGCGACAAACGGCGGTACCTTATTTACAGAGTCAAGGCTGGGGTCAGGAAGTGATTTATAGCCGGGTGTTGCGGTTCTGGGGGATCTCAGAGTCTGCCCTAGCCGAAAAAGTAGCTCCCTTGCTTGACCTGCAAAGCCCTACCGTAGCCCCCTATGCCAGTCACGGAGAGGCAAGACTGCGAGTCACCGTCCGCAGTAGTTCCGAGGTAGAGGCACTCCAGCTCATCAAGCCTGTAGAGCAACAAATCCGCCAGCTTACAGGGCTAGATTGCTATGGCATAGATGATGACACATTAGCCTCAGTTGTTGGTAAACAGCTACAAGCGGCTGGTGAAACTCTCAGCGTTGCCGAGTCCTGTACCGGCGGCGGCTTAGGCCAAATGATCACCAGTATCGCGGGAAGTTCAAGCTACTTTAAAGGGGGTGTGATTGCCTACGACGATGCTGTAAAGCGATCGCTGCTAGGGGTGACGGCTGAGGGCTTAGCTGCACAGGGTGCTGTGAGTGCTACTGTAGCTAAACAAATGGCAACAGGAGTATGTTCTCTGCTCGGGACAACTTGGGGTTTAAGTATTACAGGCGTCGCTGGTCCAGGCGGAGGTACACCGGCCAAACCCGTCGGGCTAGTTTACCTGGGCCTGGCACGACAGGATGGAGAAGCTGAAAGTTGTGAGTATCACTTTGGGGCGCTGCGAGGACGCGACTGGATTCAGCGCCTGAGTGCCTGTACCGCTCTCGATCAACTCCGGCGCCAACTCGCTTCAAGATTGACTAAAACAAACGAAAGTGCTGGGTAAGTTGGTTTTGATTGAAAAAAATGTTAGAAAGAAGCAATAAAGAGACGACTTTAGTAAGATCTCCAGAAAGACTTGTACGAAAGTACATTTAAGACTGTATCGGAGGAGCGGTCTAAACTATGGGAACTATTGAGCAAATACTAGACAAGATCGGCGAGTGGTTTCGGCGATTGATCGAAGCCTTACTTGATTCTGAGCGACCAGAAGCCGAGGCGATTCCGGTTCCTGTTCGGGATTCCGATCAGCGCCGGTAGACCTAAATAGACCTCGTGCTCAGTATTCTGGTCCTTCACGGGCCAAACTTAAACTTGCTAGGGTCGAGAGAACCCGGCATCTATGGTTCAAAAACACTTGTAGCCATTGATGAGCAACTGAAACAAGAAGGTCAAAGGCTAGGGGTTAGTGTTTTAACCTTGCAGTCGAACCACGAAGGGGCTCTGGTAGATGCTATTCACTCAGCGTTAGGGCAGCATCAGGGTATCTTGATCAATGCGGGAGCCTATACCCATACAAGTGTGGCTCTGCGAGATGCTATTGCGGCTGTGCAAATCCCTACCGTTGAGGTTCACCTGAGTAATATCTATAGCCGGGAAACGTTTCGCCACCATTCCTTGATTGCGCCAGTAGTAATTGGTCAGATTAGTGGCTTTGGTGCTAATAGTTATCAGCTAGGTCTGAAAGCGCTTGTCTACTATTTGAAGGGTGTCCAAGTTTAAGTTGGCGCTTTTACTGGATGATGCGGCTCTCTTCTCCAAATCATCGCTTCGATGCAGTAGGTTTCCCTTGTATCCACTGCAGTACCCTCAGATAGCCTTACTTCAGCAGCGGCGCCAGACGGCTCCTTGTCCTTAAGGACCGTTACTCTTCTTGGATGGGCTATGTCAAACTAGCGCGAGTGCGTGTTGCTACAGGCAGATAACATAAAAGGCAAAAGACAGGTAAGAAGCGCTACAGGGTAATGTACTCTTGTGTAAACCAGTGTAACTCTGGTACCATAGAATGTTCTGACTCTACTGTTCCCAGATCCATCCAATAGAATTATGG